>JBJMNJ010000125.1:0-8667 GCA_045804325.1 Gemmatimonadaceae bacterium
CTTCGCCCACCGCGCGGACTACGTGAAGTCGGCGCTGAAGCTGGGGCTCCTGGCGGAGTGAGCTCGGGAAAGGAGAGAGGAGAGGAAGTGGACTGTCCTTTCTCCTCTCTCCTTTCTCGTATATTCGCCCCATGGCCGACCCCTCGCCCGAGCGCCCGCCCGCCGACTCTCCCCAGTCGGATGCCTGCGACGTCTGCGGCTCCACGGACACCTGGTGGCGGAGCTGCAAGCTGCTCTGCCGCAACTGCGGGCGGATCGTGAAGAGCTGCGCGGACCTCTAGGACGATCCGGCGCACCCGCCTTCCGCCGCGGCGTTCCGGCCGGTAGCGTAGTCCGACCACCGCCCCGGAGCCGCCTCATGCCCTCGCCGCGTTCGCTCGTGGCCGCCCTCTCGCTGCTCGCCGCCGCTGCGCTGCCCGCGCAGTCCGTCACGAAGGATCGCCCCGCCGCCCAGCCGCGCAACACCGCCGAGCGGCTCGGCTACCCGCCGGGCACCAAGCTCCTCATCATCCACGCCGACGACATCGGCGTCGCGCACTCGGTGAACCGCGCGACGTGGGACGCCTTCAAGAGCGGGGCGATCACGTCGGCGAGCATCATGATGCCGACGCCGTGGATCACCGAGGTCGCCGCCTACGCGCGCGCGAACCCGGACGCGGACCTCGGCCTCCACCTCACGCTCACCAGCGAGTGGAACACCTACCGCTGGGGCCCGCTCTCCGCGCGCGAGAGCGTGCCGAGCCTCGTGGACTCGACGGGAACGCTGTGGACGCGCGAGACGATGATCCGGGACCACGCGAAGGCCGAGGACGCCGAGCGCGAGATCCGCGCGCAGATCGCGCTCGCCTACAAGCTCGGCATCCGCCCGACGCACCTCGACAGCCACATGGGGTCGCTCTTCACGCGCCCGGACCTCTACGCGGTGCTGTCGAAGGTGGCCCACGAGTACGGCATCCCGTTCCTCGCGATGACGAACCCCGAGGGGCGCGGCGAGCTGCAGCCGGGGCTCCGCCCGGGCGACATCACGCTCGACGCCGTCGCGACCGCCAGCGACGAGCTCCCGAAGGAGCAGTGGAAGGACTGGTACCTGAAGCAGGTCAAGGAGCTGAAGCCGGGACTCACCGAGTTCATCGTGCACGTCGGCTACGACAACGCCGAGCTGCAGGCCGTGATGGAGGGCTTCGAGCCGTGGGGCTCGGCCTGGCGCCAGCGCGACCTCGACGTGCTCTCGAGCCCGGAGTTCCGGCAGGCGCTCAAGGACAACGGCGTGACGCTCGTGACCTGGCGCGAGCTCCAGCGCCGCGCCATGCGTCCCTGACGGGGCAGAGGCCAGCGATGCGCGACGTGCGCGTGGCCGCCGTGCAGTTCCAGCACGCGCCGGGAAACAAGGCGTACAACATCGGGCGCGTGCGCGAGTTCGTCGCCGAGGCGGCGCGCCAGCGTGTCGAGATCATCGCCTTCCCCGAGATGTGCCTCACGGGCTACTGGCACGTGCGGAAGCTCTCGGCCGAGGACTTCGCGGCGCTGGCCGAGCCGGTGCCGGGCGGTCCGCTCGCGCGGGAGCTGCTCGCGCTCTCGCGCGCGCACGGGCTGACCGTCGGCGCGGGGCTCCTCGAGCTCGACGGCGGGCGCGTCTACAACAGCTACGTCGTCGCGATGCCGGACGGGCGGCACGCGGTGCACCGCAAGCTCCACGTCTTCGAGCACGCGACGATCTCCGCGGGCGACCGCTACACGGTGTTCGACACGCCGCACGGCTGCCGCGTGGGCGTGCTGATCTGCTACGACAACAACATCGTCGAGAACGTCCGCGCCACCGCGCTCCTCGGCGCCGAGGTGCTGCTCGCGCCGCACCAGACGGGCGGGTGCGACTCGGTGAGCCCGCGCGGCATGAAGAAGGTGGACCCGGCGATCTGGGAGCGGCGGCACGAGGACCCGGCAGCCTGCGAGGCGGAGCTGTGCGGGCCGAAGGGGCGCGGGTGGCTCATGCGCTGGCTCCCGAGCCGCGCGCACGACAACGGGATGTTCCTCGTGTTCGCCAACGGCGTCGGGCCCGACGACGACGAGATCCGCACGGGGAACGCGATGGTGCTCGACCCGTACGGCGAGGTCGTCGCGGAGACGCGCTCGCCGGACGACGCGATGGTCGTCGCGGACCTCGACGCGTCGCTGCTGCCGACGTCGTCGGGGCGGCGGTGGCTGCGGGCGCGGCGGCCGGAGCTGTACGCGTCGCTGGCGCAGCCGACGGGGCAGGAGCTCGAGACGCGGCGCGTGCGCTTCGGGCAGACGGCGGCGGACTAGTTCCCGCCGGGAGCCCGCGGCGCGTCGGGCGCGCCGTCCCCCGCCGGGATGCGCGGCGCGCCCGGCTCCTCACCCCGGCGGGGCGAGCGGCTTCGCGGGGAACGGCCATGGAGGGGGCGAGGGGAGCGTGAGATCGACCGGTGGTGCGCCGTGGTTGCGGCACGAGGCGGGCCATCTCAGCTTTCGGCCTCCCGTCACACCACCCTCCCGGAGCCGTCCGTGCCCGCCAGCCAGGCGCCCATGCTGTCGCTCCCCGAGGCGCTGCTCCGCGCCTTCGACACCAACGACCGCATCAACCAGTACCTGCTCGAGAGCCTCAGCGACGCGGCGTGGACGGCCCACCCGCCGGGCGGGAAGGGGCGCACCATCGCGGCGATCGCCGCGCACATGCACAACGTGCGCGTGATGTGGTTGAAGGCGGCGAAGCGGGCGGACGTTCCCGAGCAGCTCGCGCGCGACGCGACGCGCGCCGCGGCGGCCGAGGCCTTCGCGCGGAGCCGCGACGCGCTCGCCGCGGTGCTCGCCGACGCACTCGCCGGCGAGGGCCGCGTCAAGGGCTTCCGCCCCGACGCGGCCGGCTTCTTCGGCTACCTCGTCGCCCACGACGCGCACCACCGCGGCCAGATCGCGATGCAGGCGCGCCAGGTCGGCCATCCCATATCGCAGAAGGCGATGTTCGGGATGTGGGAGTGGGGGAGCAGAGGAAGAGACTAGGCTTCGGCCGAGAGATCAGGGATCCCACCCCCGGTCCTTCATCCTGATCACCTCGTCGAGCGACACGTCGCGCCCCGCGCGCTCGCGCGCCATGCGGGCGAAGGCCGGCGTCACGCCGTGGTCGCGGGCGCGCCGCAGGTCCGTCGTCGACAGCTTCGCGTAGCCGGCCCTCGCCATCGCCTTGATGAACTCCGGGCGCACGCCGTGGTCCACCAGCGTGCGCACCTCATCGATGTCGAGGTCGCGGTAGCCGAGCGCCGCGTACTCGTCGATGACCTCCGGCGTCACGCCGTGGTCGCGCGCCACGCGCAGGTCCTCGGCCGAGAGGTCGCGGAAGCCCGCCTTGCGCAGCCCCTCGATGTACTGCGGCGTCACGCCGTGGTCGCGCAGCTGCCGCAGCACCTCGATCTCCTTCACGCGGTAGCCGAGCCGGTCCAGCGCGGTGACGTAGTCGAGTGTGACGCCGTGGCGGCCGAGGGTGACGAGCTCCTCGAGCGTGGGGCGCTCGTAGCCCTGGCGCGCGAGTTCGTCCACCAGGGCGAAGCCGACGTCGTGCATCGTGAGCTCGAACATGTCGCGCTCGTCGGGGCGCTCGAGCCCGCGCCGCGCGAGCTCCGCGGCGAACGTGGGGCTCGGCGCCCACGTGAAGTGACCCGACCCGCGCCCGCGCCGCATCCACCCCTCGAAGCGCAGCGTGCCGGCGTCGCGAGGCAGCTCGAAGCGCACGTTCTGCCCCTCGGCACTCTCGCTCTGCGCCCGGGTGAGGCCGCGAAGGCGCTCGAAGGGCACGCGGCTCCCGGTGGACCAGTTCCCCCACGTGCCGTGGCGCTCCATGTCGAGGCGGAGGTACGCGTCGCGGTCGCTGACGTCCGCGTCGAGCGTCCAGAGCCCCTCGCGGGAGGAGTCGGGCTGCGCGCGGAGGGCGGGGGCGGCGAGCATGAGCGCCAGCAGCATGGCGCGGCGCGCGATGGGGCGGGGGGGCACGGGCGACCTCGTGGGGTGGGATTCGCACCGTTCGACAGGGTGCGACGCGGGAAGGTTGTCGGCGGTCATGCTGTCCGGGTTGGAAGGCTCTCACGTTGCTGCTGGAACGTGCCAGCGCCACGCGTCGATCGCTCCCCGCCCGGACGAGTGGTGCGAGCGTGTCACCGTTCCGCAACCTCCTCAAAGTGGCTATTGCACGTGCCGGCAGACCTTCCCATGATGCACCTGCGCCGGACTACCTGGAGGTGGGGAATGACGACCCCGCAAGTGCTGCTGGTCGACGCCGACGCGGAGACCCGCACGATCCTCCGCATCGCGCTCGAGTACTACGGCTACGCCGTCACCGAGGCCGCCGACGCGGACGCCGCGCTGTGGGCCGCGCGCCGCGACGTGCCCGACGTGGTGGTCTGCGAGCTCTGGGCGAACGCCGCGCGCGGCGCCTGCGTGCTGCCGGCCGTCCTGCGACACGACGACCGCGCGCACCGCGCGCGCATCGTCGTGCTCACGACGCGCTCGCAGCCGGCGGACCTCGAGACCGCGCGCCGCGCCGGCGCCGACCGCGTCTACACGAAGCCCGTGGACCTCGCGACGCTCCTCGCGGACGTGCGCGCGCTGGTGCACGCGGGCCCGAACACCTCGCTCGCGGCGCCCGGGCTCCCGTGGACCTCGGCGCGCTCGAACGGCCACGATCGGCCGGCGCAGCAGCCGGGACCCTGACGCGCGGCAGGGAGCAGGAGCAGGGAGCAGGGGCGACGCCGAGGGGGTCGTCGCTGCTCCCTCTTCACTACGCACCCACCCTGCTCCCTGGTAGTGTCTCCATCGCCCGCCGCAGCGCCTCCCACGGGAGCAGCGCGCAGCGGTGCCGGGCGGGGAAGCGCGCGAGGCCGGCGAGCGCGCGCAGGTCGCCGAGGGCGGCGTCCGAGGCGGCGGCGGCGTCCCCGCCCAGCAGGGACTCGAGCGCGGCGCGGAGCGCCGCCACCTCGCCGGCGTCCCGGCCGGCGACGAGCTCCGTCATCATCGACGCCGACGCCGCGGCGATGGAGCAGCCGCGCGAGGCCGCGCGAGCCTCGCGCACGCGCCCGCCGTCGCCGAGGATCGTGACCTCCACCTCGTCCCCGCACAGCGGGTTGCGCGCGTCGGCGCGGCCGTCCGGGTGCTCGTGCGCGCCGCGGTTGCGCGGGCGGCGGTAGTGGTCGAGGATGAGCTCCTGGTAGAGCGCGGCCGTGCCCGCCGCCGCGGCGCCCGACTCGTCAGGCACCGGCCGGGGCGAACAGCGCACGGGCGCGCTCCAGCCCGGCGGCCAGCGCCGCCACGTCCGCGTCGTCGTTGTACACGTAGAAGGACGCGCGCGCCGTGGCGGCAACGCCGAGCCGGCGCATGAGGGGCTGCGCGCAGTGGTGGCCCGCGCGGATGCAGACGCCCGCCTCGTCGAGGATCGTCGCGACGTCGTGCGGGTGGACGTCGGCGAGCGTGAAGCTCACGACGCCGCTGCGGCGCTCCGGCGGCGGGCCGAACACGCGGACCCCCGGGATGGCGGCCAGCGCCGCGGAGGCCGCGCTCGTGAGGCGCCGCTCGTGCGCGCGCACCGCGTCCATCCCGATCGCGTCGAGGTAGTCGCACGCGGCGGCGAGCCCCACGGCGTTCGCCGCGTTCGGCGTGCCCGCCTCGAACTTGTGCGGGAGCACGTTCCACGTCGTGCGGTCGTCCTCCACGAGGTCGATCATGTCGCCCCCCGTCTGGTAGGGCGGCATCGCCTCGAGCAGCGCGCGGCGGCCGAGCAGCCCGCCGATGCCCATCGGCCCGCACATCTTGTGGCCGCTGAAGGCGTAGAAGTCCACGCCCGCCTCGAGCAGCGACTCCCACGCCACCGGCAGGTGCGGCACGCCCTGCGCCCCGTCGCACACCACCGCGGCGCCGGCCCGCTTCGCGAGGCGCGCGATCTCGGCCGCCGGGTTGATCGTGCCGAGCGCGTTCGACACGTGGTTGAACGCGACGAGCCGCGTGCGGCCGCCCACGAGCCCCGCGAGGCAGTCGAGGTCGATCTCGCCCTCGGCGGTGAGGCGGCAGATGCGGAGCCGCGCGCCGCGCTCGATCGCGAGCTGCTGCCACGGGACGAAGTTCGCGTGGTGCTCCATCCCCGTCACGACGATCTCGTCGCCCGCGCCGACGTTCGCGCGGCCCCACGTCGCCGCCACGAGGTTCAGCGCCTCCGTGGTGCCGCGCGTGAAGACGAGGCACGCGGCGTCGCGCGCGCCGAGGAAGCGGGCGACGCGCTCGCGCGCCGCGCCGTACGCGTCGGTGGCCGCGGCGGAGAGGGCGTACGCGCCCCGGTGGGGGTTCGCGTTGGCCGTCTCGTAGAACCGCACGAGGGCGTCGAGCACCGCGCGCGGCTTCTGCGACGTCGCCGCCGAGTCGAGGTAGTGCAGCCCGGGGCTGTTCGCGAGCAGCGGAAAGTCCCGCCTGAGGTCCCTCATGCCGACTCCTTCCTCGGCCCGATCATGATCTCGCCGTTCTCCACCCGCACCGCGTACGTCGGCAGCGGGTCCACGGCGGGCCCCTTCGTCGCCGCGCCGGTGCGCGGGTCGAAGCGCGCGCCGTGCCACACGCACTCGAGCGTGCCGTCGGGGAGCAGCGAGCCCTCGTGCATCGGGAACTCCGCGTGCGTGCAGACGTCGTGCACCGCGCAGATCTCGCCGCGCACGTTCACGAGGCACACCTTCTCCCCCCGCGGCGTCTCCACTCCCAGCACCTCCCCCTCGGCGAGGTCGGGCGCGTAGGCCACCACGTCGAAGCCGTCGTCGGCCACCCTCACTCCGTGCTCGCGGTGGCACCCGGCGCGTCCGCCGCGCGCGCGTGCAGCGCGCTCCGCAGCGCGTGCCACGCGAGGCTCGCGCACTTCACGCGCACGGGGAAGCGCGACACGCCCGCCAGCGCGGCGAGCGGCCCGAGCCCCTCGGCGGACGCCTTGCCGATCATCATGTCGTGCACGCGCTCGAACAGCGCGTCGGCCTCCGCCACGCTCTTCCCGGCGACGGACGCCGTCATGAGCGAGGCCGAGGCCTTCGAGATGGCGCACCCCTCGCCCACGAACCTGACCTCGGCCAGCCGCTCCCCCTCGAGGCGCACGAACACCGCGACGGTGTCCCCGCACAGCGGGTTCCGCCCCTCCGCCCGCCGGTTCGCGTCGGCGAGCTCGCCGAAGTTGCGGGGGCGGCGGTTGTGGTCGAGGATGATGGACTGGTACAGGTCGGCTAGGTCGCTCATGCGCTCACTGCTGATCCGCTCCGACGGTCGGCACGAACGCCGCTAGCCGTTGCGATGCGGGACGTCGCCGCCCGCGTCGGACACGAACCGCGAAAGGACCAGCTGCTCGAGGCCTTCGCGAACCGCGTCCACCTCGATCGTCTCCAGCACGTCCGCCGCGAACGCGTAGGTGAGGAGATTGCGGGCGAGCTCGCGCCCCACGCCGCGGCTCTTCATGTAGAAGAGCGCCGCCTCGTCGATGCGCCCCACCGTCGCCCCGTGCGTGCACTTCACGTCGTCGGCGAAGATCTCGAGCTGCGGCTTCGTGTCCACGTGCGCGCGGTCGGAGAGGAGCAGGGTGTGGTTCTCCTGCTTGCCGTCCGTCTTCTGCGCCGCGGGCTCCACGTACACCTTGCCGTTGAACACGCCGTGCGACGTGCCGCCCAGGATGCCCTTGTAGAGCTCGCGGCTGTAGCAGCTCGGCTCGACGTGGTGGATGCGCGTCTGGTGGTCGCTGTGCTGCTCGCCGTCGAGCAGGTACAGGCCGTTCAGCGTGGCGCCGCCGCCCGCGCCGGCGAGCGACGTGTAGACGTTCGTGCGCGCGAGGCGCGCGCCCACCGCGAACGAGAAGCTCACGTAGTGGCTGTCGCGCGCCTGCCGGACCTCGATCGTGCCCACGTGGAAGGCGCGCGCGCTCTCCCGCTGCACCTTGTAGTGGCGCAGCGTCGCCCCGTCGGCCACGACGGCCTCGGTGACCGCGTTCGTGAAGTAGGTGGCGTCGCCGAGGGCGGCGTACGTCTCCACGACCGTGAGCCGCGAGTTGCGCTCGGCGACGACGAGGTTGCGCGGGTGCGTCACCCCCCGCGCCGCCGCCGCGTCGGAGACGAACACGAGGTGGACGGGGCCGCGCACGTCGGCGTCCTTCGCCGCGTACACCACGGCGCCGTCGCTCATGAGCGCCGTGTTGAGCGCCGTGAACGCCTGCCGCTCGAAGCCGGCCACCTTCGCCAGGTGCGTCTCGGCGAGGCGCGCGAGCTCGGGGCCCGCGTCGCCGCGGAGCACGCTCGCGAGGTCGGCCACCCGCAGTCCGTCGGCGAGGCCGCCCGTGCGCGAGAGCTCGGGGGCGTAGCGGCCGTTGACGAAGACGAGCGTCGTCCAGGCGGCGTCGAGGGCCAGCGCGTCCACGTCCTGCCGCGTCACCTCGCCGCCCGGCTCGCGGAGGAGGAGCCAGTCCGCCTCCGAGATGGGCGCGGTGCTCGTGTACTTCCAGTCCTCGTCGCGCGTCGTGGGGAAGCCGAGCGCGCGGAAGCGGCCGAGCGCGCGCTCGCGCACCGGCGCGAGCCACGCCGGCCCGTCGGCCGCCACCTGCTCGAGGTCGTCCGCGAACGTCGCCACGGTCACCGGCCCGCCCCGGCCGGGACGCCG
>JBJMNJ010000126.1:0-4428 GCA_045804325.1 Gemmatimonadaceae bacterium
GGACAGCCCTCGGTGAGCGTCGCGGACCACCAGCCCGCGGCGCGTCCATCGCCGGAGACGGGGAAGGTCCCCGCGTTCCTCAAGGACGTGCCCACGGAGCAGGTGAAGACGCTCCGGTGCCACGAGTGCGGGACGATGAACTACTCCACCGAGTGGTACTGCGAGCGCTGCGGCGGCGAGCTCGCGGCGATGTAGGGCTCGGCGAGGGCCTATACGCGCGCGGGGCGGGACCCGGTCGGGTCCCGCCCCTCTTCGCTTCCGACACCGCTGCGGCTCAGGCGCTCGCCTTGGCGAGGCGGCTCTTGTGGCGCGCGGCGGCGTTCCGGTGGATGAGGCCCTTGGAGGCGGCGCGATCGAGCATCTTGACCGCCTTCTGGCGCTCGTCGGCGCTCGCGGCAGGCGCCTGGGCCTTCTTCAGGGCGGTACGCAGCGCGGACCGCTGGGCGCGATTGCGCACGTTCGCGGCGCGCGACTTCCGCATGTTCGTCTTTGCGGAGGCGATGTTCGGCACGAAAGAGTCTCCAAGAATCGATGACGAGCCGGGCGACAGGGTGTCCCGGACAGACCCGAAACGTAGACCGCTCGGCGAGCCATGTCAAGGCGCTACTTGGCTTTGGCTCGCGTGACGGCTAACTTCCGCCGTCCCCGCCCGATCCCTCCTCGCCAGCCCTCCACCGTTGGGATCCTTCAACCTCGAGTCGTTCCTCATCGCCGCGCCGGTGCTGCTCTTCTCCATCGTGGCGCACGAGTGGGCGCACGGCTGGGCGGCGTACCACCAGGGGGACACCTCGGTCCGCGTCACCTGGGATCCGCGGCCCTACATCGACCCCGTCGGGTCGATCCTCGTCCCGGCGCTCACGCTGATCGTCGGCTCGACCCCGTTCGGGTGGGCGCGCTCCTGGCCGTTCGACAAGCGGAAGTTCCGCAACTTCAAGCGCGGGGACATCATCGTCTCGCTGGCCGGCGTCACGATGAACTTCCTGCTGGCCGTCGCCTCCACGCTGCTCATCATCGTCACCGGCCTCATCGGGCGCGCGGTGCCGGGCCTCACGCCGTCGGTGTCGATCCTCCAGGCGATGCTGGAGATGGGAATCCGCCTCAACCTCATCCTGGCGGTCCTCAACCTGCTCCCGCTGCCGCCGTTCGACGGCTCGCACGTGATGAAGTACCTCCTGCCGCCCGCCTGGGCGCTGGCCTACATGCGCATCGGGGCCTACGGCTTCCTGGTCTTCTTCGCCCTCATCACCGTCGCACGGCCGGTCCTCCAGATCTGGATGCTCCCCGCCGGCGTGCTCTACGGCATCGCGCGCGGCGTGGCCGACCCCTTCATGCTCGCGGGCCCGTGGACGTCGTGACGGCGCCCGGCGGCGGCAACGGCGCCACGTCTCACGCGGGCGACGGCGCGGGCACGTTCGTCGTCGAGCTGCCCGCGTTCGCCGGGCCGCTCGACCTGCTGCTCGCGCTCATCCGCGACGAGCGGGTGGACATCTACGACATCCCGATCACGCGCATCGCGCAGCAGTTCCTCGCGCGCATCAAGCACCTCGGCCTCGACGAGGCCGCGGACTACCTCGAGATGGCCGCGCGGCTCCTGCGGATCAAGGCGCAGATGCTCCTCCCGCGCAACGAGCAGGACGAGGGCTGGGAGGACCCGCGCGCGGAGCTCGTGCGCCGCCTCCTCGAGTACCAGCAGATGCGCGAGGTCGTGGACGTCCTCGAGCGGCTCGGCGAGGACCGGCGCAATCGGTTCGCGCGCTCCTTCGTGCAGGCGCCGCCCGCCCCGGCCGCGACGACCGCGGCGCCGCTCGCGCTCTCGCTCGGGGAGCTGCTCGGCGCCGTGGACCGCGTGCTGCGCACGGTGCGCCCCCCGACCCTGCACGAGGTCGTGCCGCGCGCGCTCGACGTGGCCGGCGCGCTGGTCACGGTGCGCACGCTCATCGCGACGCGCGCGACCCTGCGGTGGCGCGACGTCGTGCAGCCCGGCGCGGAGCCGTGGGTGATTCTGAGCGCGCTGCTGGCGCTCCTCGAGATGGCGAAGCTGGGCGAGGTGAAGCTCGCCCAGCCGCGCCCGTACGCAGACGTGGAGATCACGCGTGACGCCGTTAGCGAGGCTGCTTGAAGCCGCGCTCTTCGCGAGCCCCCGGCCCATCGCGGCGGAGGAGCTCGCGGCGCTCGACCCGGACGCCTCCCCGGCCGCGGTCGCCGCGGCGCTCGACGAGATCCGCGAGCACTTCGACGTCGAGGGACACGGCGTGGAGCTCGTGGAGATGGGCGCCGGCTGGCAGATCCTGACCCGCGCCGAGTACACCGAGGCGATCGAGCGCGCGCAGCTCGCGGCGCGCCCGCAGCGGCTCTCCGCGGCGGCGCTCGAGTCGTTGGCCATCATAGCGTACAGGCAGCCGATCGGCCGCGCCGAGATCGAGGAGATCCGCGGGGTCGCCGTCGGCGGCGTGCTGAAGTCGCTGCACGAGCGCGGCCTCATCGACGTCGTCGGGCGCGGCGAGGGGCTCGGCCGCCCGCTGCACTACGGCACCACGTCGGCGTTCCTCGAGCAGTTCGGGCTGCGCCACCTCGAGGAGCTGCCGCGCGCCGACGAGCTCGCGATCGCCCTGCGCGGCGCCGGCCTGCACGCGGCGTCGGACGCGCGTCACGCGCGCGACGACGCGGCCGCGGCGGAGGCCGTCGAGGCGGCGGGCGTCGCCCCGGCCCGGGTCGCGTCGGCGGACGGCGGCGGCGCCCACTGATGGCGGAGCCCATGCGCATCCAGCGCGCGCTCGCGCGCGCGGGCATCGCCTCGCGCCGCGCCGCCGAGGAGCTCGTGGCCGCGGGCCGCGTGACGGTGAACGGCACTCCGGCCCGCGTGGGGCAGAGCGTGGACCCCGACCGCGACCGCATCGCCGTGGACGGCCGGGCGGTCGGAAGGCCGGAACAGCGCGCGACGTGGATCGTCCTCAACAAGCCGCGCGGCGTGATGACGACCCGGTCCGACCCGGAGGGGCGTCCCACCGTCTTCGAGTACGTGCCGGAGACGCCGGGTCTCACCTACGTGGGACGGCTCGACTTCATGACGGAAGGTGTGCTCCTGCTCACGACCGACGGCGACGCGGCGCATCGCCTCACGCACCCGAGCCGCGCGGTGGAGCGGACGTACGTCGCCACCGTGCGGGGCAACGCCGGCGAGGCCGCGCGCGCGGCGCGGCGTGGCGTGGAGCTCGAGGACGGCATCGTCCACGTCCTGGACGTGCACGCCGAGCCGGCGGGGGCGCGCCGCTGGACGTTCGAGGTCACGATCGCCGAGGGGCGCAACCGCGAGGTCCGGCGTCTCTGCGAGGCCCTCGGCCTCGAGGTCGAGCGGCTCGTGCGGACGCGCTTCGGCCCCGTGAAGCTCGGGCAGCTCGCGGAAGGCGAGACGCGCGGCCTCACGGCCAAGGAGCGGGACATCCTCAAGGCGCTCGCGAACGCCGAGCCCGAGGGGCGCTAGGCGCCCCCGAGGGAACCGCGGCGCCCCGCGCGCGGTAACGGACTAGGCAGGCTCAGGCACGCACTCTCACCGGCACCCGAACTCATGGCAACCCAGGTTCAGTCGTCCTCCGACGCCTCGCTCATCGACGCCGTGCTGCGGCAGGTGTCCCGCCGCGTCGTGGGGCAGGAGTACATGGTCGACCGCCTGCTCATCGGGCTGCTCACGGGCGGCCACGTGCTCCTGGAGGGCGTGCCGGGGCTCGCGAAGACGCTCACCGTGCGCACGCTCGCGGAGACGATCTCGACGTCGTTCAACCGCATCCAGTTCACCCCCGACCTGCTCCCCGCGGACGTCCTCGGCACCCAGGTCTTCGACCAGAGCTCGGGGAAGTTCTCGGTGAAGCAGGGGCCGATCTTCGCCAACATCATCCTCGCCGACGAGATCAACCGCGCGCCGGCCAAGGTGCAGGCGGCGCTGCTCGAGGCGATGCAGGAGAAGCAGGTGACGATCGGCGGCACGACGTTCCGCCTGGAGGAGCCGTTCCTCGTGCTCGCCACGCAGAACCCGATCGAGCAGGAGGGGACGTACCCGCTGCCCGAGGCGCAGGTCGACCGCTTCATGCTGAAGCTCCGCGTGGGCTACCCCACGAAGGAGGAGGAGCGCGAGATCATGCGGCGCATGGCGAGCGGCGCGCCGATCGACGTGCAGCACGTCGCGACGCCCGCGGCCATCCTCGACGCCCGCCGGCGCATCGCC
This sequence comes from Gemmatimonadaceae bacterium, assembly GCA_045804325.1. Lineage (GTDB taxonomy): Bacteria > Gemmatimonadota > Gemmatimonadetes > Gemmatimonadales > Gemmatimonadaceae > JBJMNJ01. The sequence continues at coordinate 4,220 of JBJMNJ010000126.1, forward strand.
GAGCTGTACATGGACGAGCGCATCGTCGACTACATCGTGGAGATCGTCCACGCGACGCGCTCCCCGGCCGAGGCCGGGCTCGCGGAGCTCGTGCCGCTCGTGGAGTTCGGCGCGAGCCCGCGCGCGACCATCGCACTCGCGCAGGCGTCGCGCGCGCACGCGTTCCTGCGCGGTCGCACGTTCGTGACGCCGGACGACGTCAAGGCCAT
>JBJMNJ010000127.1:0-2551 GCA_045804325.1 Gemmatimonadaceae bacterium
CAGGTGTCGACCTCGTTCTGCGTGTAGGGGAAGGACTCCTCGAGCGACGTCACCAGCTCGCCGCGCACCTCCTCCTGCACCCGCATCGCGCGCCACGACAGCAGCACGACAACGATGAGCAACACGAGCGCGGCGATCGGCAGCTCCGGCGCCGCGCGCAGCCGCGCGACGAACGCCGCCCGTCCCGATGGCTTGGGCGGCGGGGGCGGCGTGGGCGGCGCATACCGCCGCCGCTGCTCCGCGATCCAGTCGCCGGTCCGCAGCGGACGCGCGCCCGTGCGGGGAACGGAGGGCTCGGTCACGGATCGAACCGATACCCCGTCTTCCACACGGTCACGAAGTGCCGCGGCTCGCCGGCGTCGTCTTCCAGCTTGCGTCGCAGCTCGCTCACGTGGATGTCGATCGTCCGCGTCGTCACGTCGCTCGCGAAGCCCCACACCTGCTCGAGCAGCATCTGTCGCGACAGCACCTGGCGCGGCCGGCGCACGAAGGCGCTCAGGAGATCCCACTCGCGCGGCGTGAGCGCGATCGTGCGCCCGCCCTTCGTGACCACGCGCGCCGCGTCGTCCACGTGCACGTCGCCGAAGTCGAACGTCGGATGCTCCACCGCGCCGGAGGGACGCGCGCGCCGCAGCAGCGCCTGCACGCGCGCGAGCAGCTCCGAGAGGCTGAACGGCTTGGTCACGTAGTCGTCGGCGCCGAGCCGGAAGCCGTGCACCTTGTCCGCCTCCTCGCCGCGTGCGGTGAGGATGAGCACGGGCATCTCGAGCCCGGCCCCGCGCAGTTGCTTGAGCACGCGGAAGCCGTCCTGCCCCGGCAGCATGAGGTCGAGGATCACGAGCTCGGGACGCCGCGCGACGCCCTCGCGCACTCCCGCCGGCCCGTCCGCCGCCAGCGCTACCTCGTGCCCCTCCGACTCGAGCGTGCGACTCAGCCCGAACGCGAGGTCGGCATTGTCTTCGACGATGAGTATGCGGGCCATGGCGCGAGGTCTGAGGACTGTTGTCGGTAGTCGGTGGTCGGTCGTCGGTGAATTCGGACTCGGGGATTCAATCACGTCGCACCCGAATCCGCAGCTACCGGCTACTGGTTACTGCCCACCGGCTACTGGATCTTAGCCACCTCTCGCGCCACCGCCTCCCGCATCGCGTCGAGCCGTTCCTTCGGCAGCCAGCGGCCGTCGACCATCACGCCCGCGATGCGCTGCAGGTTGCTCACGTCGGCGAACGGGTCGGCGTCGAGCAGCACGAGATCGGCGCGCGCGCCGACGGCCACGCGCCCCGCGTCGCTGCGCCCCAGATACGCGGCGGCGTCGCGCGTCGCGGCGGCCAGCACCGCGCGCGGCGGTAGTCCCGCATCGGCGAGGGCGCGCAGCTCGCGATGGAGCCCGAACCCCGGAAGCATGAACAGCTGCGGCGAATCGGATCCGGGAAGGAGCTGCACACCCGCGGCGTACAGCTCGCGCACGATGCCCCGGCGGAGCGCGATGAAGGCGTGACGCCCCTCGGCCGGTGCGCTTCGGGTAATCTCGCCCACCTGCGTCTTCCACTGCGCGACCGCGCGCGCCGGCGCGTAGCGCATCTCCTCGCGCGCCGCGAGCTGCTCCGGCGTCTCGTCCGAGGCCAGCAGCTCGAACAGGGCGAGCGTCGGTCCGTTCACGATCTTGCGCCGCGCCATCTCCGCCGCGAGCGCCTTCACCTTCGCGGAATCGACGTTCGCGAGCGCGACGGGGTCGAACACCAGCTGCCCACCCTCCGCACCCCCCGGCGGCGGCGCACCGTCGCGGGTCGCCGCGGCGATGAAGCCGTCGAGGTGCTCCACCTGCTGTCCCGCCTCGATCGCGCGGCGGAGCCCGAACTCCGGCGTCACGTGGCCCGACAGGGGGAGCCCGGCCCGGTGCGTGGCCGCCGCCATGCTGTCGTAGACCTCGCCGCTCGAGAAGTTGCCGTGCGTCTTGATGGCGTCGTATCCCGCCGCCTTCGCCGCCGCCACCTTCTGCACCGCCTCGGCCGGCGACTTCACCGAGTTGCCGTTGAGCGAGGGCGCGGCCACGTACATCGCGGGGCCGAGCACGTCGCCCGCGCGCACCCGGTCGCGGAGCCGGAGCGCCGTCGATGCGCCGCCCAAGCCGCGGACGGTCGTGACGCCGTTGGCGAGGTAGAGGGCGAGCTGCCGGCCGGCGCCGGTCGCGAGCGACTCATCCCCGGCGGCCCAGTGGGCGTGGGTGTCGACCAGCCCGGGAGCGAGGAAGCGGCCGCGGCCGTCGATTCGCACTGCGCCGGGGGGCACGGCGGTCCGCGCCTCGGGCCCGACGGCGACGATGCGCCCGTCGCGCACGACGACGGTCTGGCCTGGCAGGGCCCGGTCGGCCTCCGCGCTCGCCACCGCGACGCCGACGAACGCGACGGTGCCGCGAGCCGGCAGTTCGCGCAGCGGCCCCGGCTCGGCGGGACCGCCCTGCGCCGCAGCGGCCACGGGGAGCGAGAGGGTGAGGAGGAGGGCGAGCGGGCGCGACCGTGAGGGGATCGGCATGTCGGCTCTGGGCTGGGCT
>JBJMNJ010000128.1:0-12049 GCA_045804325.1 Gemmatimonadaceae bacterium
GGAGCCAGCCTCGTGATCCTGTTGAACACGGTCGCCGACCTCGCGCGCGCGGTCGGGGCGGGGCGACTGTCCCCCAGGGATCAGGTCTACGTCCCGTCGACCCTCCCGGCCGCGGCTGGGGAGGCCGACTGGTCGCTCGTCGAGGAGGCGCTCCGGCGTGCCGGCGCGAGCGTCCACGCGCTTCCGGGGCTCGCGCACATCTACATCCTCACCTTCGACGAGCTGAAGGCCGGTGCCTTCCCGCCCTTCCTCCCGCCGACCGGACCGTCCGTCCAGCCGTCGTGAGTCGCCCTCGGCACTCGCCAGAGCGCGGGCCGGCATGAGCTTCGAGGCCTCGCGGCCGGGAGACAGCGATGTTCGGCGTCAAGATCACCTATGAGGTCAACGGCCGCCGCACGGACCCGCGCAACATCGGGGACGCGCTGCTCGGCGCCGTGATCCGGCGGGTCGGCGAGGACCTCTCGCGCGAGCTCGACTCCATCAAGTGCCCGGTCCACGGATCCCACCCGGCCGTGCGCGTCGCGGCCCGGTCCTCGAACAGCATGGCGCTGGAGATCGAGTCCTGCTGCAAGGAGCTCAGCGGGATGGCCCTGCAGCACATCCAGTGAGCCGAAACGACCTGGCGACTCGCCAGGCGCGACCGCGCGCGGCGTGCGCGCGCCGCGTGCGCGCGGCATGCGCGCTGCGTGTGACCACACCCGTCCGGCGCTCGTCCTTCGCAACTGGCCTTTCCATTCAGACGCGACGGAGTATCGCCACGTGGTCTTCACCGTGTCCGCCAACCGCGTCGCGCGGTGGCTGGGACTCGTCATCGCGACGTTCGTCCTGCTGTACTCCGTGAGCCTCGTCCTGAGGCATGGGCTCGGGCACGCGGAGCGGGGTGGGTTCCACTGGCTCGTCTCGCTGGACGTCGAGCAGAACCCGCAGGCGTGGTACCAGGCGCTGACGCTGTTCGCGTGCGCGCCGCTGCTCGCGATCGCGGGCGCCGTCGCGCGCCGCCAGGGCGAGCGGTACGCGGCGTACTGGTTCTCCGTGGCCGCGCTGTTCGCCGTGATGTCGGTGGACGAGGCGTGCGCCCTCCACGAGCGGATCAGCGACCCGCTGCGCGACCTCGTCGGCGGCACGGGCGCGCTGTACTACGCCTGGGTGCTCGCCTGGGGAGCCGTCGGCGTGCTGCTGCTCGTGACGCACGCGCGCTGGCTCCTCGCGCTGCCCGCCGCCACGCGCCGGCGCTTTCTCGTCGCGGGCACGGTCTACGTGGCCGGCGCGATGGGGTTCGAGATGCTGGAGTCGAAGCTGTTCGCGCACGGCGGCGTCGACATCTACGACCACCTCGGCTATCAGCTCCTGACGCTCTGCGAGGAGGCGCTGGAGATGACGGGCGTCGTGCTCTTCATCCGCGCACTGCTCCTGCACCTCGAGGCGGCGGTGGGCACGCTCGAGGTCCGGCTGGCGACCGCCGCGCGCGGAGGCCCGACGGGCTGACCGTCGGCGGCCCGCGCGGGGGGGTTCGCGAGGCGGTCGCCGTGTCGCGGGTCACACGCCTAACGGGTGTGGCATTTTGCCCGCACGCGTCGGTCACATTGACCCGCGAAGCGCGCACATTGTCCCGCAAAATGCGGTGACCGGGCCGCGGCGGGGGCAGTCGATAATGACAGCAGCCCGTGGCAGCACCGCGGGCCGCGCTTCCCACCCCAACGCGCGGGTAGCTCGCGCGCTCCAGTCCGCTCCCCGCGGGCGCCGACGTATCGGCTTCGGCCGGTCCACGCAGAGCCGCACCGCTGTACGCGTGGACGCACCACCCGCGTCGGTCGCGTCCCTAGCACCGGAGTAGGTCTATGCGTTCCCCCGGCACTCGCCTTCTCGATATCTTCGGCCTCGTCGTGCTCGGCGCGCTCGTCGGCGCCTGCTCCGACGAGCCCACGTCCGTCCCGAGCGGCGCCGCGCCGGTCGCGGCGGCTGCGGCGACGGGCGCCATGCAGGTGGGGCTCCCGGCCCGCGCGCAGAACACGATGAAGTACCGCGACGCCGGGAAGCCGCACGCGACGGGTCGCGCCGGCAACGCGAGCCTCAACGTCCGCGCGCTCTACGGCCGCGACGGCCGGACGACGCTCCAGGTGACCACGGGCGCGATGGACGCGACCGCGGCCGCGCCGGGCAACATCGAGCGGCTGCAGGTCAAGCTGCTCGAGGCGAACAAGCTCCAGCGGCCGATCTGGACGCGCAACTACGACGGTCTCGCCGCGGGCGGCAGCTGGTCGCAGGCGCTGCCGGGCGTCGGCCCGGGGCGCACGCTGCAGGTGACGGCCCACGTCACCGGGATCGACCCGCGCACCGACGTCATCGTGGTGCGCGAGAAGGCCAAGCGCCTCCCGGACCTCACGGTCTCGGGGCTCGACGCGCCCGCGAAGGCGGCGCCCGGCGCCCCGGTGGACATCGCGGCCGTCGTGCGCGAGATCAACGGCGACGTCGGCGCGCGCGCGAACTGCGTGCTCTCGGTGGACGGCGGCGAGGTGGACCGCGCGAACGGCATCTGGGTGGACGCCGCGAGCGCGGTGAGCTGCGCGTTCACGTATCGCTTCGTGGCGGGCTCGCACGCCGTGCGCGTCTCGGTGGAGGGCGTCCGTCCCGGCGAGTGGGACGCGACCAACAACGAGGTGGCGGGGTCGATCGCCGTCGAGCAGCCGAGCGAGCTGCTCTACACCGCGCGAGTGGAGGACGCGGGCGTCTCGCACTGGCAGCGCTCCGAGATCAACGAGCGCTTCGAGTCGCGGAACGGCCCCACGTCGACCGACCAGCGCGTGAACGAGCTCACCCAGGTCCAGCGGTGGCAGAAGGCGAGGATCCTCGCCTTCACGCCCTGGACGCCCGACGTGAAGATCGCGTTCCCGCTGCAGCAGCTCGAGTTCTCGCACAGCTCCGGCTCGCTCGTCACCGCCGGCTCGTTCGCCGGCGTGGCCGAGCAGTGGAGTGACGCGTGGACGGTGGCGGGCTCGTACGAGATGGAGCAGCACTGCGCCGACGGCTACAGCGACGGCGCGCTCGGCCGCGTGTTCTTCGAGGCCTGCGTCCTCCGCCGCAAGCTCTACGCGAGCGGCAGCTACGCGGGCGACCCGCTCGCGGACGACCAGTGGTACAACTCCACGACCGTGGAGACGATGCGCCGCGCCGGCGAGGTGACGTACATGAGCCGGGAGTTCGAGCGCCTGCGCTACGAGAACCTCGAGGGCGACGTCGGCTGCACCAGCGAGGGCCCCGACGGCTCGGACTACTGCTACTTCACCAACCAGACCACGACCACCAAGGACGGGAGTGGGTTCGGCGCCGACGGGCAGATGCCGGTGCTCGGGACCACGTACTCGATGGGCGTGACGATCGCCGGCGCGATCGGCGCGGCGCAGACCACGCGCGCCGACGTGGCGCTCGACCAGCCGTACCGCCCGTTCCAGCAGTGGTCGGGCAGCGCGTGGGTCTTCACGGACCTCGTGGAGTCGCGCAACTGCGTCACGCAGGCGAGCACCGAGGAGGACTGGACGCTCTACGACTACCGCTACAGCTACAGCTCGTGCGACGACGTGCGGGACGTGGCGACGGGCCGGACCGGCTCGGCCTCGCGAGAGGCGGTGCCCGGAAAGTGATCTAGCTCACAACAGGAACGAACGGACGGCCCGTGGCGCTCAGGCGCCACGGGTCGTCCTCGTTTCGCGCCCCGCGGAACGCCCGAGGCCGTTCGCCGCGGGCGGGGCAGCCGGCCACCATTCCGTCGGCCGCGGTGTAGGAGGGGGCACGGCCCGCCGTGGCCCCCGATCTGCGCAGCGAGGCAGTCGCGGACCCGTCCACCACCAGCAGTCCAGAGCCCATCAATGCACCTGATTCGACGCACCGCTCGCGCCGCACTCGTCGGCCTCTCCACGCTCGCCCTCGCGACCGCCTGCTCCGACACCACGGGCACGACCGAGCTCCAGGGGCGCTACGACCTGCAGTCGGTGAACAACGAGCCGCTGCCGATCGTCACCTTCGAGTCCAGCTCCGAGCGCGAGGAGATCATCGACGGCTGGGTGGAGCTCGACGCCTCCGGCCGCTTCAGCGACGCCGTCGTGTTCCGGACGACCGTGACCGGCTTCCCGGCCCAGCAGCAGACCGACGAGGTCACCGGCGACTACGAGGTGAACGGCGACGAGGTCGTCTTCTTCCCGGACGACGGGAGCGCCGAGTACACCATGATCCGCAGCGGCGGCACGCTCCGGCAGTCGATCGACGTGAGCGGCCAGACCTACACGTTCCGCTACAGCAAGTAGGCGGGGGCTACGCCGCGGCCCGAGCGGCCGCGGCGTTCTCGGCGCGCACGCCGGGCTCGAAGCTCGCGCCCGGCGCGACGATGCGCACGCGATCGGCGTGCGCGTACGCGCCCATGTGGCGCGCGAGGCGCGAGATCGCGTCGTACGGGCCGGAATCTGGGAAGCGGAACGCGCCCCAGTGACACGGCACCAGCCAGCGCGCGCCGAGCCGCTCGAACAGCGCGAGCGCGTCCTCCCACGTGAGGTGCCCGGCGCGCAGCCCCGGGTGCCACCACGGCGCCCAGCTGATGGGGAGCAGCGCGACGTCGAGACGCCGGCCGCGCGCGCCGAGCCGCGCCTCCACCATCGCGTCGGCGCCGCACGCGAGCGCGGTGTCGCCCGCGAAGAGGCACGCGGTCGCTCCATCGTCCACGAGGTAGAGGTTGGTGGCGGCGCGCCACCGGTCGAAGCCGTAGCGCGACCCGTCGTGCGCCGCGGCGCCCGCGGTGACGGTGAGCTGCCGGGCGCCCCCGAGCGCCACGGACTCGCCGGGCGCGAGGGGCATGGTGGCGAGCCCGCGCCGCGCGAGCCACCGCGCGAGCGGCGGCGGCGCCACTACCGGCACGCCGCGCAGCGCATCGAGCGTCGCGAACGAGAGGTGGTCGGCGTGCGCGTGCGTCAGCAGCACGGCGTCGATCGCGGGCAGGCCCTCCACCCCGGGCGCGGCCGCGCCCACGCGCGCCGTGCGCGCGCCGAGGAAGGGGAGGCGGCTGAGGCGCGCGTCGAAGTTCGGGTCCGTGAGCACGCGCGCGCCACCCATCTCGATCATCACGGACGCGTGGCCCAGGGGCGAGATGCGGGCGGTCATCGGACACCCCCGGCACGGGCGGCGATCACGACCGGGGCGGCCCGCAGCAGCACGCGCGCGACCGCGTCGGGGTCCTCCTCGTGCGGGAAGTGCGCGACGCCGGCGATGCGCTCGACGAGCGCGGGCGTGGGCAGCGCGCCGAGCGCCGTCAGCTCCTCCTCCGTGGGACCGGCGGGCGCGTGGATCTCGCCGAGCAGCGCCACCACGGGCACGTGCACGCGGCCGAGCGCGACCTCCACCGGCTCGGGCTCTTCGGCGTCGGCGAGGCGCGTGGCCATCGCGATCACGCGGCCGATCGCGTCGAGCACGCGCTGGGTGTACGCACGCTGCGTCGCCTCGTCGAGCCACTCGCCGCGACCGCCGTTCCGACGGAGCTCCTTCACGAAGCGCCCGCGGACGAACCCGCGTCCGCCCGGAATGCGGGTGATCACGGGCACGAGCTTCATGGTCGCGCCGAGCACCGGGCCACGGTTGCGCGCCTGGGCGCCCACGTCGAGCAGGTACACGGCCTCGACACGCCGCGGCGCGCTCGCGGCGAGCCGCAGCGCCACGCCGCCGCCGTGCGCATGGCCCACCACGCGGGCCGACGTCACGCCCTGCGCCGCGAGCACGCGATCCACGCGCCGCGCGAGGGCGTCGAACGTCACGTCGGCCGAATCGATCGAGAGCTGGTAGGGATCGATGCGCACGACGCGGTGGCCGGCGCTCACGAGGCGCTCCTCGAGGCGGCGGAAGCCCGCGACGCCGCCCACGAGGCCGCTGAGCAGCACGTAGGTGCTCGAGCCCGCGCCGCTGACGACGACGGCGGGGGGCACCTGCTGCGCGCCGAGCGGCGCGGCGAGCGGCGCGGCGAGCGGCGCGGCGAGCGACGGCGCGATCCAGGCGAGCGCCGCGCACGGGATGGCGGCGATGCGGCGGGCGCGAGAGGACGTCGGCGACATGTGGCTGCTCCTGGTCGAGGTGGCGGGCGACTCGGTGCGGCTGCGTCTGAGACGCGCGGCCCCTCGTCAGGCGAGCAGGCGCGGGAGCGAGAGCACGGCGGCGAAGCGCACGGCCGTCCCCACACTTCCGGCCACGACGAAGTCGCGGAGCGGCAGGCGGAGCGTCCCGCAGAGCGCGGTGACGAGGTAGAACGGCGGGACGCCGGTGGCGCTGCTCGCGAGCACCACGCAGCGCTGCAGCCCGCGGCGTCCGGCGAGCCGCGCGCACGCCCGGTCGACGCGCGCCCGGTGCCGCTCGGGCACGGCGCGCGGCGCTCCCCGCCCGCCGAGGAAGACCAGGACCTTCGCCGCCATGCCGGCGGCGGTCGCGAGCAGGATTAGCGGCAGCAGTAGCGTCGGCGGTGCGGCGGCGGCCACCGCGACGAGGAGCGGCTCGGACGGGATGGCGGGCGCGAGACCCGCCGCGCCGACGACGGCCACCGTGACGAGGAGCAGCAGGAGCGGCGAGTGCAGCGTCGAGAGGTCGATCACGGGGGTCTCCCGGTGGGGCGGCGACGTTGCCGCACAGGGAACGCGCGCGCCCGGACCCGATCGGCTCAGCCGCGCTTGACGGGTCCCCGCGCGCGACCTATCTGTTGGCCGCGGTGGGGCTCTCCCCGACCGACTCTCGCACACGGGGCGCATGGCGTGACGACTCCCTCGCAGCCCGGCGGGACGCCCTCGTCGCCGGCGCCCGCTGGCGTCACGGAGCTGCTCCTCGCCTGGGGCGGCGGCGACCGCGGCGCGCTCGACTCGCTGCTCCCGCTGGTCTACGAGGAGCTGCGCCGGCAGGCGGCGCGGGCGCTGCGCCGTGAAGGCCCGGAGCACACGCTGCAGGCGACGGCGCTCGTCCACGAGGCGTACTTCCGCCTCGTCGAGCAGGACCGCGTGCAGTGGAAGAACCGGGCGCAGTTCTTCGGCATCGCCGCGCAGCTCATCCGGCGCATCCTCATCGACCACGCACGCGCCCGGCACGCGGCCAAGCGCGACGGCGGCGTGCGCATGACGCTCGGGCACGTGGACGAGCAGCCGGACGGCCCGAGCGCCGACGGCGGCGTGGACCTCATCGAGCTGCACGAGGCGCTGGAGCGCCTCAGCGCGCTCGACCCCGACCAGGGGCGGCTCGTGGAGCTCCGCTACTTCGGCGGTCTCAGCATCGAGGAGACGGCGGCGGCGCTCGGCGTCTCGCCGGCGACCGTGAAGCGCGAGTGGGCGGTGGCGCGCGCGTGGCTCCGCCGAGAGCTCGGCGCGGCGTGACCTGACCGCGCCGCCCGTGACCGCCCCGCGCACGCCCGCCTCCCTCGTGTCCCCGGCCCTCGCCCCGGACCGCTGGCAGCGCGTCAAGTCGATCCTCCAGGAGGCGCTCGAGCGCGACCCGGGCGAGCGCGCGGCGCTGCTCGACGAGCGCTGCGGCGCGGACCACGCGCTCCGCTCGGAGGTGAGCTCGCTGCTCGCGGCGGCGGAGGCCGGCGGCGACTTCCTCTCGGTGCCGGCGCTCGCGAGCCTCGGCCGCGCCTTCGCCCCGCCGGCGGACGCCGGCGCCGGGCTCGCGCGCCGGCTCGGCGAGGCGCTCGCCGACCGCTACGCGATCGTGCGCGAGCTCGGCGGCGGCGGGATGTCGCGCGTCTTCCTCGCCGAGGAGCGCGCGCTCGGCCGCGAGGTGGTCGTGAAGGTGCTGAGCCCCGAGCTCGCGCACGCGCTCTCCGCGGAGCGCTTCGCGCGCGAGGTGCGGCTCGCCGCGCGGCTCCAGCAGGCGAACATCGTCCCGGTGCTGGCCGCGGGGCAGGTCGGCGCCCTCCCGTACTACACGATGCCGTACGTGCGCGGCGAGTCGCTGCGCGCCCGCGTCGTCGCCGGCGCGCCGCCGCCGCTCGGCGAGGCGCTCGGGATGCTGCGCGACGTGGCGCGGGCGCTCGCCTACGCGCACGGCGAGGGCGTGATCCACCGGGACATCAAGCCGGAGAACGTCCTGCTCTCGGGCGGCACGGCGTGCGTCGCCGACTTCGGCATCGCGAAGGCCATCAGCGAGGCGCGCGCCGTGCGCGGTGAGGGCGCGGCGCCGGCGGCCCTCACCGGCGTCGGCGTGTCGCTCGGGACGCCGGCCTACATGGCGCCGGAGCAGGCCACGGGCGACCCGCCCATCAGCCCGCGCGCCGACGTGTACTCGTTCGGCGTGATGGCGTACGAGCTGCTCGCCGGCGCGCACCCCTTCGAGGGGAGGGAGTCCGCCCTCGACTACATCGCGGCGCACATCGCCGACTCGCCCCGCCCGCTCGCCGACCGGCGCCCGGACCTGCCGCCGTGGGTGCCGCGCCTCGTCATGCGCTGCCTCGCGAAGGACCCCGCCGCGCGCTACGAGGACGGGGCCGCGCTGCTCGCGGCGCTGGAAGGCGGTGGCAGCTCCGGTGCGTACCGCATGAGCGGCGCGCCGGCCGCGCTCCTCGCGGAGGACGTGCCGTCCGTGGCGGTGCTCCCCTTCGCGAACCTCGGCGGCGGCGCGGAGGACGAGTTCTTCTCCGACGGCATCACCGAGGAGGTGCTCGGCACCCTCACGCGGCTGCGCGGCGTCCGCGTCGCGGCGCGCTCGTCGTCGTTCGCGTTCAAGGGGCAGCGCATCGACCTGCGCACCGTGGCCGAGCGGCTCGGCGTCGGGACGGTGCTGGAGGGGAGCGTGCGGCGCGCCGGGAGCCGCGTGCGCATCGCCGTGCAGCTCGTGAGCGCCGCCGACGGGCTCGCGCTCTGGAGCGAGCGGTACGACCGCGAGCTCGCGGACATCTTCGCGGTGCAGGACGACATCGCGGGCGCGATCGCGGCCGCGCTGGAGCGGACGCTGGCCCCGCGGGCGTCGGGCGCGCGCGTCCGCAGCGCGACGCTCGAGCGGCGGGGCTCCGTGGACCCCGAGGCGTTCGAGCAGTACCTGCGCGGTCGCAACCTGCTCGAGCGGCGCGAGCGGGGAATGGCCGAGGCGCTCGGCTGCTTCGAGCGCGCGATCGGCATCGACCCGGAGTTCGCGGCCGCGCACTCGGGGACGGGGCTCGCGTTCGCGATGATCGGCGCCTACCACGGGATGCGCCCGCGCGACGCGTTCCCGCGGGCGCGCGACGCGGCCGAGCGCGCGCTCGCCCTCGACCCGGCGGACGCGCTGGCCACGGTGGTGCGCGCGCACGTCGCGCTCTGGCACGAGTGGGACCTGGCCGCGGCGGAGCGCCTGGCGCGCCGCGCGCTGGAGCTCGCGCCCGGCCTCTACTACGCGCACGACTGCCTGGGCTGGGTGCTGGCGGGGCAGGGGCGCTTCGACGAGGCGGTCGCCGCCATGCAGAGCGCGCGGGCGCTCGACCCGCTCTCCGACTGGGCGACGTACGACCTCGGCTGGATGCTCATGCTCGCGGGGCGCTGGGAGCGCGTGGTGGAGGAGCTGCGCCCGGCGGTCGCGCGGCACCCGCAGTCGAGCGAGGTGCGGCGCGTGTACGCGTACGGGCTGTTCCACTCGGGGCGCGTCGGCGAGGCGCTGGAGGAGTTCGGCGCGGTGCTCGCGCTGAGCCCGGGCGGATGGGGGCCGGCGAACATGGCGCAGGGCCTCGCCGCCGCGGGGCGCCCGGACGAGGCGCGGCGGCTGCTCGGCGCGCTCGAGGCGCGGGTCGCCGGCGGCGAGCCGCTCCCCGTCGTCGGACTCGCGATCGCCTACCACTGGCTCGGGGACGACGAGGCGGCGCTCGCCTGGCTCGAGCGCGCGGTGGAGGCGCGGGACTCCTGGCTCGTGATGCTGCGCCACGACCCGTCGATGCGCCGCCTGCGGGGCGACGCGCGCTACGAGCGCCTCATCGAGCGCGTGCGCGCCTAGTGCGCGGCTAGTGAGATCCCGCGGCGCGCGTCGCCGCCTGCCGCTCCTGCTGCACGTACCACTCCGCCTCGCGGAGCAGCGCCTGGGCGTCGTAGACCGTGCCCTCCTTGATGGTCCAGCGCACGCCGCCATGCTTCTCGCGCTCGCCGCGGGGCAGGATGCCGTAGAAGCCGTAGCCCCGCCCGTACATCACCTTGAAGTTGTCGAGCGGGTTGCCGTTGACGATGGCGAGGTCCGCGACGCAGCCGACCCGGATGCCGCAGTGCTCCTTCATGCCGAGCACCTCGGTGGCGTTCGTCGTCGCGATCTTGATGACGTCGAGCGGGTGCAGCCCCGCCTCCTGCATCAGCTCGAGCTCGCGGACGAGGAAGATCCCGCCCGCCTCGCCGACGTCGCTCCCGGCGGTGAGCAGCCCGCCCTTGTCGTGGAAGAGCTTCACGTAGCCCATCCAGATGCGGTAGAACTCCTTCCAGCTCAGCTCGTCCGAGAGCTTCCAGTCCGAGTGATACGAGCCGTGCGTCGTCGAGTCGGGGAGCACGTCGACGTAGCTCGGGTGGAAGAGCGTCTCGCGGAACGGCAGCGTGCGACCGCGGAACAGGTCGCGGTTGTCCTCGTACGCCGCCATGGTCGGGTCCCAGTTCGTCCCGTTCTTCACGAGCAGGTCGAGCAGCGCCTCGATGCGCTCGGGGTGGCGATTGCCCTCCTGCCAGAGCCGCCCCGCCCAGCGGAAGCGGTCCTTCTCGTCCCAGTAATTGTAGTCGGGCGGGAAGCTCTGCGAGCCGTCGAGTCCCGCCTCGGGGAAGCCGTAGAAGTGCTCGATGCTGCGCACGCCCGCGTTGGATGCCGTGCGCGCGTCGCTCTCCGAGACCTTGAGGTCCACCATCGTGTGCATGCCGAGCCGCTTCCCCTCGGCGGCCGCGGCGGCCATGACGTCCGGGTAGTGGCCGGGACTCTTGCTGATCTTGATGCAGTCGGCGCCGAGCTCCTTGAACTTCTGCACCATCAGGCGCGCCTTCTCGGGGGTGTTCCCCTCGTTCCAGGTGCGCAGCGGGAGCGGCCAGCGCTGGCAGAGCACGAGGCGCGGCGCGACGATCTCGCCGGCATTGCTCAGGCGCCGCTGCTCGCGGAGGAACTCGATGCCGGCGTCGCTCCCCGCGTCGCGCACGATGGTGACGCCGTGGCCGAGGTACAGGCGGAAGGCGTACTCGTGGCCGCGGGCCCCGAGCGCGCTGCGGCGTCCGCCGGGGAGGTGGGCGTGCATCTCCACGAGGCCCGGGATGACGTACATGCCCGTCGCGTCGATCTCGCGGTCGCCCTTGGGACGCACGTCCGCGCCGCGCGCGCTCCGCATGTTCACGGGGTCGAGGAGCACGACGTCCGCGATGCGGCCGTTCTCGACGACGATGTCGACCGGGCCCTCGGGCGGCATCGCGCGGTTGGTGCCGGGGGTGCCGCGGCCGCTGATGAACGTGGCGTTGCGGATGACGAGGCGCGTCGCGTGCTCGCCGCGCGTGGTACCCATGGGAATGGGGTCGTTACCCGGGGCGGGCACGAGGAGCCGCGCGCCGGGAGTGACCTGCGCCGCGAGCGGCGCAGCCAGCGCGATCGTGATGGCCGCCGTGCGTGCGGCGGCATGCCAGGCTCCCTTCATCGGCTTCTCCAATCGCATCGTCCGCTCCCGGTGGCCGTCTGAGTGATGGTCGGGAAGCTACCGGCGGGCGCGGCGGGCGCTACTCGGGGAGCGCGACGACCACGCTGTCCGCGGCCCGTGGCGGTGCCAGCCGCCGCTCGGGGCGTCCGGGGGCGCGGAGCCGCACGGCGGCGACGGCGGCCGGCAGCGCGACGCGATAGCTCGCGACGGTTCCGCCGCCGACGCGGAGCTCCTTGGGGGCGACGAGAAGCGGGGTCGTAGCGCCGGCCACGACCTGCGCGGACGCGCGTGCGTCGGCGGAGCGCACGAGGACGAGGGAGCCGCCGGATGGCGCGCGCGTGAAGCGCACGACGAGCTCGGGGCCGTCGGGCGTCCAGCGCACGACCGGGCCGGCCGGCGGTGTCACCGGCGCCGGCGACGCCACGCGGGCTT
>JBJMNJ010000129.1:0-4356 GCA_045804325.1 Gemmatimonadaceae bacterium
CACGTCCTCGTAGTGCGAGTCGATCGTGGTGTCGAGGGAGAGGCCCTCGTGCCAATGGAAATACCAGGGATTCACCATCACCAGCCGGGCGATGCCGGGATCGTCGAGCGCGAGGCCGGCCTGGAAGGTGTTGTACGCGCCGGAGCAGATGCCGAGGACGACGAAGCGCGTGCAGCCGTGCTCGCGGCGCAGGAACGCGAGCGCGGCGTCGACGTCGCGCATCGCCGTGGGCGAGTAGGGATGGTTCTCGCGCCCGGGACGGCGGAGCACGCTGTCACCGATTCCCTCGAGGTCGAAGCGCAGCGCCGGGTGTCCGAGGGCGGCCAGCTCGCGCGCGAGGCGCACGTACAGCCGGTGCGGGCCCACGTGGTGGATGGAGCCCGCGTTGAGCAGGAGGATCGCGGTCCGGCCGCTCGCGATCGTCGGCCGCGCGAGGATGCCGAAGAGGTGTCCGTCTTCGCCGAAGCGGCACAGGGTCTCGCGTACGCCGTCGAGCTCAAGGCTTGTGCGGGGCTCGCTTGCGGTCGCTGGCGCGGGATCGCGCGGCGGGAGCTGCGCCTCGACCCAGGCGGCGATCGCTTCCAACGCGGCATCGGGCACCACGGTGAACTGGTGGTCGGCGAGGAGGCCGTCCCAGCCCGGCAGGTCCTCGCGTTTCCAGTGCATCACGCGGGTGCCCGCGGGAATGGTCGCGGCGTCGAGATCGACGGCGCGAACGGCAGCGAGCGTCTCCGCGTGGATCCGGAACCCCGCGCTTTCCAGTCCGTCTCCGGTTTCGGTGGGCGCGTCCTTCGCCGTGAGGGCCATGGCCTGGAGCTCGCGCGCATACGAGCGGCCCTTCACGACGGCATTCCAGGTCGCTATCGCTTCGGCCCCGGCCTCCGCCGCCGCGAGGGCCGCCACCGTCCCGCCCAGCCGTAGCCCGACGAGACAAAGCCGGGTGCGGCCGCTGGCACGGCGCGCCGCGTTCGCGGCTTCCACCACGCTCGCTCGCCAGCGCTCGAAAAGACCCGCGTCGGCTTCGCTGCCCGCTGAATCACCCACGGCGTGGTAGTCGAACCGCAGGGTCGCGATGCCGTGGCGGGCGAGGCGGTCGGCGAGATGGCGCAGTGCCCGGTGCGCGCGCGTGTATTCGGGTCCGAACGGTGCGCACAGCACGGCGACGCCGTCGCGGGGAGCGGCCGCCGGCGCCTCGTGGTACCAGCCGAAAAGCCCGCCATCCGCGCCGAAGTACATCGGGGTTCGCGCGACCACCGCCGTATCCCCGCGGACGGCCGGGCCCGCGAGGACGGGATCATCGCGTTTCATCGGGTTCGTCGCCGGGACCGCGCTCGGCGCGCGCCGACACGCCGCTGCGCATGTTGAGCGGCTGGAAGTACGCCTCGCACGCGCGGCGCCGGCGATCCACCGGGGTCAGGACGATCGGCTTCTCGCGTCCCGGCGCGAGGTGGAAATGGTTGTCGCTGGGCGCGAACCCGTCGCATTCGACCGCCACGGCCTGCAGGAAGTGGTCCGAGGAGATGGTGGCCAGCACGGTGCCGGCGTGATCCCAGCGGGCGGTTGCGACGATGCTCGCGCCCACGAGCCGGGGCAGGTCGTGGCCCACGGGGAAATGGAAATCCTCGCCAAGGACCGCGCCGCTCGCGGCGTCGCGCAACCGCACCGCGACGACGTCCTGCTTCGCCGGCCCGAAGCGGTATACGTGGGTGGCGTCGGTGAAGTGGCCGATGATGGCATCGGCGGCGAGGGTGACCGCGGCGCGCGCGCCCAGCCTCACCGGCGCGTGCGCCGGCCCGGCCGCGCGGCGGCCCTCGAGCAGCATCTCGATCTCGACCGTCGCGTCCAGGGGTGCGGGGGTCTCGTTGATCACGTGGATCGCGAGGCCGTCGAGCCCCTCGTCGGTCAGGCGCACGGCGATCGGAGTCCACGCGCGCTTCAGGTACCAGTAAGGCGACTTCGGGGTGCCGTCGGCCGCCGTGATGCCCCAACCCGCGCCGGGCCAGAGGTCGCGGTGGAACCACACCAGGGCCCCGCCGCAGCCGCTCGCGGGCGCGCGCCACTCCGAGTACGCGCGCGCCATCACCTCGCCGCTCACGACGCGAGAGACGGCGTGGTAGCGCTCGAGGTCCACGGCGCGCAGCTCCACCGGATCGCGCCCGAAGAGCTCGCGCAGGTAATGGTCGCGTATGTCCTCGAAGTCGTAGCCGGCTCCCTCGTCGCGCGGCACGCGCGCCTTGGCGCGCGGGTGATGCGGCGCGAACTCGGGGGCGCTGTCCGGCAGGTTGGCGATGCCGAGGCATTCGGCGGCGAAGCGGACGCGCGCGGCCTTCAAGTCCGAGAGCGGGCGGCGATACGCACCCACGCCGTAGTAGTGCGAGACGCCGGTGGCGACATGCATCGGCAGCGCGCCGCCCCAGGGCGTCGACGGCAGGTAGAGGGCGCCCGCGTGGAGCTCGTGCACGATCGCGGGCAGCAGGCGCTCGAAGAGCTCGCCACCCCACGCCTCGGCCGGCAGGCCCTGCATCGCCGCCTGCTGCGCGACCTCGCTCCCGCCGCACCAGAGCGCCACGCACGGATGCGACGCCAACCGCGTGACCTGGTGGCGCGCCTCGGCCTCGGCCTCCGCGCGGAAGCGCGCGTCGCCGACTGGATAGTCCATGTTGGCGAACATGAAGTCCTGCCACACCAGGAGTCCCAGCTCGTCGCAGAGCCGGTAGAACTCGTCGGACTCGTACACCATGGTGCCGCCGACCCGCAGCATGTTGGCGCCGGCGTCGCGCGCGGCAACGAGCGCGGTGCGCAATGTCTCGGGCCGTGCGCGCAAGCGCAGGAAGTCGGCCGTCGTCCACACCGCGCCTCGGCAGAAGACCGGCGCCCCGTTCACCCGAAGGCGGAACTCGCCGTCCGATTCGACCGAGACCTCGCGGAAGCCGACGCGGCCGCAGTCGAGCGCGACCAGCAAGGAACCTGTCCCGTTCGAGGGGCGGACGGTGAGCTCGAGCCGGCAGGGCAGCAGGCGCGGCGCGCCGTGGGTGTGCGGCCACCAGAGCGGCACGCCGGGGATCCGCAGGTCGCCCGTCACCCCGCCGTCCCCCACCGCCAGGTCGTGCTCATCGTCGCCCACACGCAGCCGCGCCGACTCGATCGCCGCGCCGGCGAGGGGGGCCACGTTCGCTCGCACCCGCATGTGGCCGGTGCCGCCTTCGGCCCAGGCGTCGAGCCGGACGCCCGAGATGTCGAAATGCTCCGCGCTCTCGAGGGCAATCGCGCCCCACGGTCCTACCGCGGTGACAGCCGGGGTCCACGCAGGGATGCGCCCCAGGAGCGTGGTGCGCACGAAGCGCAGCGCCTGGTCGCGCACGAGCCGGGTCTTCCAGCGCGGACGCGGATGGCGGCGCGCGAGCTCCTGCCGCAGCGAGCGGAAAGCGATCACGAGCTCGTTCTGGTCACGCAGCAGCGCGCTCACGTCCACGCGGTGCGCGACGAACATGTTGCGTGACTCGAGGATCGGCGTGCCGTTCAGCCACGCCTGGGCGATCGTCGCCAATCCCTCGAAGCGCAGGTGATGGCGCGAGCCATCCGCGGGCCGCCCGAAGCTCGTCTGGTACCACCAGTCGTCGGCATCGTAGTCGCCCGGCTGGTCTAGGTCGTGCTGCAGCGCGCCCGCGACGGTGCCAGGCACCTCGGCGTCGTGCCATGTGGGCGTGAGCGCGGCCAGGCCCGCGGGATCGGCGCAGGCGCCGGGAGTTGCGCGAGCCAGGCGCCAGCCAGCGTCCAGCGGTTGCAGCCGGTGCGGAGCGAGGAGCGGCTGGATGTCCGGCGGTAGCCGCGTCATCCGCTACGCCAGGCGCTCGCGCAATTGCGCGAAGGCCGCCTCCCAGTGGCCGGCCATCTCGTCGAGCGGCGCGAGGTCGAGGGTACGGCCCCGCGCCACCGCGCGCGCGAGCTGGAACTGGAAGGCCTTGGCGCCGTGGGCGATGGCCTCGAGCGATTTGGCCGGCGGCTCCATGCCCGCGATCCCGTTGGCGCCGAGCCAGCGCGCCCACGCCGCCGCGAGCTCGTAGCAAGCGCCGAACTGGCGCAGGTTCGCGAAAGAATACTCGTGGAAGCAGAATTCCTTGCCGATGAGCCGCGGCTGGTCCGCCGCGAAGCGGGCGCGGAAGCGGGGGAAGGGGTTCTCGCGCGGCGCTCGAGCGAGATGGCGGCGGCCGTTGGCGAGCGAGGCGCCGACGAGCGCGGCCGCTCGCGGCGGCACGAAGTTGCGCCGCGGCTTCACGTACTCCACGTAAGGGGGGAGGTAGCCGGCCGCGCGCGGGGCCGCCGAGTCCGATCCCTGTGAAAAGAGCGCGCGGAAAT
>JBJMNJ010000130.1:0-3721 GCA_045804325.1 Gemmatimonadaceae bacterium
CGCTCGACCGAGCCGCGAGGCCGGCCGCTGACGCGGACGGTGGCCCCATGGCTCCTGCGCTCGGGTGCGGCGGCGGCCGGGATCGGGCGCGCGGTACAGCGGACGCTGCGCGCGCGGGTCCCGGCGGCCGAGAGTCGCATCATCGACACGCGCGTGCACCGCGTCCCCGCCGTGAAGAGGTGCGGCAGCAGGCTGTCCGTCGCGAACGACAGGGCCGAGCGCCCGGTCCAGGACCGGAAGCCTGCCTCTGCCGAGCGGGGCACCACGCGGGGAGCCCCGCGGAAGCGCGCGAGCGGACGCTGCATCACTGCGGCGAACCTCATCGTGTGAGAAGAGTGGATGCCTGGAAAGCCGAAAGTCGCGCCGCCGACGTCATGACGAGCACCGAATGGCTCGCCCGGCGAGCGCCCGCGCGATGCGCGGATGCCGCCAAGACCGTCGGGACGCGACTCCCTTCGAGCAACCTAGCCCCGGGACCGGGATTGTCAACACCGATCGTCATGCACCGGCGTCGGGAGTCGCTCGTCTCCTTCGTTCCACCCGGATGTCCGTCGAAGGTTCCGACGACCGAGCACGTCGCGTGCGGCGCCCTGCGCCGTCACCGCTCCTCGTGCGCGCGCCGAACGAGGGCCGCCAGCGGGTAGCGACGCGACAGGAAACGGAGCGCCTCCGCGCGGGCAGGGTTCGTCGTACGCGCGCGGCGTGCGCGCGGTCCCACGCGTATCGTTACCGGGACGCGCGCGAGGCGACAATGAAGCGTGCGTACCGGCAGATGACGCGCCCGTACCACGCGTGCCACTCACCGAGGGCCCGGGGGGATGCTCGAGACCGAGCTGTTCGCGCTGCTCGAACGCACCGCCGACGCCGCGTACACGGTGACCACGGACGCCGCGCTGAAGCGGGGCGCGACCCGGGAGGAGATCGTGGAGGCGCTGGGCGTCGCGATCGCCGTGAACGCCGGCGCGGCGCTGATCTACTCCACGCGAGTGCTCGACGCGGCAACGGCCAAGACGCAGACCACGGAGGCGACCGATGATGGCAAGACCTGACGACCCGCTGCGGTCCGACCGCCCTCCCGCGCGAGATGAAGTGGACGAGGCATCGAAGGAGAGCTTCCCCGCGAGCGACCCGCCGGGCTGGTCACCGCTGCACGCCGGCGCGCCCGGGCACCACCCGGCACCCCGCGACAGAACAGAGGCGATCGACCCAAGAACCCGGTGAGCCCTCGTTAGGTCGTCGCGCCCGCACCCCCGTCGGAGCGGGAGCAGTGAGCTCGTGCCGGGCTGGCCCGTCGCCGCACGGGGCACCGGACTTGCAGCCCCGCGCCGTCATCGACCGAGCCTCCGGAGGGCGACCGCATGTCCGCGTACACCGTCGGCTACTTCGTCGGCAGCCTCGCCAAGGCGTCGATCAACCGGAAGCTCGCGCTCGCCCTGACGCGCCTCGCGCCGGCGGAGCTTCAGATGCGGGAGATCCCGATCGGCGCCCTGCCGCTCTACTCGTACGACTACGACAAGGACTACCCGCCCGCCGGCCGCGCGCTGAAGGACGCTATCGCCGCGGTGGACGCCGTGCTCTTCGTGACGCCGGAGTACAACCGGTCCATCCCCGGGTCGCTCAAGAACGCGATCGACTGGGCGAGCCGCCCGTGGGGCACCAACTCGTTCGCCAGAAAGCCCTCGGCCGTCATCGGCGCCTCGCCGGGCAAGATCGGCACGGCCGTCGGCCAGCAGCACGTGCGGAGCATCATGGCCTTCTGCAACTCGCCGATGTTCAACGCGATCGAGGCGTACATCGAGTTCACGCCGGGCCTCGTCACCGACGAGGGCGAGGTCACCGTCGACTCGACGCGCGACTTCCTCGCCAGCTACATGAAAGAGTTCCACGGCTACATCACGCGCGTGTACACCGCGCTGCCGAGGCCCGGCGCGTAGACGAGTCAGGACGCCTGCTGCATGTCGTTGTCGACCGGGAGCACCTGCCCCGAGATCGACTTCGCGCCGTCGGACGCCAGGAAGACGGCCAGCGCCGCGATGTCGCGCGGGTCCACGAGGATCGCGTTCGCGCGGATCCCGGCCGGCCCGAGCTCGATGGCGAGCGTCTTCGTGAAGCCGACGACTGCCCACTTCGTGGCGCTGTACGCGCTGCGGTTGGCGTAGCCGAGCTGTCCTGCCACCGACGACATGTTGATGATGACCCCCGCCGCGGACCGCCGGAGGTGCGGGATGGCGAGGCGCGTCACGTCGAAGGTGCCGGTCAGGTTCACCGCCACCACCGTGTCCCAAGCGCCGGGATCGTACCCCTCGACGGGCGCCGTCGGACCCGCGACGCACGCGTCATTCACGAGCACGTCCGGCCCGCCGAGCGCGGCGAGCCCGTCCCGCATCATGCGCTCGATGTCGGCGCGGCTCCCCATGTCGCACGTGGTCGTGCGCACGCCTGGCACCTCCTGCTCCAGCCGCGCGAGCCCGTCGGCGTCGATGCCGCAGACGAAGGCCGACGCGCCGCTCTCGGCGAAGGCTCGGGCGATCTCCCGGCTGATGCCCGAGACGCCGGCGGTGATCAGCACTCTCTGGCTCATGCGCCGCTGCACAGGAGATCGGTCAGACGCCGCGCGGCCGCCAGCGGGCGCGCGCCGCCGCGTCGATGTCGATCGAATCGGTCACGAGAGACTGATGAAAGGGTGGTCGGTATTCCGCCGCGGCGTCACGCGGCCGCATGGGAACGGTGCGGCCCGCGGCCCACGAGTGCCGCGAGCCCGCTGAGCGCCACGGCGGCGAGGCCCGCGATGGAGAAGGTGCGCGGCGCCCCGACGTAGCGAGCGAGGTAGCCCACGCTCGGATACGTGACGAGCCAGAAGAGGTGCGTGAGCGCGAAGTGCGCGGCGTAGGCGCGGCCCCGCTCGTCGAGCGCCGTGTGCGACGCGAGCAGGCCGACCGAGGGCACCGCGATGAGCGCCTGCCCCGCCCCGTTCAGCGCCCACAGCACCAGCAGCGGCGCGAAGGCCGGGCGCAGCGCACCCGGCAGTAGCGCGACCGCCAGCAGCAGGCCGCCGCCGAGCATGGAGCGCGCGGCCCAGCGGTGGTATCCCGGATGGCCGGCCGCCGCGTCCCCGCCGCGCTCCGCGCGCTCCGCCCGACGCGACGCGAGCAGCGCGGCGGCCGAGGAACCGACGCCCAGTGCGGTCATCGCGGCGGCGAACGCCGTCGTGCCCAGATGGAGCTCGTCGTGCACGTACGCCACCGTCGCCACGATCGCGCACGCTCCCGCCGCCGCCTCCGCGAAGTGCAGCACGAGCGCGCGCCGGAGCGCCGGCTCCCGAAGCAGCACGCGCGTCCCGTGCGTCGCCTGCGTCCACGTATCGCTCCACGGGAACGGCGCGGTCGGCTTCGGGGCGCGCGGGACGACCGTCCGCCACACCAGCACGGCCGACACGAGGTACGTGAGCCCGTCGAGCCAGAAGGCCCACCGGATGCCGGCGGCGGCGATGAGCACGCCGGCGACGAGCGGGCCGCCGGCCGCCTCGACGTCCACCGCCACGCGGGACCAGGCGAGCGCCCGCGTGTAGAGCGACTCGCCGACGACCTGCGGGATGGACGCCTCGAACGTGGGCGTGAAGAACGCGGTGACCACGTTCAGCAGGAAGATCAGGACGTACACCTGC
Source organism: Gemmatimonadaceae bacterium (assembly GCA_045804325.1). Classification (GTDB taxonomy): domain Bacteria; phylum Gemmatimonadota; class Gemmatimonadetes; order Gemmatimonadales; family Gemmatimonadaceae; genus JBJMNJ01. Next base: position 3,665 of record JBJMNJ010000130.1, read on the forward strand.
CACACCGCGGTGATGAACGGGAACGACGCCATGAGCCCCACGCGCGCCAGGTCGGCG
>JBJMNJ010000131.1:0-21745 GCA_045804325.1 Gemmatimonadaceae bacterium
CGCGGCCGGCGGCGGGGCCGCGGGCTCCGCGACGCGCCCGGGCGCCGCCGCGAGCGCGGCACGCGCGCGCAGGGCGCCCCACGTGGTCCCGGCGCGCGCGGGGCTGCCGGGGAAGTTCAGGTTGGCGAGCGCGCGCCCCACCGCGCTCGTCTCCGCGTTCTCGAGACACGCGACGGCGTTCACCTCGCCGTCGTCGCGCCGCTCCAGCGCGTAGCCCGTCGCGGACGGCCGGGCGTCGTGCGCCGAGCGGTAGACCGCGGCCTTCACGACCACCTCGCGGTCGTCGCAGCGCACGAGGTGCGTGCAGATCTGCCCGCGCGGGTAGATCTCGTAGAACATCCGCACGCGCTCCGCCACCGGCGTGTAGTCGGCGGACGCGAGCGCCAGGTCGCTCTTGGGCATGCCGAGCCTCCGCGCTGCTAGGGGGGAAGAACGTATACCGAAGAAAACCCGAATACAAGGGCCGGGGCGCATCGTGAGGGGGTTCTAACGGGCCTAACGAGGCGGCCCTGCGGGCCGCGGTTCTCTACTCCGCGCGGCGGCAGCTCTCCTCTTCCCTCCGTTCTCTACTTCGCGGCCCTGCGGGCCGCTCGTCGGTTCTCGGCTCGCGCCCGCGGCGCTCGCCGGTTCTCGGCGCGGCTCACGCCGCGCGGTTGCTGATCGGCGACCACCGGCCGCAGGCCGGTCCGAGCCGACGAGGCGCGCGGAGCGCGCCGACGTAGAGAACCGACGAGCCGCGCGCAGCGCGGCGAAGTAGAAAACCGAGGAAAGTGGAGACGTTCGCCGAGAGGAGCCGAGAACCGCGCCGAAGGCGCCGAGAACGGCGGCCGGAGGCCGCAGCTGGTCGTTAGACTTCGCGACGATGCCTCCCCTCCGAACGAGAGCATTCATCGCGGCGACGCTCCTCGCCGCCGCGTGCGCGCCGCATCCCGTCGCCTGGTCCGAGCAGACCTCGTTCGCCGGCGGCCTGCCTGACGAGGCCGTGCTCGCGTTCGGGGCGGACGACTCCGTGCGCGTCGAGCGCGCCGCTCCCGCCGGAGGCGTCTCCCCCGCGCCCGCCGGCTGTCCCGGCTCCGTGCGGCGCGCGCGCGCGGCGGGCGGGGCCACCTACGCGGCCTGGTGGCGCGCGCGGGCGGACTCCAGCGCCGAGCTGCTCGTCGCGCGCTCGGACGACGGCGGCGCCACGTGGAGCGCCGCGAGCGTCGCCGAGTCGCGCGACCGCTCGCCGCTCGGCTGCGCGCGGCCCGAGCCCGGGGTGGCGGTGGACTCCGCGAGCGGCACCGTGCACGTCGCGTACTGGGCCACGCTCGCCGACGGGCCCGGCGTCTTCTTCACGCACGCGACGAGCGCGCGCGGCGTCGGCGCGCCGGTGCTGCCCCCGGAGCACCTCGCGCACATGGGGGCGCCGGCCGGGGACTCGGCGGGCGCGCACGGCGGGCACGCCGCGCCCGACGTGCTCTGGCACGCACCCGTGGCGGTCGTGCACGGCGAGCGGCCGTCGCGCGCGGCGGTGGCGGTGCGCGGCGACACCGTGGCCGTCGCCTTCGAGGACCCGAACAGCGGCCCGCGCCCGCGCATCGCGCTCGCACTGAGCCGGCAGATGGGCCACCTGTTCGACGCGCGCGACCACGAGGTCAGCGGCGGCGACGTGGCCGCCGAGCGGCCGCTGGTCGCGCTGCGCGGCGGCGCCGTGGCGGTGGCGTGGCGGGAGGAGGGGCGTCCCGACGCGCTCGCGGTGCGCGTGGGACGCATCGACTGGCGCTCGGCCGCGGGGTCGGAGTAGGCTTGGACCTTCCGCGCGACCGCCCGCGGCGCCGCGGGTGGCGGGCGGCGGCGCTCCCGATCCCACAGGCCCGACACCAATGCCCCACCTCATCGGCGCGCACACCATCGACGTCGGCGGCATCCACATGGCGGCCCGGCGCGCCGGCCGGGCGGGGATGCGCGCGCTGCAGATCTTCACCGCCATCCCGAAGTTCTACAACGAGAAGGTCTCCGTGAAGCCGGAGCGCGCCGCGCGCTTCCGCGAGGCGCTGCGCGCGGCGGACATCGCGCCGGAGAACGTCGTGGCGCATGCCGCCTACGTGCTCAACGTCGCCTCGCCCGAGGAGGCGAAGTGGGAGCGCGCGAGCCTCGGCCTCATGAAGGAGCTCGACCGCGCCAACACGCTCGGCATCGGCGCCGTGTGCTTCCACCCCGGGGCGAACCCGGACAAGGCGGACGGGGTCCGGCGCATCGCCAAGGCGATCACGCGCGCGATCGAGACCGTCGCGAGCGACACGACGCGGCTCCTCGTGGAGAACACCGCCGGGGCGGGGAACACCATCGCGCGCACGGCGGAGGAGGTGGCGTCGATCCTCGCGCTCGTCCCCGCCTCGCTGCGCGGGCGCACGGGCTACGGGCTGGACACCTGCCACCTCTACTCGAGCGGCCACGACATCGCCATGAGCGAGGACGCGCTGCGGGTGGTGCTCGACGAGTTCGAGCGGATGTGCGGCGAGCCCCCCGCCTTCTTCCACCTCAACGACAGCGAGGGCGCCCTCGGCACGAACAAGGACCGCCACGCCCTGATCGGCGAGGGGCAGATCGGCGAGGCGCCCTTCGCGTGGCTGCTCCGCGACCGGCGCAGCCGCGGCGTCCCCCTCGTGCTGGAGACGCCGCAGAAGGACTACGAGCCCGCCGAGGACGACGACGCGCCGGACGCGTACGACGTGCGGATGGTGCGCCTCCTCGAGCGGCTCGCCGCCGGCTAGCGGGAGGTGACGGCGGGGCGGTGACCCGCGTCACGGGGCGCCGTCGGCACTCGCTAGGCAGCGCGCTCAGAGGGAAAAAATCGCGTTCTCATAGGGAAAATCGCGCCGCTCCCTCTTGCGCGGCCCCTGTGTTGCTTTACTATGCACCGCGATCCGACCCGTGTTCCCGCTGCGGACACGCGCCATTCACCCACCAGGAGATCACTGATGGCCTCCACGAAAAAGTCGGGCGGTAAGAGCGGCGCCAAGAAGGGCGGCGCTCGCGGCGGTGCCTCGAAGAAGGGCGGCGCGCGCAAGGGCGCGTCCGCGAAGAAGGGCGCGGCGAAGAAGGGCGCGGCCAAGAAGGGCGGCCGCAGCAGCGGCAAGAAGGCCGGCGCGAAGAAGTCGGCCGCCAAGCGCACGCCGAACCCGGCCTTCATGCGGCCGATGACCCCGAGCGCGCAGCTCGGCGCCGTGGTCGGCGAGCAGCCGCAGCCGCGCACCGAGATCACCAAGCGCCTCTGGGCCTACATCAAGCGCAACAACCTCCAGGACGCGAAGGAGCGCCGCATGATCGTCGCGGACGACAAGCTCCGCGCGCTCTTCAAGAAGGACCGCGTCTCGATGTTCGACATGACCAAGATCGTCAACAAGCACCTGTCGTAAGCCGGGCGCTCTGACGATCTTCGAGGGGGCGCGCCGCACCGCGGCGCGCCCCCTCGCGCGTCCGGACCCCGCGGCGGCGCCGGCGCCGCCGGCGACACCGCCCCCGCCCGTCTTCCGTACTCGTTTCATGGCCGTGGCCCCGAAGAACCGTCCCCCCCGCGCCGACGGCGCGAAGAAGAACGTCGTCGCCGCCGCGCGCGCCGGAAAGGCGCCCCGCTCGGGCGGCAGCGCCATGCGCCGCGGCTGGGAGCAGTTCAAGTCGCTCGCCGGCGCGATCGCGATCTTCCTCGTCATCCGCGCGTTCCTCGTCGAGGCGTTCCGCATCCCCTCGTCGAGCATGGTGCCGACCCTGCTCGTCGGCGACTGGCTCTTCGTCAACAAGCTGCGCTACGGCCCGCACGTGCCGTTCACGCGCGTCACGCTCCCCGGCTACGCCGAGCCCAAGCGCGGCGACGTCGTCGTGTTCCAGTCCCCCTACCAGGCCGACGAGGCCGAGGCGGGCCGCGACGCGACGCCGACCCTGGTGAAGCGCCTCGTCGCCGTCTCGGGCGACACGATCCAGATGCGCGGCGGGCTGCTGCACGTGAACGGCATGCCGCAGCGCCAGGGCTTCGGCGCCAACGCGAACTTCGCCCCCGGCGAGGACCACCCCGACGAGGTCTTCGCGTGGCAGAACCGCCTCGCCGTGCGCGGCACGCGCTTCGGCCAGCCCCCCGCGGTGCCGTCGCACGACAACTGGGGCCCGCTCGTCGTGCCGAAGGGCCACCTCTGGATGCTCGGCGACAACCGCTACTGCTCGAAGGACAGCCGCTACTGGGGCCCGGTGCCGCGCGGCAACGTGCGCGGCCGCCCGCTCTTCGTGTACTACTCGTACCGCGCCGGCGACCCCTCCGACGCGCAGTGCAACCCGGACTACAGCGACCGCCCGATCCCCTTCATCACGGACATCCGGTGGGGGAGGATCGGGCACGTGATCAAGTAGCGGCCCTCGGCCCCGCGGTGCATCTTCGGTCGACTCCTCACGCCTCGCCATGCGCCTAACGTCGTCGCTCGCCCTGCTCGCCCTCTCCACGGTCGCCATCGCCGCGCCGCCAGCCGGCGCGCAGGCGTCGGCGGCCGGCGACTCCCTCCGCCGCCTCGCCGTCGAGCGGCTCGCGCAGCTCGACGGCGCGACGGCCGTGCCCGGGCTCGACAGCGCCGTCGAGGTGCGCCGCGACCGCTGGGGCGTGCCGCACATCTACGCGCGCACGCAGCACGACCTGTTCTTCGCGCAGGGGTACGTCGCCGCGCAGGACCGGCTCTGGCAGATGGAGATGTGGCGCCGCGCCGGCGAGGGGCGGCTCGCCGAGGTGCTCGGGCCGGCGCACGTCGAGCGCGACCGGTTCGCGCGGCTGTTCCGCTACCGCGGCGACGTGGACGCCGAGTGGCGGAGCTACGCGCCGGACGCGCGGGCCATCGGGCGCGCGTTCGTGGACGGCGTGAACGCCTACATCGCGCAGGTGCAGGAGCGCCCCCCGGTCGAGTTCGAGATCCTCGGCTTCCGCCCGACGCCGTGGCCGTACGACGCGCCGCTCCAGCGCATGGGCGCGCTCGCGATGACGGGGAACGCGCTCTCGGAGATCGAGTTCGCGGAGCTCGTGCGCGCGGTGGGGCCGGAGCGCGCGGCGCGGCTGCGCCCGCCGGTGCCGTGGCGCCCGCTCGACCCCGCCGCGGGCGTGGACCTCGAGGGGGTCACGGAGAGGTCGCTCGGCGCGGCGAAGGACGCGTACGGCGCCGTCGCGTACAAGCGGCTCGAGGGGTCCAACAACTGGGTCGTCAGCGGCGCGAAGACGGCGAGCGGCAGGCCGCTGCTCGCGAACGACCCGCACCGGCTGGTCGCCACGCCGTCGCTCCGCTACCTGACCCACCTCGTGGGGCCGGGGTGGAACGTCATCGGGGCGGGGGAGCCCGGGGTGCCGGGCGTGGCCGCGGGCCACAACGAGCGCGTCGGCTTCGGCTTCACGATCGTCGGGATGGACCAGCAGGACGTGTACGTGGAGCGGGTCGGGCCATGCCTGACCCGGCCCTCGGCCCTCGGCCCTCGGCCGACGTCCCGGTGCTATCTCCACGACGGTCGGTGGAAGCCGATTCGGACCATCGTCGACACCATCCCCGTCCGCGGCGACGCGCCGAGGATCGTCCCGCTCGAGTACACGGTGCACGGCCCCATCGTCTCCCTGGACACCGCGAAGGGCCGCGCCTTCGTCGTGCGCTTCGTCGGCACCGAGCCGGGCACCGCGGGCTACCTCGCGCAGCTCTCGGTGGACCGCGCGCGCGACTGGCGGTCGTTCCTCGCGGCGGCGCGCCGCTGGAAGTTGCCGACCGAGAACCTCGTCTACGCGGACGTGGACGGGCACATCGGCTGGGTGGCGGCGGGGCTCATGCCGCTGCGCTCGTGGAGCGGCCTCCTCCCCGTACCCGGCACCGGGAGTCGCGAGTGGCGGGGCTTCCTCCCGTTCGACTCGCTGCCGCGCACGTTCGACCCGCCGAGCGGCGTCATCGTGACGGCGAACAACGACATCCGCCCGCCGGGCTACCGCCACCCGCTGAGCTACGAGTGGGCCGCGCCGTTCCGCGCGCGGCGCATCCGCGCGGTGCTCGACAGCGGCTCGCGCTTCACCGTCGCGGACTTCCAGCGGCTCCAGCACGACGAGCTGTCGCTCCCGGCGCGCGCGATGGTGCCGGCGCTGCTCCGCGCGCTTCCCGCCACGCCGGCGTCGTCCGCGCGGGCGGTCGCGGCGCGCGAGCTCGACGGGTGGGACTACGCGATGCGCAAGGATGCCGTCGCGCCGACCATCTACGCCGCCTGGGAGGACGCGCTCGGTCCGCGCCTCGCCGCGGCGCTCCTCGGCGCGGACACCGCACGCGTGAAGTTCACCCCGGACATCGAGCTCGTCGTCCGCGCGATCACCGCGCCGGAGCAGGTCTTCGGCGCGGACGCCGCCGTCGCACGTGAGCGCCGCGACAGCATCGCCGCGTGGGCGCTCGACGACGCCCTCGCGAGGCTCTCGCGCGAGCTCGGGTCCGACCCGGCCCGCTGGCGCTGGGGCACCGTCCACAAGGCCGCCTTCCGCCACCCGGTCGCCGCCGCGTTCGACCTCCCGGCGGCCTCGCGCGGCGGATACGGCGACGCGGTGTACTCGACGTCCGGTCCCGGCTTCTCGCAGACGCACGGGGCGAGCTTCCGCGAGATCCTCGACGTGGCCGACTGGGACAACTCCGTCGCCACGAGCACGCCGGGGCAGAGCGGCCAGCCCGGCAGCGCGCACTACGGCGACCTGCTGAAGCTCTGGGAGGAGGGCCGCTACTTCCCGCTCGTCTACTCGCGCGAGCGGGTGGAGCAGGAGACGGCCCACCGCCTCGTGCTCGAGCCGGCGCGCCCGTGAGCGTCCCCCTGCGCGCGCCCGCGCGCGAGCCGGCCGGCGGGCCCGCCGCGCCGCACCTCATCCGCGGCCTCGGCCTCCTCGGCACCGTGGCGCTCTGCGTCGGGAACATGGTGGGGACGAGCATCTACACGCTCCCCGCCTCGCTCGCCGCGACCACCGGCCCGTTCGGCCTGCTGTCGTGGGGCGCCACGGCGCTCGGCTACCTCTTCGTCGCTCTGGCCTACGCGAGCCTCGGCACCCGCCACCCGCGCACCGGCGGTCCCTACGTCTTCGCGCGCGACGCGTTCGGCGACTTCGCGGGATTCCAGACCGTCTGGAGCTACTGGGTGAGCTGCGTCATCGGGAACGCGGCCATCGCGACCGGCGTCGTGGGGTACGCCGCCGGCTTCTCGCCGGCGCTCGCGGGGAGCGTGTGGCTGCGGTTCGCGCTCGGGCAGGCGATGCTGTGGGCGTGCTGCCTGCTGAACGTGCTCGGCGTGAAGCAGAGCGCTCGCGTGCAGATCGCCATCATGTTCCTCAACATCGGGCCGCTCGTCCTCGTCTCCCTGCTCGCGCTCGCGCACTTCGACCCGGCGAACCTCACCCCGTTCGCGCCGAAGGGCGCCGGCTTCCCGACGCTCGCGGCCGGCGTCGCGCTCGTCGTCTGGGGCTACGCGGGCGTGGAGTCGGCGACGGTGCCGGCCGAGGAGGTGCGCGCGCCCGAGCGGACGATCCGGCTCGGCACCATGCTCGGCTACGCCGTGGGGACGTGCGTCTTCCTGCTCACGGCGCTCGCGCTGGCGGGCGCGCTCCCGAACGACGTCGTCGCGGGGAGCGCGCGGCCCATCGCGCTCGTGGCCGAGCGCACGCTGGGCGGCTGGGCCGGCGCCGTCGTCGGCACGACGGCCATGGTGGCGGGGCTCGGCACGCTGAACGGGTGGACGCTCATGGCGGGCCGCATCCCCGTCAGCGCCTCCGCGGACGGGATCTTCTTCGAGCGGCTCGCGCGTATCCACCCGCGGTACGGCACGCCGCACGTGGCGCTCGTGGTGGGGACCGCCGTCGCGAGCGCGACGATGCTCCTCTACTTCTCGAAGTCGCTCCTCGCCGTCTTCAACTTCGTCGTGCTGCTCGCGGTGCTCACGACGCTGCTCCCGCACCTCTACTCGGCCGCGGCGGAGCTGCTGCTCGCGGGGCGCGAGGCCGCGCGCGACCCGGCCGCCGCCCCGCGCGCGCGCCGCGCCCGCCGCGTCGCCTTCGTCGCCTTCGCCTTCGTGCTGTTCGCGATCTACGGCGCGGGCCCCGAGGTGGTGATGTGGGGAACGCTGGTGGTGCTGGCGGGGATGCCGCTGTATGCGTGGTTCAAGACCAGGGAGCAGGGAGCCGGGAGCAGGGTGGGTCCGTAGTGAAGAGGGAGCAGCGACGACCCGTCCGGGTCGCCCCTGCTCCCCGTCACTTGCTGCCCAGGACGAACTGATTCCCCTCGCTGTCCTTGAAGATCGCCGACGTGCCCCACGACTCGGTCTTGGGGGGCTGCACGAAGTCCACGCCCTTCGCGCGCAGCTGCTCGTAGGTCTTCTGCACGTCGTCCGTCCAGAACGACATCGCCATGAACTCGCCCACGCGCGACTCGTGGCCGGGCGGCGTGAAGAGGACGAGCTTCGTCTCGGCGCCGGGGATGCGGAGCTCGATCCAGCGCTGGCCGCCGCCGAAGGGCTGGTCCGTGGCGACGGCGAACCCGAGCGCCTCGGTGTAGAAGGCGAGCGCGCGGTCCTGGTCCTTGCACGGGACGCTGGTGAACTTGATGCCCTTGATCATGGTCGGCGTGGCTGGCGGTGGGCGGGGCGGGGACGCGCGCAATTTTCACGCGGCCGCCCGCCGGCTCAAGACGCGCATCTGTCGCTAGGCGCCGGGCTGCCATAGCATTGGCTGCCATGGCAGCCGCGCCCCGCCTCGAGCTCGACGCGTACGTGGTGGACGTCCTGCTCCCCGACCTCGTCGGCCACGACCGCCGCCCGTCGGCCTTCCTCGTCTACCTGTATCTCTGGCGCCACGCCGCCGACGCGCGCCGCGGGGCCGAGGCGAGCCTGCGCGCCATTGCCGAGGGGACCGGCCTCTCGAAGCGCGCCGTGCAGGACGCCGTCGCCCGCCTCGAGCGCCGCCGCCTCGTGGCCGTGGAGCGCCGCGGACCGACGGCGGTGCCGGTGTACACGGTGTTGAAGCCGTGGATACGAAAGTGACGGCGTATATTCAACTCGCCGCCAGACGGAGCCCCTGTGCCCCTCCATTTCTCCTTCGACCCCAACATCGAGACCGCCGCGACGATTCCCGCGCGGCTCTACGTGGACCCCGTGTACCTCGAGCTCGAGAGCGAGCGCATCTTCGCGCGCACGTGGCAGCTCGTGGGGCGCCTCGAGCAGGTGGCCGAGACGGGGCAGTTCTTCACCACCGAGATCGCCGGCGAGTCCGTCGTCGTCCTGCGCGACGGCCACGCGCTGCGGGGCTTCCACAACGTCTGCCTCCACCGCGCCGGCCCCGTCGCCTACGGGTGCGGCAAGCGGCAGACGATGCAGTGCAAGTACCACGGGTGGACGTACAACCTGCGCGGCGAGCTCCTGCGCGCGCCGGAGATGGAGGGTACGGCGCGCTTCCACCCCGAGGAGATGCGCCTCGTCCCCATCCAGGTCGAGGCGTGGGGCCCGCTCGTCTTCGCGAACCTCGACCTGAAGGCGCCGCCGCTCGCGCACTTCCTCGAGGACATCCCCGAGCGCGCCGCGCGCTTCGGCGTCGACCGCATGCGGTACGTGACGCGCAAGACGTGGGAGATCGCGTGCAACTGGAAGGTCTACGTCGACAACTACCTCGAGGGGTATCACCTGCCCGTGGTGCACCCCGGGCTGCACAAGGAGCTCGACTACGACCAGTACCGCGTCGAGCCGCACCGCTACTACTCGCTGCAGCACGCGCCGCTGCGCGCCCTGCACGACGCTGCGCACGGCAAGGACCGCAAGTTCGTCCCGAAGGCAGGCGACGACGACGCGCAGTACTACTGGCTCTTCCCGAACGTGATGCTGAACGTCTACCAGGGGCAGATGCAGACGAACGTCATCCTCCCCCTGGGCCACCAGCGCACGCTCACGGTCTTCGAGTGGTTCGCGACCGACCCACCGCCCGACGCCGCGACCGACCCGGCGTGGACGAAGCTCCTCCAGTTCAGCGACGAGATCCAGGACGAGGACATCGCGATCTGCGAGGCGGTCCAGAAGAACCTCCGCTCCCGCGTGTACGACCGCGGCCGCTACTCGGCCAAGCGCGAGAACGGCGTGCACCACTTCCACTCGCTGCTGCACGAGTTTCTGACCTAGGGGGCAGGAAACGGGAAACAGGATGGCGGGTACGAGGCGCCGCCGAGCAACCTTGTTTTCTCCTTCCCGTCTCCTGCTCCCTGGCCTCCCGTTCCCGGGCCCCCCGCTGAATCGTCCCTTCAGCGGTGCCCGCGCCCTCCGCGGCGGGCCGGATGACCGACAGCCCACCGCCGTGCCGCGGACCGACGTAATCCGTACGACTCCCCGCCTCCCCGCCGTCGCCCAGGCCGCGTGTGCCTCCGGGCTGGCGCTGGTGCTGGTGCAGCCCTTCCGGACGGGGCCGGCCGTCGTGCTCACGAGCCTCGTGCTGCTCGGCTGCGTCGTCGTCACGTTCGCTGCCGCGCTCTTCACGGGGCTGGCCGAGCGGGGTCCGCGGCGGGCGGTCTTCCTCGGGATGGCTGGCGCGGGGTTCTTCGGCCTCGTCGCGCGGGCGCTCACGCTCGCGCTCCTGCGCGACGGCGGCCCGCAGACCTTCCTCTCGCCGAACCTGGTCGTCTTCGTGTTCGGCGCGCACCTCCCGCTGGTCGCCGGCTTCACCGCGGCGCTCACCGGGCGTGCGCGCGGGATGCGCTTCGAGCTGCTCGTCGACACGCTGCTCCTCGTCGGCGCCGCGGCCGTCGTGCTCGCGCTCCTGCCCGGCGGCGCCTCGCCCGACGAGCTGCGCACCGCGCTCGAGCGCGGCGTCTACTTCTTCTGGCGCGCCATCGTCGCCGCGGAGCTGTTCCTCGTCGCGCTCCTCGTCGCGTGGCGTGGCGACGCGCTGGGCACGCGCACCGGCGCGGGCCTCGCGCTCGGCACCGTCGCGTTCGCCGTCACCAACGCGCTCCACACGCAGGCCGCGCTGGTGCCCGGCGCCGGCGCCGCGACCGGCGACGACGTGCTCTGGCTCCTCGTGGCCGGGTGCTTCGCGTTCGCGCTCGGCCCCCGTCCCGGCGGCTCGCAGCCGTACGCGGACCCGTCGCGCACCGCCGAGGTGGCCCGCGTCGGCGGCGAGGTGGCGACGCTCCGCGCCGTCACGATCATCGTCAGCATCCTGCTCACGTCCGTGGGCGCCATCGTGCTCGGCTTCCAGAGCGAGCGGCGGCCCCTGCTCGCGCTGGCGCTGGCCGGCTTCGGCGCCCTCCTGGCGCTCCGCGCCACGCACGCGCTCTGGCTCCAGCGGCGCGAGGCCCGTGCGCTCGGCAGCCGGCTCGTCCAGGGACGCGAGCTCGCGAGCACGCTCGAGCATCGCGTGGCCGAGCGCACCGCGGAGCTGGCGGACGCGCAGCGCGTCCTCCAGCGCATGTGGATGCTCGGGCAGCAGGTGACCACCGAGCTGCACCCCTCGCGGGTGCTCACGCGCTTCATGGAAGCCGTGGTGGACGTCGCGCAGGCGGACGGCGCGCTCCTCGCGCTGCTCCCGGAGCCGGCGGCCAAGTATGCGAAGGTCGCCGCGGCGGTCGGGACCGCGCGCGCCCTCGACGCCCACGCGGTGCCGCTCGACCGCTCCGCGGTGGGGCGCGTCATTCGCACGGGCGAGCCGTGGTGCGTCGAGGACGCGCTCGCCGACCCGACGGCGCTGCACGGGCCGACGACGGCCCTCATGACCGACGGCGCACCGCGCGGCGTGGCGGTGGTGCCGCTCATGCGGCGCGGCGCGCGCATCGGCGCGGTGTCCGTGTTCTCCCGCCGGCCGCGGCTCTTCACGACCGAGGAGGTCGCACGGCTCGCGGCGCTCACCGACATGCTCTCGGTCGCGCTCGCGAACGCGGAGCTCGTGGAGGACCTGCGCCAGGCGGAGTGGCGCTTCCGCACGCTCTTCCGCGCCGCGCCGGACGCGGTGCTCGCCGTGGACGCGCAGGCGCGCGTGCGCGAGGCGAACGACTGCGTGCGCGACGTGACCGGGCTCGACCCCGCCGACACCGTGGGGCGGCGGGTCACGGACCTCGTGGCGCCCGAGGACCGGCCGCGCCTCGAGCGCGTGATCGCCGGCGCGATCACCGGGCGCCCCGACCGGCTCGAGGTGCGCTTCGAGCACGCGGACCCTGCCGAGGGCGCCGCGCGCACGCACGTCGTCGCGCTCGCGGTGAGCCGCGTGCCCGAGGCGGAGCCGCCCGCCGTGCTGCTCGTCGGGCGCGACGTCACCGCGGAGCGCGAGATGCGCGCCCGCCTGCTCGACGCCGAGCGCCTCGCGGCCATCGGCGAGCTCGTGGCCGGCGTGGCGCACGAGGTGAACAACCCGCTCGGCAGCATCAGCGCGTACGCGCAGCTCCTCCTCCGCTCGGGCGACCTGGCCGACGTGCAGCGCGAGGCGGCGGAGGTGATCCGCGCGGAGGCCACGCGCGCGGGGCAGGTGGTGAAGGACCTGCTCGCCTTCGCGCGGCGCGGGGACGACGAGACGCCGCGCCGCGAGCCGGTGGACCTCACGCAGGTGGTCGAGCGCTCGCTGCGGCTGCGCGGCTACCAGCTCCGCGCCGGCGGCGTCGTGGTGGACCGCGACCTCGCCGCCGAGCTGCCGCCGGTGCTCGCGGACGCTCGGCAGCTCCAGCAGGTGGTGCTGAACCTGGTGACGAACTCCATCCAGGCGATGGCGCCGCAGGGCGGGGGCGTGCTCCGCGTGACGACGCGCGCCGGGGCGGGCACCGTGACCGTGGCCGTGGCGGACACCGGTGCGGGGATTCCCGACGCCGTGCGCGCGCGCGTCTTCGAGCCGTTCTTCACCACGAAGCCCGAGGGCGAGGGGACGGGGCTCGGCCTCAGCGTGAGCTACGGCATCGTCCGCGCGCACGGCGGCACGCTCGCGCTGGAGTCCACCTCGTCGCGGGGCACGTGCTTCGTCTTCACGCTGCCGGAGGCGGCGGAGTCGGGCGACGCGGCCGCCCACGCGATGGCCACGGCACGCGACGGGTCGGAGCCCGCGGCGCCCGCTCCCGCGCGGCGCGCGCCGCGCTCGCCGCTCGCCGGGCTGCGGCTGCTCGTGGTGGACGACGAGCCCGCGCTGCGCAAGAGCATCGAGGCCTTCGGGCGCATGCGCGGCTTCAGCGTCGTGAGCGCCGACGGCGGCGCGGCGGCGCTCGCGCTCCTCGAGACGACGCGCGTGGACGCCGTGGTCTGCGACCTCCGCATGCCCGGCATGGACGGCCTCGCGTTCCACGAGCTGCTCGGCCGCGAGCGCCCGGGCCTCGCGGCGCGCACGGTGTTCGTGACCGGCGACATCGTGACGGAGGTCGGCATGCGCGTGGGCCCGAACGGCCGGAAGCAGGCGCTGCGTCAGCCGACGCTCGCGAAGCCGTTCTCCTTCGAGCGGCTGGAAGAGACGGTGCTGGCGGTCCTTCGCGCATAGCGCATCGCGGCAGCGAATCGCATCGCGCCCCGTCGTGCCCTCTGGCTCGGCGGGGCGCGATCGCGTAGGATCGCTGACCACCCACCATCCCCACGCCATGCGCCCATTCGTCATCGCGATCTGTCTCCTGCTGACGGCAGCCTGTGCGAGCCGCCGCCCGCCCGAGGTCCAGTTCCTCACCCCCTACGGACCCCCCACCCGCCCATTCTCCCCGGCAGTGCGCGTGGGAGATCTTCTGTTCCTGAGCGGCCAGATCGGGACGAGCGCCAACGCCGCGGGCGGGGTCGTGCCCGGCGGGATCGGGCCGGAGACGCGGCAGACGCTGGAGAACGTCCGGGACGTGCTCGAGCGCAGCGGGTCGTCGCTCGACCGCGTCGTGAAGTGCACGGTGATGCTCGCGGACATGCGCGAGTGGGACGCGATGAACGCGGTCTACGCGACGTTCTTCCCGCGCCAGAAGCCCGCGCGCAGCGCCTTCGGCGCCACCGGGCTCGCGCTCGGCGCCCGCGTCGAGATCGAGTGCATCGCGGCGGCGTGAGCCAGGTCACCGAGTTAGCACGCGGCTGGGGGCCTCGCCGCGGGCGGCCGGTTCCCGGCCGTGCTTGGTCCGGTTCCTGCCATTTCGCGCCGGCATCCCCGCGCCGGAATCGTCCCGCGCGGGTTCCCTGACGGAGGACGCACGATGCGCTGGACGCCGGGTGGCTCTGGACGGAACATCGAGGACCGCCGTGGGATGGGCGGAGGCGGCTTCGGGTTGGGCAAGGGGATGGGACTGGGCGGCATGGTGCTGCTGCTCGTCCTCAGCCTCGTGACGGGGCGCAACTTCATCGGCGGCGCGGCCGAGGGGCCCTCGGCGACGCAGACGCAGTCGGGCGGCGCGGTGGACGAGTCGCCCGAGGAGGCGAAGCGGCGCGAGTTCGTCACGTTCGTGCTGAACGACGTGCAGGAGACGTGGGCGAAGCTCCTGCCCGAGAAGATGAACACGCCGTACCGCGAGGCGAAGCTCGTCCTCTTCCGCGACCTCGTGCAGTCCGGATGCGGCACGGCGCAGTCGGCCACCGGCCCGTTCTACTGCCCGCTCGACGAGCGCGCCTACATCGACCTGAGCTTCTACGACGAGCTGCAGCAGAAGTTCGGCGCGAACGGCGACTTCGCGCAGGCGTACGTGCTCGCCCACGAGATCGGCCACCACGTGCAGACGGTGCTCGGTACCTCGCAGCGCGTGCGCGAGCTCACGGAGCGCAACCCGAACGCGGCGAACCAGCTCTCGGTGCGCCAGGAGCTCCAGGCGGACTGCTACGCGGGCGTGTGGGGCGCGACGACGAACAACCGCGGCATCCTCGAGAAGGGCGACATCGAGGAGGGCCTCAACGCCGCCGCCGCCATCGGCGACGACCGCATCTCCGAGATGTCGGGCCGCGGCATCAGCCCCGAGTCCTTCACGCACGGGAGCTCCGCGCAGCGCGTGCAGTGGTTCCGGCGCGGCCTCGAGTCGGGCGACCCGCGTAGCTGCGACACGTTCGCCGGCGCGTTCTGAGCGGGCGGGCGACGAGGGGCGCCGCGGCCTCACGGCCGCGGCGCCCTGCGCGTATTTTCGGGCGTCATCACCCCGCGGCTTCCCATGCGCCCGTCTCATCTTGCTGTGCCACTCGTTGTCGCCGCGCTCTCGGCCCTCGGCCCTCGGCCCTCGGCCGCAGAACGGGGTGCGCGGCCCGGCGGCCTTGTACGCCTCCCGCGCCGCACGGAGCTCCGTACGCAGGCCGAGGGCCGAGGGCCGAGGACGGCCGCTCAGGGCCGCGTCGTCGCGGACACCTTCTGGTCCCAGGCCCTCGGCATCCGCAAGCGCGCGCTGGTCTACCTGCCGCCGTCGTACGGCCGCGAGCCCGCGCGCCGCTATCCCGTCGCCTACTACCTGCACGGCCTCTGGGGGAGCGAGAACGACTGGACGCGCGCCGGGCACCTCGACCGCGCGGCCGACTCGCTCGCCACGCTCGGCGTCCCCGAGATGATCGTCGTCATGCCCGACGGAGACGACGGGTGGTGGACGACGTGGAGCACGCTCCCGATCTACGCGGACTGCCAGCGCGACACCACGCGCCGCGAGCCGGCCGCGAGCTACTGCGTGCCCTGGACGCACTACGACGACTACGTCGCCCGCGACCTCGTCGCGCACGTGGACTCGACCTACCGCACGCGGGCGCGGCGGGAGGCGCGCGCGGTCGCGGGGCTCAGCATGGGCGGCTACGGCGCGGTGACGCTCGCGCTCCGCTACCCCGACGTGTTCGCCGCCGCGGCGAGCCACTCGGGCGTCCTGAGCCCGCTGCTCGTCGGGCCGCGGCCGTTCGCCGAGCCCGCGCGCTTCGCCGGCTCGGAGGAGGAGCTGAAGGCGGGCTGGGGCCCCGTGTTCTGGCGGCACCTCGCGCCGGTCTTCGGGCGCGACACCGCCGGCTGGTGGGCGCGCGACCCCGCCCGCCTCGCCGCGCGCGCCCGCGCCGCGGGCCGCCCGCTCCCGCGCCTCTTCGTCGACGCGGGCCGCGGGGACGAGCGCTTCGTGGACCAGAGCCGCGCCTTCCACGCCGCGCTCACCGCGGCCGGCATCCGCCACGAGTACGCCGAATGGCCGGGCGGCCACGACTGGACGTACTGGAGCGGCCACGTGGGCGAGAGCCTCGCGTGGATCGCGAACGTCCTGGGGAGTCGGGAGTAGGACCAGGGGAGGGGGGCGACCCAGGCTGGTGCGTGTGGCGCCTTCCGCGCTCGGCCGTCTATCTAGTTGACAGCATCCCGCCCCCGCGCGTAGTCGGCAGCCCCCGAGAGGTACCATGGCCGAGTACTTCCCGCGAAAGACCATCGCCTGGACGCAGATCGACGAGCCGGCGCCGTTCCGCCGGATCACGATGTCCATCCTCGAGATGGCGCTGCTCACCGGCATCGTGATGCGGCTGTTCCGCGCCCTCGCGCTCACGCACGGCTCGAACAACCTCGTGTACATCGTCGGGATGTTCGCGATCGGCTCGGTGCTCCTCCTCGGCGCCGCGGCGCTGCACCTCGGCAACTTCACGCTGCGTCACTGGTGGTGGCGCGCCCCGGCGTTCGGCGCCCTCGAGGCGACGGCCGAGATGCTCACGAGCCTCGGGCTCATCGCGCTCCACCGCGAGCCCCTCGGCACCGGCCGCGCGGAGTTCGGCGACTGGACCTCGATGGCGATCAACATCTTCCCGCTGCGCGTCCTCGCCGTCTCGGTGTTCGCGCTCGTCCTGGCGGGCGTGGCCCAGCTGATCCGCCGCATGATGCTCAGCGCCGAGAACCGCGACAGCACGGTGGAGGCGGTGCACCGCAGCGTCGAGCAGCAGGAGGCGGAGGCGGCGAGCAGGGAGTGACGCGAGAAGGGAGATAAGGAGAAAGGAGAAGGGAGCGGCAGCCCGGCGGGGTGTCGCTCCCTTCTCGTTTCTCCTTTCTCCTTTCTCGCGTCCGCTCTCTCCCTTCTCGCTTCTCGGCCGTATGTTTGCCTCTCACTCCAACGAGGGATTCGCATGCGGCGTGCGCGGCTCTGGCTGGCGGCTCTGGCGGTCGTGGTGGGGAGCGCGGGGGCGCAGCGGCCGCCGGAGCGTCCGTTCGGCACGCTCCGCGAGCAGGCCGAGGCGCAGCAGGCCTGGCTGAAGAGGCGGATGGAGGTCGTGCTCCCCGCGCTCATGCGGCGGCACGGCATCGACATGTGGGTCGTGCCGATGCGCGAGTACAACGAGGACCCCGTGTTCTCGTCTCTCGTGTCGCCCACGACCTTCGCCGCGCGCCGCCGCACGATCTACGTCTTCTACGACGGGTGCGCGGCGGCGCCGCAGGGCACGCTCGCCTGCGATGGCGTCGTGGAGCGCATCGCGCTCGGCGGCACCTCGCAGGGCGGCGTCTACCAGGCGGTGCGCGCGACGAAGCCCGTGCCCGCGCCGGCGGCCGGCGCGCGCGGCAGCGACCGCACCGCCGAGCTGTGGGGCGACGAGCAGTGGCAGGTGCTCAGGCGCGTCGTCGAGGAGCGGAAGCCGCGCGTCATCGGCATCGACGTCTCGCGGACGCACGCCTTCGCCGACGGCCTCTCCGCCGGCGAGTACGAGGGGATGAGCGAGGCGCTCGGCCCGGAGTGGACGCGGCGCTTCAAGCGCGCCGAGGAGCTTCCGCTGCAGCTCATCGCCACGCGCCTGCCGGAGGAGGAGGCGTACTACCGGCGGATGCAGGAGGTCGTGTGGGACATCATCGCCACCGCCTTCTCGAGCGCGGTCATCACGCCCGGCGTCACGCGCACCGACGACGTCGTGTGGTGGATGCGCCAGCGCGTGAACGACCTCGGGCTCGGCACGTGGTTCCAGCCGTCGGTCGAGGTGCAGCGCCGCGGCGCGACGGAGGAGCAGCTCGGCGACAACCCCGTGATCCAGCGCGGCGACGTGCTGCACTGCGACTTCGGCATCACGGCCATGCGCCTCAACACCGACACGCAGCACATGGGCTACGTGCTGCGCGAGGGCGAGACGGCGCCGCCCGAGGGGCTCCGCCGCGCGCTCCTCGCGTCGAACCGGCTTCAGGACATCGTGATGGCCGAGATCCGCCCGGGCCGCACCGGGAACGACATCCTGCGGGCGTCGCGCGCGAAGATGCGCGCCGCCGGGATCGACGGCACGGTGTACACGCACCCCATCGGCATGCACGGCCACGGCGCGGGGCCGCTGATCGGCCTCTGGGACTACCAGGAGGGCGTCCCGGGGCGCGGCGACGTCGCGGTGATCCCGAGCATGTGGTTCTCCATCGAGCTCCAGGCCACGAGCCCCGTCGCCGAGTGGAACGGCCAGCGCGTGCGCTCGGCGCAGGAGGAGGACATGGTCGTCGGCGCCGACGGCGTGCCGCGCTGGGCGCTGCGTCGGCAGACGGAGTTTCATCTCGTTCGGTAGAGCGTCTCTCGGGTGCGGAGTGAGGCGTCGGGAACCGCCCTGACAGGGCGGCTCCTCTCGCCTCGCGCCATGCCCACGTCTCATCTTCAGCCTCATGCATCTCTCCCGCCTTCCTGCCCTCCTGCTCCTCGCCGCCGCCACGGCCGGCGCGCAGGGCCGCTCCGTCTCGTCGTCCTCCGCCGCCGGCATTCCCACGCCGCGCCCCTTCCAGCATGGCGAGAGCATCGTCATGGGGTTCGACGAGGCGAGCGGGTACGGCGACGCGGTGCGCGAGGCGATCCTCGGCTGGCGCTTCGAGCCGGCGACGATTCGCGGCGTGCCGGTGGCGCAGCTCGTCGAGCGCGGCTTCCGGTTCGCGCGCTAGCCGACCATCGATTCACACACGCCTCATGCGACGCAACAACAAGGAGCTCATCGTCGTCGGCGACCGCGTGCTCGTCTCCATCGAGGAGGGAGAGGAGCGTACCAAGATCGGCCTCTACCTCCCGCCGACGGCCGTGGACACGCAGGCGGTGCAGGGCGGGCGGATCGTCGCCACCGGCCCCGGCCTCCCGATGCCCGACCTCGCCGCCGAGCCGGGCGACGAGCCGTGGCGCACCCCGGCGCGCGAGACGCGCTTCGTGCCGATGCAGGCGCGCGTGGGCGACTACGCGCTGTTCTTCCGCAAGGCGGCGGTGGAGCTCTCGTTCGAGGGGGAGCGCTACCTGGTGATCCCGCAGGCGGCGATCCTGGCATTGGTAAGGGAACCGGGCGCGGAGGAAGAGTACTTCTAGCTGGCGTTCGGCGGCCTGGCGGCCGCCTCCGCCGGGAGCGCCGTCGCTCGCCGCGCCTGGGAGCGCGTTCGCTCGCTGCGCTCGCTCCGCTGGGACAAGGCCTGCTCGGCAGTTCCCAGCGGAGGCGGCGCAGCCGCCGAACGCGCTCCCAGGGGAGCGGCCGGAGGCCGCGATCCCGCTCCCAGGGGAGGCGCCGCAGGCGCCGAACCCCTCCCAGCGGAGGCGGCCGATAGGCCGCCGAACGCGCTCCCAGTAGATTCAAGCCAGCCCCAACACGGAGTCATACCCCCATGCCGATGTACGACGAGCGATTCATCACCCCCATGCGCCAGGAGCTCACCCGCATCGGGTTCGAGGAGCTCCGCACCGCCGAGGAGGCGCAGGCGCGGCTGCGCGAGGCCCAGGGGACCACGCTGCTCGTGGTGAACTCCATGTGCGGCTGCGCGGCGCGCAACGCGCGGCCGGCGGTCGCGAAGGCCATCACGCACGCCAGCCGCCCGGACCGCCTCGTGACCGTCTTCGCGGGCCAGGACCCCGAGGCCACGCAGGAGGCGCGGCGGTTCCTCAGCGGCTACGCGCCGTCGTCGCCGTCGATGGGGCTCCTCAAGGATGGGAAGCTCGTCTTCATGCTCGAGCGCCATCAGATCGAGGGGCGGTCGGCGGACGCGATCGCGCAGGACCTCGTCGGCGCGTTCGACCGCCACTGCAAGCAGGCGGAGCCCGAGATCCCCATCGCCACGCCCACCTGAGCGGCGCGCGGCGCGCAGCGCGCACTCGCGCGGACGAAGCACACGAGAGGGCCGGCCCAGCGCCGGCCCTCTTCGCGTTCGTCCCGGACGCTGGCGCGAGGAATGCGAAATGCATTGCAGCGCTCGGCTGCGGCGGGCTGACGCGCGAAGGTGCGGCGGCACGTTCCCGCCGCCACGTACGCGCGCCGGCGCCGGGCACGCACCGTGCGAACGCGACGGCCACTTTTCATTACCGGAGGAGGGAGTGATGGACCGGAACCCGAACGACGGCTTCAACGCCGGGAGCACCGGCCAGGGCGGTGCGGGGGGCTCCTCGGGCTTTGACGCGGGCAGCGGCGGGAACACCCCCAGCTACGGCGCGGGCGGCATGGGCAGCGCGGGCAGCACCGGCTCGTCGAGCGAGCTGCGCGACGTCCCCGGCGCGCCGGGCGTCTTCACCGGCGGCGGTACCCCGGGCAGCTCGAACGCGAGCGGCGGGCTCGCCGACCGTGCGTCCAACGTGCGCGACGCGGCCGGCGAGAAGCTCGGCCAGGCGCGCGAGGCCGCGGCGAGCGGGCTGGGCACCGTGCGCGAGAAGGCGGGCGACCTGCGCGCCACGCTGGCCGACAAGCTCGAGGCGGGCGCCGAGCGCCTCCGCGGCGGCGTGAGCGGCACGAGCGGCGCGGCGTACGCGTCCGCGGGCTCCATCTCCATCGAGGCGGACGGCTCGGGGCAGCTCTCGAACCGGCTCGCGGGCGGGCTGCAGGGCACCGCGGACTTCCTCCGCGACGCCGACCTGCAGAACCTCAAGGCGGGCGTGGAGCGGCAGGTGCGCGAGAACCCGGCGCGTACGCTGCTCATCGCCGTGGGGCTCGGCTACCTGATCGGCAAGGCGTTCCGCCGCTAGGGTAGGCCGATGACGGCTCCAGGCAACGACGGCCGCCGCAGCATCGGCCAGCTCATCAAGGAGCTGGCCGACGGCGGCGTCGCGCTCGTGCGCCAGGAGGCGGCGCTCGCCAGGGTCGAGGTCACCGACGCCGCCAAGGGCATGGGCCTCGGCACGGCCATGGTCGCGGGCGGCGGCGTGCTCGCGCTGCTCGGCGTGCTCTGCCTCTTCGCCGGCGTCATCATGCTCGCCGGCGATCAGTGGCTGCGCGACCGCTACTGGCTCTCCGCGCTCATCGTGACGATCCTGGCCGGCGCGGCGGCCGCTTTCTTCTTGAAGCGCGGCGCCGCCGCGCTCTCGCCCAAAGTTCTCGCGCCCGAAGCGACGGTCGCGACGCTCAAGGAGGACAAGGAATGGCTGAAACGACAGCTGACGTCCGGCGCGACATCGAGATGACGCGCGAGCGGATGTCCGACACCCTCGACCAGCTCGAGGCCAAGCTCAACGTGTCGCGGTTCGTGCGCGACAACCCGTGGCCGGCCGTCGCGCTCGCCTTCGGGGCCGGGCTCGTGCTCAGCGGCTCGCGCGCCGACGTCAAGGCGGCCGCGGCCTCCGTCGCCGCCACGCGCGGCGCCTCGAGCCGCCTCGCGCCCATGCTCGACGACGTCGTCGCGCAGTTCGTGACCGCCGTCCGCGAGGGCTTCGAGACGCGCGTGGAGCAGCTCGTCGGCGAGGTGAAGCAGGCCATCGGCGCCCCGGCGGACACGAATCGCGCCGCGGGCTCGAGCAACCGGTACGCCTCCGGCACGGCCTCGGGCGGCGCGTCCGGCGCCGGCTTCGGCGCGGGGGTCACCTCGCCCGCCGGCGGCACCGGCAACCTCGGCGCGTCGCCGAACGCGGGCAGCTCCGCGGGCATGAGCGCGGGCCGCGAG
>JBJMNJ010000132.1:0-4862 GCA_045804325.1 Gemmatimonadaceae bacterium
AGAAGGTCGCTCTTGCGCGCCGCCACGTCGTAGTCGTAGGTCGAGGGCGGCGTCGTAAAGGAGTTGTAGGAGTAGCGGAGCTTCTTCGTGTCGAACTCGCGGTTGACGGAGACGCCGGCCGAGTAGACCGGCTCGGGGAACGCGACGTCGTGCGACTTGCCGGTGCGGAGGTCGGTGACGACGATCTCGTTCAGCCCGTTCCGCCGCTCCGAGACGACGAGGTGGTTCGCGAAGAGGTCGAAGTCCTCGATCGTCGCGTCGGCGCGGTGCGGGACGACCTCGGTCCAGTTCGCGGGGGACGGGTCGCTCGCCGGCGCGGAGACGAGGCGGAAGTTCCGCCCCTTGTCGTTCACCCGGATGTAGAAGCGGTCGATGTGGTCGTCCACCGAGTACTCGACGTCCTGCTTCCGCGGCGACACGACCTTCCACTCGCCCATCGGGTCGTCCGCGGCGAGGTAGCGCACCTCGCTCGTCGTGTGGCTCCCCGACTGCATGTAGAGGAACTTCCCGCTGCGCCCGCGTCCGACGTACACGCCGAAGCGCTCGTCCTTCTCCTCGTACAAGAGGTCGTCCGTCTCCTGCCCGAGCGCGTGCCGGTAGACGCGGTACGAGCGCTTGGCCGGATCCTCCACCGTGTAGAACAGCGTGCGGTTGTCCGCCGCCCACGTGACCGAGACGACCTTCTCGCGCCGGTCGGGCAGCACCTGCCCGGTGCGGAGGTCCTTCACGCGGAGCACGTACTGCCGGAAGCCGGTCGAGTCGGTGGAGTATGCGAGGAGGTTGTCGTCGTCGCTCACGTTCGCGGCGCCGAGGCCCATGTAGACCTGCCCCTTCGCGAGCTCGTTCACGTCGAGCATGACCTCCTCGGGCGCCGCGAGCGAGCCCTTCTTCCGCGCGAGGATGGGATACTGCTTGCCTTCCTCCGTGCGGTTGTAGTACAGGTAGCCGCGCTGGCGGTACGGCACCGAGAGGTCCGTCTGCTTGATGCGCGAGAGCATCTCCTCGTAGAGGCGCGCCTGCGCCGGCTCGGTGTGCGCGAGCACGGACTTGGCGTACGCGTTCTCCGCCTCGAGGTACGACTTCACGGCGGGGTCGTCCTTGACCCGCAGCCAGAAGTACGGGTCCACGCGCACGTCGCCGTGCAGCGTGTCCACGTGCACGCGCCGCTCGGCCACGGGCGGCGCCGGGCGGTCGACGGCCGCCTTGGCCGCCTGCTGGGCGCCGAGGGCGAGCGGGGTGCCGAGCAGGAGCAGCGCGGCGCGCAGCGCGCGCGCGTGCCGACGGGGGAGCCGCATGGAGCCTCCAGAGGGTGAGAGCCGTCCGCCGCCTCACCGCGGCGGCGTTCAACGGTGCCCCGGAAAGCCGACCGCGCACAAGGCAGGGGGATGTAAGGGTGTCGCGAGCATGCCGTCGCGGACGCCCGGCTTGTCGCACCGCCCCGGGCTCGGTACCATTGGCTCAGCGCCGCTGGGGCGGCCGACGGTCCGCGTGAAGGGTCCAACCCACCCCGCTCGACAGCTCCGGTCACTTCTATTCCCCGCCCAACACGCGGACGACGGGCGATGCGAGAGGGCGTGCCCTCCCGCCGGAATGGAGGTGTCCCATGGCCGAAGGTCCCCGCGAGCCCGCGTCCGTCCCCCTCCCCCTGCCGGACGCGCCGAGCCTCGAGTGGCTCCGCAAGCAGGCGAAGCGTCGGCTCGACGAGCTGCGCCGCGAGGCCCCCGACGCGAAGCTCGCGCACGCGCAGCTCGACGTCGCGCGGCGGCACGGCTTCCCGAGCTGGCGCGCGCTCAAGGCGCACGTGGACTCGCTCACCACGGCGGGGCGGCTCTTCGAGGCGGCGCGAGATGGCGACGCGGCCCGGCTCGCCGCGCTGCTCGATGCGCACCCGGAGGGGCTGCACGCGCGGAAGCCGCCGTACGGCTGGACGCTGCTGCACGCCGCGGCGCACGCGGGGCAGCTCGCCGCGGTGGACCTGCTGCTGCGGCGCGGCATGGACCCCGACGTGCGAGAGAAGGGCGACGACACGTACGCGATGCACTGGGCGGCGGCGGCCGGACACGCGGACGTCGTGCGGCGGCTCGCGGACGCCGGCGGCGACGTGGTCGGCCGCGGCGACGACCACGAGCTCGAGGTGATCGGCTGGGCGACGTGCTGGGACGGGTGCGACGACGACCGGCATCGCGCGGTCGCCGAGCTCCTCGTCGCCCGCGGCGCCCGGCACCACATCTTCTCCGCCGTCGCGCTGCGCCTCGCGGACGAGGTGCGGCGCATCGTGGCCGCCGACCCGGCGGCGCTCTCGCGGCGCATGAGCCGGAACGAGAGCCACCAGCTGCCGCTGCACTTCGCCGTGCGCATGAACCGCCCCGCGATGGTGCGACTCCTCCTCGCGCTCGGCGCCGACCCCGCGGGTACGGACGGCGCGGGGATGCGCGCGAGCGCGTACGCGGCCGCGCCCGACGTCGATCGCGACGTGCTCGAGGCGCTCGCGAGTGCGGGGCCGCCGGACCTGTTCCTCTCGCTGGCGCTCGGCGACGAGCGGACGGCGGAGCGCCTGCTGGGTGCGTCGAGCAGTGCGGGCGTGCTGCACCTGGCGGCGAAGCGCGGCGACGCCCCGGCGGTGCGGTGGCTGCTCGCCCGCGGCGCCGACCCGAACGGCCGCTGGAGCCACTGGGGCGCGGACGTGACACCGCTGCACCTCGCGGCGCAGCAGGGGCACCTGGACGTCGTGCGGCTGCTGCTCGACGCCGGCGCCGACGCGCGCGCGCGCGACGGCATGCACGACTGCGACGCGGCCGGGTGGGCCGAGTACGGGCGGAACCCGCCGGCCGCGGGCTGGCGGGAGGTCGTGCGCGTGCTGCGCGAGCGCGCGGGCGAGGCGTGACCGCCGACGCCCGCGCTACCGCGACGCCGTGGCCGCCCCGGGCACGATGGCCGCGACGAGGAGCGCCGCCACGAGCGCCATGAGCGCGCCGAAGCCGAACGCGGCCGGCGCGCCCGCGCGGTCCCACACGGCACCGAAGATCACCGAGGCGGGGAGCGCCGCGAGCCCCACGGCGAGGTTGTACCACCCGAACGCCGCGCCGCGCCGCGTCGTCGGGACGAGGTCGGCCACGAGGGCCTTCTCCGTCCCCTCGGTGAGCCCGAAGAACACGCCGTAGACGGCGAAGAGCGCCCAGGCGTGCCACGCGTCGGTGGCGCGCCCGAAGGCGAAGTAGACGACGGCGTAGAGCAGCCAGCCCGCGACGATCAGGGGCTTGCGGCCGAGCCGGTCGGAGAGGGCGCCGCCGGGCGTGCTGGACGCGGACTTCACGACGTGGAGCATCGACCACAGCACGGGCACGAGCGCGGTGGCGACGCCGAGCTGGCTCGCGCGGAGCAGGAGGAACGCGTCGGTGGAGTTGCCGAGCGTGAAGAGGAGGACGGCGCCGACGAAGAGCCAGAAGCGCCTGGGGAGCGCCGCGGCGGCGACGTCGGCGTCGGTCGCGTGACGCCGGGGTGACGCCGCGGCGCTAGCGTGCGCACCGGGGGGCCCCCCCTGCACGGTTTCGATGACGCGCGGCGCCGACTGATGACGCACGTCGCCCGTGTCGAGCGCATCTTTCGCGTGGGGGGGCGCCCCCGCCGGCGCCGCGGCCCGCGGAGCGGCCGCGCGCTCCTCCTCACGCACCCCCGCGACCAGCACCAGCACCGCGGCCGCGGCGGGCACCGCGGCGAGCCAGAACACCGTCCGCATCCCCGCGCCGCCCCAGCGCATCAGCGCGAACGCGACGAGCGGACCCACCACCGCCCCGAGATGGTCCGCCGCGCGGTGAAAGCCGAACGCCCGCCCCCGCTCGGCCGGATGCACCGAGTCCGCGATCAGCGCGTCGCGCGGCGAGCTGCGGATCCCCTTCCCCACGCGGTCCACGAGCCGGATCGCGAGCACGTGCCCCGCCGACTGCGCCGCGGCCACGAGCGGCCGCGCGACGCTCGCCAGCAGGTAGCCGGCGACCACGAGCGGCTTCCGCCGGCGCACGCGGTCGGACCACCACCCGCTCGCGAGCTTGAGCAGCGCCGCCGTCGACTCCGCCGCGCCCTCCACCACGCCGACGAACCGCGCGCTCGCGCCGAGCGTCGTGCCGAGGAACACGGGGAGCAGCGGGTAGATCATCTCGCTCGACAGATCGGTCAGCAGGCTGACCGCCGCGAGCGCGCGCACGTTGCGCGGGAGCGGCGCGCGCGGCGTCCGCGCGGGCTGCGCCTCGGGATCCGCCTCGGGGTCCGCGGGGCGAGGGGTCGGGAGCGTCGTCATCGGGCGTCCGTCCCCGCACGCATCGTTCCGCGCCCGCCGTCGCTCGACGCCGCCTTGCGTCCCGCCCGCGCCAGGGGCAGATACCACGCATGCCCGGCCCGCTCCTCCGCACCCACCTCGCGCTCGCCGACGCGCGCCTCCGGCTCGAGCGGCGGGACGAGGCCGTCGTGCGGACGCAGGTCGCGGTGAGCGAGATCGCCGCACCGACGGGGGAGGAGTCCGAGCGGGCCGAGTGGGTTCGGCGGCGCTTCCAGGCGCTCGGGCTCGCGAACGTGCGCATCGACGCCGCCGGCAACGTGATCGGCCGGCGCGCCGGGTCCGAGCACGCGGAGCCCGTCGCCGTCTGCGCCCACCTCGACACGGTCTTCCCGCGCGCCACGGACCTCCGCGTGCGCCGCGACGGCACGCGCCTCGTCGGCCCCGGCATCGGCGACAACGGGCGCGGGCTGGCCGTCATGCTGGCGCTCGCGGAGGAGATCGACGGGCGCCGGCTCCGCACGCGCCGCCCGCTCGACTTCGTCGCCACCGTCGGCGAGGAGGGGCTCGGCGATCTCCGCGGCGCGAAGCA
>JBJMNJ010000133.1:0-5445 GCA_045804325.1 Gemmatimonadaceae bacterium
GGCTCCGTCGGGCTGCGACCGCCGTGGCGTTCGCGTGCGCCCTCGCCCCCGCGGCGCGCGCGCAGGCCGTCTCGGCGGACGACCCCGTCGGCGGCTCGGGCGCGGCGACGGACTCGCGCGTCCCGAAGAAGGCGCCGCATCGGAAGGCGGCATCGAAGACCGGCGCCAAGGTCGTCGTCCCGGCGTCGAATCCGAACCCGGTGCGCGCCCGGGCGGAGAAGGACCGCGGCTATCGAATCGTCGTCTCGCTGGAGAATCGCCATCTCTGGGTGATCAGCCAGCAGGACACGCTCCTCTCCGCGCCCGTCGCGGTCGGCAGCGGGGCTCGTCTCAGCGGCCTCGGTCGCACCTGGGAGTTCGAGACGCCGCGGGGAGTACGCACCGTGATCGCCAAGCGGACCGACCCCGTCTGGACGCCGCCCGACTGGATGTACGTCGAGACGGCGAAGGAGAACGGCCTGGACGTCAAGCAGCTCAGCGCGAGGCGCCCCTACACGCTCTCCGACGGCCGGAGGCTCGTGATCCGCAACGGCATCGTCGGGGTCGTCGACGCCGACGCCGCGTTCACGGCGGTGCGGCCGGACGAGCACATCATCTTCGACGAGACCCTGTTCATCCCGCCCCTCGGAACGAAGAATCGGCGCGTCGAGCGCGAGCTCGGGCGGTTCGCCCTGGATACGGGCGACGGCTACCTGCTCCACGGCACGCCGTACGAGAGCACGATCGGCCAGCCCGTCTCGCACGGCTGCGTCCGCCTGCGAGACGAGGACATCGCCTGGCTTCACCGGTACGTGCCGGTGGGCACCAGGGTCTACCTCTACTAGTGGATCGCGGGGTAGCGGAGAGCCGAGCGGGCGCCGTCAGGTGCCCGCTTCGTCGTTCTGCCCGGGCTCGTAGCGCCGCACCTCTCCGGTGAGCCCATCGACGCGAAGCCGTGACTCGGTGGCCAGGCGACGGAGGCGCTCGAGCTCGTCACTTGGCGCGGTCTGCCAGCCGTCGGGGATCGGTGCCAGGCGCCGCACGTCACCCGCCGCGGACTCGAAGACGAGCCAGCCGCGGCTGAATTCGCTGGGCAGCGCGGCCGCGGCCCGGCTCGTCGGCATCGTCGCGCGGACGCGCCATGCGACGCCCTGCTCGTCGGCGAAGCTGCGGCTCTGGATCTCAGTCGGGCTCGGCATCCCCACTATGAAGGTGCAAACCCGGGGCCGCGACTGGACCGTGGTTGACCCAATCTCCTAGCATGGCTAGCTTCAATACGTTGCGCCGCGCGAGCGGCCTGGAGCGGTGGCCGAGTGGCTGAAGGCACCGGTTTGCTAAACCGGCATAGGGGGTCAACCTCTATCGGGGGTTCGAATCCCCCCCGCTCCGTCGCAATGCGTTGCAGCACCACGACCCACGGGCCGCGTCTCGGACCATCCGAGCGCGGCCCGTTCGCGCCAGTGGGTCGTCACCCGGACCGGCGGTGCCGCAGGAGTGCCGGCGCGGCACTGTCGTGCTGTCAGCCGCTTCGGGGCGCCGGTCCAACGCGGTGCGCATCCTCCCACGGCGCGATCTCCAGAAACGCGTCCAGGACGTCGGGGTCGAAATGCCGGCCGCGCTGCTCGTGCAGCATCGCCACCACCCGGTCCATCGGCAGTGCCTCGCGGTACGGACGGCGGTGCGTGACGGCGTCGAACATGTCCGCGATGGCGACGACGCGCGCTTCGAGCGGGATGGCGTCGCCAGCGAGCCCGTCCGGGTAGCCGTCGCCGTCCCACCGCTCGTGGTGGCTGCGCGCGATGCGCTCGGCCATCCGGATCATGGGCGACCCGCCGCCGGCGAGGATGGCCGCGCCGATCGTCGTGTGCGACCGCATCACGGCCCACTCCTCGGCCGTCAGCGCGCCGTGCTTGAGGAGGATGTGGTCGGGAATGCCGATCTTGCCCACGTCGTGCAGTGGCGCGGTCCAGCGCAGCATGTCGAGCGTGTCCTCCTCGAGCCCGAGCGCGGAGCCGAGGCGGACCGCCATCTCGCCGACGCGCTGGGTGTGGCGGCCGGTGTCGTCGTCGCGGAACTCGCCCGCGGCCGCGAGCCGCTCGAGGACCTCGAGCTGCGCGCGCTCCAGCTCGCGCGTGCGCCGCGCGACGCTCGACTCGAGGGCGAGGTTCTGACGCTGCAGCTCGAGGTGGAGCCGCCGCGTCTCGAGGAAGTTCGCGATGCGGAGCACGATCTCCGGCGGGTCGAACGGCTTGCCGATGAAGTCCTTCGCCCCGGCGGCGAGGGCCCGGCGGCGCGCGTCGGGGCTGACGTCGCCCGTGACCACGAGGACGGGCACGTAGCTGCCGGGCAGCGTGCGCTTCCGCAGCTCCGCGAGCACCGCGAAGCCGTCCATCCTCGGCATGTGCAGGTCGAGGAGCACCAGGTCGGGCTCGACGCCGCTGAACAGCTCCCCCGCGGCACGCGGGTCGGTGGTGGCGACGACGTCGTCGTAGTGCGCGCGCTCGAGGATGGCCTCGAGGCTGCGCACCATCGCGGGCTCGTCGTCGACGAGCAGGATGCGGGCGTCTTCGAGGGGAACGGACTCGGCGAGGTGCGGCAGGTTCATTCTGCGGTAGGGGCTGTGGTGCGTCGGTCGGCGCGGGGCCCTGCGAGAGTCGGACTCGCGGTCCGCGTCACCGCTAGGGACGAGAGTGGGGCGGCGGAGGGCACAGGCGAGATGAGGAACGCCTAACGATGAACGCGCATCGTTCGCTCGCGCCGACCGTCGGCGAGGCAACGCGCCGTTAAGACCTTCCAAGACGCGTGACGCCACGCAGGTGCGCTCGTCCCTCGACAGATCGGACGCGCAGTCCGATTTCTGCCGCGCGACGTGGCGCGCTTCCCGGCTCCACCGCCCGACCGACGCCGCATGACGCTGGACAGCCTCCTCGCCCTGCTGCACAAGGCCACCGCCGGCTCGCTCCTGCGAGGCGACACGCTCTACGTCTCCTCGGTGCTCTACGCGCAGCTCACGCGCGAGCAGTGCGTGCGCCTGTGGCGCCTCGCCCTCGAGGCGCGGGCGTGTCTGGTCACCGACGCGGCGCCCGAGCCCGACGCGCCGATCACCGTCCGGCGCGCCGCGCCTGGGCTCGCTACGGACGACCCGGCAGCGTAAGCTCGCCCGGCGCCCCAGTCCCGCGCGCGGGCGGTCGAGCGCCTACGGCCGCGACGGGCCCTCCGGCCGGCGCCGCTGCGGCGGGTCCTCCGTGTTTTTGGCCGTCCCTCGGAAGGGCGCCACGACGGCGCTAACTTCCCGCCATGACCGCCTCCCCGACCCCGCGACTCCGCTTCGCCCCCTCGCCCACCGGCTACCTGCACGTGGGCGGCGCACGCACGGCACTCTTCAACTGGCTCTACGCGCGCAAGTTCGGCGGGCAGTTCCTTCTTCGCATCGAGGACACCGACAAGGCGCGGAGCACCGAGGAGAGCACGCGCGCCATCTACGAGGGGATGCGCTGGCTCGGCCTCGACTGGGACGAGGAGGTCGTCTACCAGGGCGCCAACCTCGAGCGCCATCAGGCCGACGCGCGCCGGCTGCTCGAGACCGGCGCGGCGTACCGCTGCTTCTGCACCCCGGCGGAGCTCGACGAGCGGCGCAGGGAGGCCGAGGCGCGCAAGGAGAGCTTCAAGTACGACCGGCGCTGCGACCGCCTCGATCCCGCGGAGGTGCGCCGCCGCGTGGACGCGGGCGTGTCGTTCACGGTGCGCTTCCGCGTGCCCGAGGGCACCACGGGGTGGGACGACCTCGTGCACGGCCGCATCGACTTTCCGAACAAGGACGTCGAGGACTTCATCGTCCTCCGCTCGGACGGCACGCCGATCTACAACATGGCCGTGGTGTCGGACGACGTGGCGATGCGCATCACGCTCGTCATGCGCGGCGACGACCACATTTCCAACACGCCGAAGCAGATCCTGATCTATCAGGCGTTAGGCGCCGCGCTGCCCGAGTTCGCACACCTGCCGATGATCCACGGGCTCGACGGGAAGAAGCTCAGCAAGCGGCACGGCGCCACCGCCGTGGGCGACTACCAGCACCTCGGCATCCTCCCGCAGGCGATGCTGAACTTCCTCGCCCTGCTCGGCTGGTCCCCCGGCGGCGACCGCGAGGTCATGACGCTGCCCGAGATGGTCGACCTCTTCAGCCCCGACGGGCTCCAGAAGAAGGCCGCCATCTTCGACCCGAAGAAGCTCGAGTGGATGAACGGGCAGCACCTCTCGCTCCTCCCGCTCGAGGAGCTCGAGCCGCGCGTGACGCCGGCGATCCTCGCGGCCGGGCTGGCGACGGCGGACGAGCTCGCGGCGCGGCGTGACTGGTACCTGCGGCTGCTGGACCTGCTGCGCGTCCGCGCGCGCACCGTGGACGACATCGTCCGTCAGGCGCGCCCGTACTTCCGCGACGAGATCGAGTACGACCGCGAGGCCGTCGAGAAGCAGTGGAAGGACGCCGCCGCGACCGCCGACGTGCTCGCGGCGGCGGCCGACCGCCTGCGCACCGTGCCGGCCTGGGAGCCCGAGCCCATGGAGGCGAGCCTGCGCGCACTGGCCGACGAGCGCGGCGTGGCGGGCGGCAAGGTCTTCCAGCCGCTCCGCGTCGCCCTCACGGGCTTCGCCGTCAGCCCGGGCATCTTCGATGTGCTCGTCATGCTCGGGCGCGAGCGAGCGATAGCGCGCATAGACCGCGCGGCCGAGCGTCTGCGGGGCGGCAGCGTCCCGGCTGCTTAGCCGGCGTAGACACAAGCCTGACACGTCCACGAAAACAGATGCTGTTGACCGCCCCTGACGCTAGCCGTACATTGGGCGGCACTCACGCATGCACCCACCGGGCGAAGACGACCGGGGGTAATGCCCTTCCCGAGGTCGAGATGACCGAGCCTCTCTCCCCCACCGAGCGGCGCGTCTACCAGTACCTGATCGACTTCCTGGCCGAGAACACGTACCAGCCGAGCATTCGCGAGATCGGGAAGCGCTTCCGCATCAAGTCGACGAAGACCGTCTCCGACTTGCTGCAGTCCCTCGCCGAGAAGGGCTACATCGAGCGCGACCCGTCGCGCTCGCGCGGGGTGCGCATCCTTGGCTTTCAGGCGGCCGGGGGCGTGCAGCCGGTCCCCTACTACGGGAAGATCCACGCGGGCGAGCCCGCGTGCCTCCCCGAGCACCGGGTCGGTTTCCTCACGATGGACCGCCGCTTCGTGCCGAGCGAGCAGGCGTTCTTCCTGCGCGTGAAGGGCGATTCGATGACCGGCAAGGGAATCCAGGACGGCGACTACGTCATGGTGAACCCGGCCGCGCAGGTGGGTGAGGGGGACGTGGTCGCCGCGCGCCTCGGCGAGGAGGCGACCATCAAGACCTACACGCAGCGCGACGGCGCGATCGTCCTGAAGCCCGAGAACCCCGCCGAGCGCGAGATCCCGGTGAAGCCGGGCG
>JBJMNJ010000134.1:0-17756 GCA_045804325.1 Gemmatimonadaceae bacterium
GGCCGACGGCAGGCGCACACGGCGGGCACCAGCTGCCCCTCCCCGCGTAGGCCACCGGGCACGTACGAGCTGGCGACAGGCGACAGGCGACCGCTGCCGACGAGCTAGCGGGTCGGATGGCGAGAACCCTCGGGAAGCCACCACTGGCCGCCCGCGGGTTCTACTCTCCGCCTCCCCGCTGACCCGCGGGGGGGCAGCCGGCGCCCGGCGCCTGTCGCCGAAGGTCGGATGCCCGGGGGAATACCGCGGTCCGCGATGCGTCGAGGTCGCGATGCGCTTCCGTAAGAGCTAGTCAGCCAATAGCTTTCCGCCGTGCGCCCCATGCCTTCCACACGGGCGTCCGTGCTCGTTCTGGCAGCACTCGCCGCCGGCCTCGCGGCCTGTGACCGCGGGCGGGGTGACGCCGCGGAGCACGAGGCGACCTCCGCCGTATCGTCGCTCGGCCCCGATCCCATCGTGCTGCGCCTGCCGCGCGCCGGTGGCCTGGTGCGCGCGTACGTGTATCCGCGCCTCGACTCGGCCGTCTGGACGTCGTCGGCACCGGCGCCCGCTCCCGCGCGAGTGCTCGCGTTCGACGAGGACGCCGGCTCGCTGGCCTTCGTGGACGCCAAGGGTCTCCCGGGGCGCATCGACTTCAGGCTCGGCGGCGTGGGGCGCGCCACCAGAGTCTCGCTCGCCTCGCTCGAGTCCGCCGACGGCGACGCGATCTACGGCGTCACGAAGGGGAAGGTCGCGCGACTCACGCCGAGCGGGGACTGGACGTTCGAGCCGCCGGCCGCCGCGCGGGACGTCTTCCCGCAGGCCGACGGAGCGCTCGTCGTCGTGGGGGAGCGCGGCCGCGAGACCGTCCTGTGGCGCATCCGCCCGCCGGAGCCGAGCATCCTCGACAGCCTCGTGCTTCCCCGCCTCGGCATCGCGGGCGACACCGCCGGGACGCGCGTCCCGCGCGTGCAGGCCGGCGAGCGCCTCTACTTCGGCGTGGACTCCGGCCTCGTCGGCGTGCGCACGCGGGACCTCACGCTGCTCAAGAGCATCGCCACGCCGCAGCCCGTGCTCGCGCTCGCGGCAACGCCGAGCGGGGATCGCCTGTTCGTGCTGACGGACCTCGGCGACGCGGTGAGCATCGTGGACCGCTACACCGACCGCATCAGCCGCGAGATCAAGCTGCCGGGCATCGCGTCCGCCCTGCGCGTGGACCCGCTCGGCCGCCTCGTGCTCGCGAAGGCCGCGGTCGGCGACTCCGCGTGGGTGCTCGCGGTGGCGACCGACAGCGTGCTCGGCGTGGTGCGCGGCGCGTGGCGCGAGGACCTGCCGCTGGTGCTCCCCGACCGGCGCGTCGCGCTCGCCGTCGGCAACGACGTGGTGTTCGTGGACGGGAGCACGCTGCGCCCCGCGGCGACGGTGGAGAACGGCGCGCGCGACTTCTGGCACCTCGTGCGCTGGAACGGGCTGCGCCCGCGCGCGCGCGAGCTGGACCAGCCCGCGGTCTTCGCCGGCGCGGACAGCACCTCGGCGGACAGCACCGCCGACTCGACCGCCGTCCCGGACACGAGCCCCGCGGCGGCGCCGCGCGACACCGTCGCGCACGCGCCGCCCGTCGCGGCGCCGCCTCCCGCGTCCGCCGGCTACACCGTGCAGTTCGCCGCGCTGCTGCGCGAGGACCTCGCGCGCGAGACCGCCGCGAAGCTGCGCATCGGCTCCGAGCAGGCGCGCGTCGTCCCGACGGCGCGCGGCGGCGCCACCGTGTACCGCGTCGTGCTCGGCCCGTATCCCACGCGCGAGCAGGCGGAGCGCGTCGGGCGCGAGTCCCGTGTCAGCTACTGGGTCTACGAGGGAGCGCCGTGACCGACCCCTGGACGCCGAGAGACGTGCCCGCCGTCCGGCCGGACACGCCGTGGGAGGAGGTGGGGCGCCGACTCGCGAGCGCGCTCGACGACCGCTCCGCGGCGGTGATCGTCGCCGACGACCCGGAGGCGGCGGCGCACGTGGCGATCGGGATCGGTCGCCTGCAGGCGCTCCGCCGCCGCGTCGCCATCGGCGACCTGGCGGGCGAGCTGCAGCCGCTCGCCGAGCTCGTGCCCGTTGACGACGCGGACGAGCAGTACGGCATCTCCGACAGCTTCCTCTACGGCGTCTCGCTGAGCCGCATCGCGCGCCTCGCCGACGGCTCGCAGAACCTCTTCATCCTGCCGAGCGGCACCGAGCCGGTGGCGGTGGAGGAGGTCCTGGGGCACGAGCGCTGGCGCCGCCTCGCGCAGGGCTTCGAGAGCGAGGGCGCGCTGCTCCTGCTCGTGGCCCCCGCCGACGCGCCCGGCCTCCAGACGCTCGTGGACTCGCTCGACGGCGCGGTGATCCTCGGTGGTGCGGGCCGCAATCTCGCCGACTCCACTCGCGTGATCGCGCTCGCGCGCGCGCCGCACGAGGGCCGCATGCCGGCGCCCCGTCCGGCCGAGGTCCCGCGGGCGGCGGAGCCCGAGCCGGCTCCCGAGGCCGTGGAGGCGCCGCGCTGGCGGTGGCTGGTGTGGGCGGCGGCCATCGTGCTCATCCTCGGCCTCGCCGCGGGCATCGCGGCGCTGAGCGGCGTCTTCCGCTCGCGCTCGGCGTCGCGCGAGCCCGCGGTCGACAGCGCCCGGCCGGCGCCGGCGGCGCCGGTGACGGCGTCCACCGGGGCACCCACCGTGGCGCCCGTCGCGGCGCCCGCGCCGGACTCGGTCGTCGTCTCGCGGCTCACCCCGAGCAATCCGTCGGACTCCGCCGCCGCGGCCAAGTGGGCCGTCGAGCTGAGCCTGGCGGACTCGCCGGAGGGCGCGCGCCGGCGCATCGCAGGCAGCACGGCCACTCTGCCGGCCGCCACCGTCTCGCCCGCCGTGATGGGCCCGGAGCGCGCACGCTGGTACCGCGTGGTCGTCGGCGCCGTCGCGACGCGCGTGGAGGCCGAGTCGCTGCGCGCGGACCTCCGCCGGCAGGGCGTGCTGCTCCCCGAGGCGGGAACGATCGTGCGCGCCCCGCTCGCGCTCCTCCTCGTCCCCGACGTTCCCGCCGCCCGCACGCCCGCCGCCATGCAGCCGTTCGAGCAGCGCGGGCTCAGCCCCTACGTGCTCGTGCGCCCCGACGGCAACGCCGCCGTGTACGCGGGCGCTTTCGCGACCGCCGACGACGCCGCCGCCCTCGCCGCCACCGTGCAGCGCATGGGCGTGGCGCCGGTGCTCGCGTACCGCGTCGGGCGCGCGATCCCGTGAACGCCGTCCCGCCCGTGCGCCGCGCGTCTCGCGCGCGGCGCCCGACCGCTGTCGAGGCCCTTCGCGGGGCCAGTCCCGCGCCGCATCACCCCCGGAGAGTCCCGCAGTGCGCCTGACGAAGCTCGAGCTGCACGGCTTCAAGTCGTTCGCCGATCACACCGAGATGGTCTTCGAGCCGGGGGCGACGATGATCGTCGGCCCCAACGGCTGCGGCAAGTCGAACGTCTCGGACGCCGTGCGCTGGGTGCTCGGCGAGCAGCGCGCGCGGCTGCTCCGCGGCGCCAAGATGGAGGAGGTCATCTTCCAGGGCTCGTCGGCGCGCCGCCCCGTGAACGTCGCCGAGATCTCGCTGCACTTCGACAACACGGACGGCACGCTCCCGATCGCGTTCCAGGAAGTCGTCATCACGCGGCGCCTCAGCCGGAGCGGCGAGAGCGAGTACTTCCTGAATCGCGCGCCCTGCCGCCTGCGCGACATCGCGGACCTGCTGCGCGGCACGGGGCTCGGCGGGGACGCGGGCGTCGTGATCGAGGCGAAGGCGATCGACGCGCTGCTCAGCGAGCGGCCGGACGACCGGCGCGAGCTCTTCGAGGAGGCGGCCGGGGTCGGGCTCTACCGCGACCGCCGCCGCAGCACGGAGCGCCGGCTCGAGGAGACCACGGTGGACCTCCAGCGCCTCGACGACCTCATCGCCGAGGTGCAGAGCCAGGTGCGCTCCCTCGCCCGCCAGCGCAAGCGCGCGGAGCGCCACGCGGAGATCACGCAGCGCCGCTTCGCCGTGGAGATCGCGCTGGCCGCGCGCGAGATGGCCGCGTGGAAGGACGAGCTCGCGCGCCTCGAGACGCGCGTCGCCGACCTGCGCGAGCGTCTCCCCGGCGCCGAGGAGGCGCTCGAGCAGGCCGAGGCGGCCCGCGAGGAGGCGCAGGGCGCGCGCGCCGCGGCGGAGGCGAGGCGCGCGGAGCTCGCGCGCCTGGTCTCCGCGCAGCGCCAGCACGTGCTCCAGCTCCAGGGCGAGCTCGCGGTGGCGGAGGAGCGGCAGCGCAACGCCGTCGCGCGCCGCTCCCGCGCCGAGGAGGAGCGCCGCGCCGGACAGCAGGTCGGCGAGCGCGTCGCGGCGGAGCTCGAGCAGGCGGCGGCCGACCGCCGCCAGTGCGAGGCCGAGCTGCGCGACGTGGCCGAGTTGCTGGAGGGGCGCGCGGCCGTCGAGGAGGAGACGCGCGGGCTCGTGCACGCCGCGCGGGCCGCGCTGGAGCAGCTCGAGCGCCGCGGGCGCGAGCTGCACGAGCAGATGCGCCGGCTGGAGCTGGACCTCGGCGGCGCGCACCGCGAGCTCGCCGAGGTGCGCCAGCGCGAGGAGGCGCTCGAGGTCGAGCGCCAGCAGCTCGCCGATCGCGCGGAGGGCGTGCGGCGCGAGCTGGCGGCCGCCGAGGAGACGCTCGCGCTCGCGAAGGAGCGCGTGGCGGTCGCCGCCTCGGAGCTCGAGCGCGCGCGCGCCGCGGCGCGCGAGGCCCGCGAGCGCGAGCAGCAGGCGCGCGCGGAGCTGCTGCGCGCCGCCGACCGTCTGACGGCCCTGCAGGGGAGGGTCAATGCGATC
Organism: Gemmatimonadaceae bacterium; assembly: GCA_045804325.1. Taxonomy (GTDB): domain Bacteria; phylum Gemmatimonadota; class Gemmatimonadetes; order Gemmatimonadales; family Gemmatimonadaceae; genus JBJMNJ01. Next base: position 4,834 of record JBJMNJ010000134.1, read on the forward strand.
GAGGCGCTGGAGCGCGAGCGCGTGGGCCTCGCGCCCGCGGCCGCGGCGCTGCTCCGCGAGCGCGACCGCTTCGGCGACGGCGCGGTGCTCGGGCCGCTGTCGGACTTCATCTCGGCCGACGCCGGCGCGGCGCTCACCGTCGAGCGCTTCCTGGGCAACACCGTGCACGCCGTGCTCGTGCGCGACGCCGCGGCCGCCGACGAGGTGCGCCGCTGGCACGCCGAGGCGGCGCCCGGCCCGCTGCTGCTCCTGCCGCTCGACGCGCACCTCGACGACGACCCCGCGCACGAGCCGGAGGGGGCGATCGCGCGCCTCGTGCAGGCCGCTCCGCCAGGCGACGCGTGGGTCCGCGCGCTGCTCGGACACGCCACGGCGGTGGACGACGGCGCGGCATTCGTCGACGCTCGCGGCGCCGTCTGGCTCCCCGGCACGGGAACGGGCCCCGGTCCGCTCCAGCGGCGCGCCGAGCTCGTCGCGCTGCGCGGGGAGCTCGAGGCGGCGCTCGCCGCGAACGACGAGGCGACCCGGCGCGCCGACGAGGCGCGCGAGGCGCTCGCGGTGGCCGAGCGCGCGCAGACGGCCGCGGCCGAGGAGTCGAACCAGGCGCAGGGCGAGGCGCGCCACGCCGAGGACGTCCGCGGCGACCTCGAGCGCCGGCGCCAGCGCGCCGAGCGCGAGCTCGCGGACGCGCAGGCCCTCGCGGAGCGGCTCGCCGCGCGGCACGAAGAGCTCGCCTCGCGAGCTCGAGGCATGGAGGAGCGTGCGGAGGCGCTGGGCGAGACGCTCCAGGCGCACGACGCCGAGCTGCGCGAGGCGCGCGAGCGGGCGGCGGAGGCCGAGCGCGCGCTCGAGGAGGCGCGCGAGGCGCGCACCGTCGGGCAGGTGTCGCAGGCCCAGGCGCAGGCGCGGCTCCAGGTCGCGGCGGACCGCGAGCGGCGGCTCGCCGAAGAGCAGGCCTCGGCGTCCGGCCGCATCCAGTCGCTGCTGGGCGGGCTCGCGACCCTCGAGGACGCCGACAGCACGCTCGCGCAGCAGATGGCGAGCTGGCGCCTGGACATCGAGACCCGCCAGGCGACGCTCGACGACGGGGAGCGCGCGCTCGCCGATGCCGAGTCGGGGCTCGCCGGCGCGGAGGAGACGCTGCACTCGGCCGAGCTCACGCTGGCGGAGGCGCGGCGCGTGGGCGGGCAGGTGTCCGAGGAGCTGCACGCGGCGCAGCTCCGCTACACGGAGCTCTCCGGGCGGCGCGGCGCGATCCGCGAGCGCCTCGAGGCCGAGTGGCGCAAGCCGCTCGACGAGCTGCTCGCGAACGCGCCGGAGCTGGCGGAGGACGACGACACGCTACGCGCCGAGGCGGAGCTGCTGCGCTCGCAGCTCGACGCCCTCGGGCCCGTGAACCCGCTGGCGATCGAGGAGCACGAGGAGGAGCAGAAGCGCCTCGAGTTCCTCAGCACGCAGCGCGACGACCTGTACCACGCGAAGCACGCGCTCCAGCAGGCCATCCGCGAGATCGACTCGACGGCGCGCGAGCTCTTCCTGCAGACGTTCGCACAGGTGCGCGAGAACTTCCGGCACATCTTCATGACGCTCTTCGGCGGCGGCGAGTGCGACCTGCGCCTCGAGAACCCGGAGAGCCCGCTCGACTGCGACATCGAGGTGCACGCGAGCCCGCGCGGCAAGCGCACCCAGCGCATCCACCTCCTGTCGAGCGGGGAGCGCGCCCTGGTGGCGCTGTCGCTGCTGTTCGGGATCTTCCTCACGCGCCCGAGCCCCTTCTGCCTCCTCGACGAGGTGGACGCGCCGCTCGACGACCAGAACGTCGGCCGGTTCGTGCGGATGCTCAACGAGTTCAAGCGGAAGACGCAGTTCATCGTCATCACGCACAACCCGCGCACGACGACGGAGGCCGCGGACGCGGTCTACGGCGTGACCATGCAGGAGCCCGGCGTCTCGAGCGTCGTGAGCGTCCGACTGCGCGGGGCGGCGGTCGAGGAGGCGATCGCGGGGGCGGTGCGGGAGCCGGCGGGGGTATGAGCCGGCTGCGGGCGGCGGGCTGCGGGCTCGCCCTCGCGACCGCGGCGTTCGCGGGGGGGCCCCCCCACCGGGCAGCTATCACCGCGGCTCGCTGGGGGCGTCATCGATTTCCGGCCGCCTGGAGCCCGCAGCCCGCAGCCCGCGGCGTCATTCAGGGCATCGTCGTCGCCTCCGGCCCCGCCGGCGACACGCTGCGCGAGATCACGCCGACGTTCCGCGTCCGCACCGCGGGCTTCGCGGCCGGCGAGCGGCCGCTGACGCTCGGGCTCCAGATCGCGACGCGCTCGGACTTCACGGGCACGCTGCTCGTCGACACCACCGTGGCGTCGGCCGACAGCGCCAGCATCACGCTCCCGCGTCCGCTCCCGCAGCGCACCCGCATCTACTGGCGCGCCCGCGCCCGCACCGCGCTCGGGCAGGACGTGCTCTCGGACGTGACCGGGCCGCGCGAGGTGCCCGCGTGGGTGACGCTCGTCTCCCCGAACGCGCCGAACGGCACCACGCTGGTCTCGCCGCGACCGCAGTTCGTGTGGAGCGCGCTCGCCGTCGCGAGCCCGCCCGGCCCGTGGACGTTCGACCTGTCGATCACGCGCACGAACTCGAGCGAGGTGCATACGTATCCGAGCCTGACCGACACGACGTTCGAGGTGCCGACGGACCTCGAGGGGAATGCGCCCTACCGGTGGTCGGTGCTCGCGCGCCTCGCCTCGGGCGACACCGCGCGCGCGCGCAGCGCGGCGACGTTCATCATCAGCGACCCGAGCTCGCCGCTCGTCACCCTGCTCTACCAGAACTTCCCGAATCCCTTCCCCAGCCGCACGTCGGCCACCACGTGCATCTGGTTCAACCTCCGGGCGCCGACGGACGTGCGCCTCGAGATCTACGACCTGCGCGGCAACAAGGCGCGCACGCTCGTCCCCGGCCCCGACGTGCCGTCGAGCCTCGCCGCCGGGCGCTACGGACGCGCGTCGTCGGCGGACAACGCCGGGTGCGACCCGCGCTTCGCCTGGGACGGCACGGGCGACGACGGGCGGACCGTGCCCGCGGGCGTGTACGTGGTGCGCCTGCGGGCGGGCGCCACGGAGCAGTACCGCCGGATGCTCTTCCGCGGCCGATGAGCGTGCCGCCCCGCGCTCCGGAGGCGCCGTGCGCCTGACGACGGTCGGCACCGGCACGATCGCGATGTCGCCGGCGCGCGTGCGCGCGGGCCACCTCGTCGAGGCGGGCGCGGTGCGGCTGCTCATGGACTGCGGGAGCGGCGTGGCGCACCGCATGGCGGAGCGCGGGCTCGACTGGTGGGGGCTCACGCACGTCGCGCTGACGCACTTCCACGCCGACCACGTGGCGGACCTGCCGACGCTGCTCTTCGCCTGGAAGTACGGGCGCCGGCCCGGGCGCGAGGCGCCGCTCGAGGTCATCGGGCCGCCGGGGACGCTGTCGCTCGTCGCGCGGCTCGCCGCCGCCTTCGGGGAGTGGGTGGCGGCGCCGGGGTTCCCGCTCAGCGTGCGGGAGCTGCCGCCGGGCGAGGGCCTCGACCTGGGCGACGGCGTGCGGATCGAGGCGCGGAAGGTACCGCACACCGACGAGAGTGTTGCATATTCCGTCGTGCGCGGCGCGGGCCGCGTCGTCTACACCGGGGACACGGGGTGGGACGAGGGGCTCGGGGGCTGGGCCGCCGGGGCGGACGTGCTGCTGGCGGAGTGCTCGCTCCCCGCGGCGATGGCCATCCCCATCCACCTGACGCCCGAGGAGTGCGGCCGGCTGGCCGCCGCCGCGCGGCCGCGCGTCCTGGCGCTCACGCACCTGTACCCGCCGGTGGAGGCCGTCGACATCCGCGCGGCCGTCGCGGCGCAGGGGTTCGCCGGCACCGTGGCCGTCGCCGAGGACGGCTGGTCCATCAACGTCGAGGAAGGGTAATGCTGGTCGTCATGCAGCACGGCGCGTCGGCGCAGGACGTCGAGCGCGTCGTCCGCACGATCGAGGAGATGGGATACGAGGCGCGCCCGATGCCCGGCGCGCAGCGCACGGCCGTGGGCCTCGTCGGCAACGACGGGCGCGTGGACTCGTCGCGCATCGAGGCGCTCCCGGGCGTCGCGCAGGTCATCCACGTCTCCAACCCCTACAAGCAGGTCTCGCGCGAGTGGCGGCCGGAGAACACCGTCGTGGACATCGGCCACGGCGTCCGCGTCGGCGGCGACGCGGTCGTGGTCATCGCCGGCCCGTGCTCGGTCGAGGGCGAGCAGCAGATCCTCGACGCCGCGCGCGCGGTGCGGGCCGCCGGCGCCACCGCGCTCCGCGGCGGCGCCTTCAAGCCGCGCAGCTCGCCGTACTCCTTCCAGGGGATGGGCAAGCAGGGGCTGCAGCTCCTCGCCAAGGCCCGCGAGGCGACGGGGCTCCCCGTCTTCACCGAGGCGATGGACGAGGAGGGCGCGCATCTGGTCGCCGAGTACGGCGACGTGATCCAGATCGGCGCGCGGAACATGCAGAACTACTCGCTGCTCAAGACCGTCGCGAAGCTCGGCAAGCCCGTGCTGCTGAAGCGCGGCATCTCGGCGACGATCAGCGAGTTCCTGCTCAGCGCGGAGTACATCCTCGCCGGCGGCAACGAGCAGGTGATCCTCTGCGAGCGCGGCGTGCGGAGCTTCGACCCCGCGACGCGCAACCTGTTCGACCTCACGGCCATCCCGCTCGTGCACAAGCTCTCGCACCTGCCGATCATCGCCGACCCCAGCCACGGCACGGGGCTGCGCGACAAGGTGCTGCCGATGGCGCGCGCCGCACTGGCCGCCGGCGCCGACGGCGTCATGGTCGAGGTGCACCCGAACCCCGACCGCGCCCTCTCGGACGGCGCGCAGACGCTGTACACGTCGCAGTTCGACGAGCTCGTGCCGCAGCTCCGGCTCATCGCGCAGGCGATCGGCCGCTCGGTGGCCACGCTGCCGGGCGCGCCGGCCGCCGCGGGCGGAACAGCGCGCGCGACCGTGGGGTAGGCCAGGCAGCACCCCAGGAGCCAGAATGCGCATCGCCATCACCGCCCTGCTCGTCTCCGCCGCCGCGACGGCGTCCGCGCCCGCCCGCCCCGCCGCGCGCCCGCCGCAGGACGCGGCGAGTGTGGCGATCGACAAGGCCTCGGCCGCGTACTCGCGCCTCAAGTCGGCGCGCGGGACGTTCGAGCAGACGCTGACGAACCCGCTCACGCGGAACGCCGCCACCTCGCGCGGCGAGTACCAGCTCCAGCGCGCGAGCGGGCGCTGGTCGCTCGTGTTCACGAGCCCCAAGGGCGACAAGATCGTGGACGACGGGAGCGCGCTCTGGGTCTACCTGCCGAGCACGAACCCGGGCCAGGTGATCAAGCTCTCGTCGCAGGGCGCCGCGGGCGGCGCGAGCGGCATGGACCTCCTCGACCGCTTCCTCGGCAGCCCGCGGACCCGCTACCGGGTGGCGGACGCCGGCGCGGCGACCGTGGCCGGGCGCGGCGTGCGCGCCGTGAGCCTCACGCCGCTGCAGTCCATGGAGTTCACGAAGGCCACCGTGTGGATCGACACCGCGAACGGCACGCTGCGCCAGTTCGAGGTCACGGAGCAGAGCGGCCTCGTGCGCCGCTTCACGTTCACGACGGTGCGGCTCGACGCGCCGGTGGACGAGAAGGCCCTCCGCTTCACGCCCCCGAAGGGCGTGAAGGTCTACGACCAGAGCCGGGCGCGCTAGCGACCGCCTCCGACACCGCGTCGAGCGCGGCGCCGTCCGCGCCGCCCTCGCGCGCCAGCTCGATCGCGGCGCGCGTGAGCACGCGGTACGCGTCGAGCGCGACGGCGTCGCCCGCGAGCGCCTCGAGGTGCCGGCGCACGGTGCGGGCGTCGCCCCGCACGACGGGGCCCGTCAGCGCGGCCGACGGGCTCGCGGCGCCGACGTTCGCGGCGGCGGCCGCGAGGAGCCCGCGCACCGCGCCCCACGCCTCGCGCTCGGGCACGCCGGCGGCCGTGAGCAGGCGTCCCGCGGTCGCCGCGAGCACCGTCGGGAAGTTGGACGCGAAGACGGCCGCGGCGTGGTAGCGGGCGCGCGCGCCCTCGGGAATCGCGAGCGTCTGCGCGCCGAGCGCGTCGGCGAGCGCCCGGGCGACGGCGACGGCGCGCGCGTCGCCGCCCACGCCCACCCAACCGCCGCGGAACAGCCCCGGCGCGCGGTCGGGGTTGGCGAGCGGCAGTAGCGGGTGAAAGGTCCCCGCGGCGAGCCCGCGCGCCCGCGCGGGGTCGAGCGCGGCGTCCTCCACGCTCCCGCTGACGCTGAGCACCACCGCGCGGTCGGCGAGCGGCGCGGCGAGCGCCTCCGCGAGCGCGCTCTCGAGCGCCGAATCCTGCACGGCGAGCAGCACGACGCTCGCCGTCGATGCCGCCGGCGGGAGCGCCCCGGCGGTGATGCGCGGGTGGCCCACTGATGCGCGGCGGCCGTGCACGCCGACGACGCGCACGCCCGAACCGCCGAGGGCGCGGGCGAGGCCGAGTCCGGCCCGTCCCGCGCCCAGGATGAAGACGCGCTCCCCGTCCGCGGCGCGGCCCGCGGCGCCGGCGCTCACTGCCGCGGGCCCGCCGCGGGCCGGCTCATTGGTTGGCGGGGGGCGTGGCCTTGCCCGCGCGCTCGAGCGCCTTCTGGCGCTCCCCCGCGCGCGCGAGCAGCTCGCCCTGCGAGCGCGCGCCGGTCGCGAGCTGCACCGCCGTCTGCACCGCCTCGTCGTAGCGGGCGCGCCGCGCGAACTCCGCGTCCGTCCCGAAGACGAAGCGCGCGATCTCGTACGCGAGGAGCCGGTCCACCAGCGGCGCCGCCGCGTCGAACACCGGGCGGTCCATCGCGATGCCGCGCGACTGCATGCGGCGCCAGAGCTCGTCGCGCATCGCGGGCGTCACCGCGAAGTTCGGGTCGGTCACCGAGCGCGAGCCCTTGAGGGAGAGCGCGTAGTCCGTGAGCGCGTCGCGGAACTGCGGGATCTTCTTCCCGAGCGCGTTCTGGAACGCGAGCTCCGACTGCGAGAGCGCGGTGTCGGTGACGATGACGTCCGGCGTGATGCCGCCGCCGCCGTAGACGGTGCGCCCCGCGTCGGTGCGGTACGGCTGGCGCTTCGCCTTCGCCGAATCGGGCGCGGCGTCCTCGGCCTCGTCGTCCTCGTCGTCGTCGCCGATCGGCTTGTTGATGCTGCGCCCCGTCGGCGTGAACCACAGCGCCGTGGTGAGCTTCAGCGCGCCCCCGCCGGAGAGGCGGAACACGCTCTGCGCGCTCCCCTTGCCGAAGGACGTGCTGCCGACGATGGCCGCGCGGTCGTGGTCCTGGAGCGCGCCCGCGACGATCTCCGACGCGCTCGCGCTCCCACCGTTCACGAGCACGACGATGGGGAGCGCCGGCCAGCGCTGCGCGCTCGTGTCCGCGAAGTCCTGGTTCGAGTCGCTCGAGCGGCCGCGCATCCCGAGGATCTTCTGGCCGCGGTTCAGGAAGAGGTCGGAGACCGCGAGCCCCTGATCGAGCAGGCCGCCCGGGTTGTTGCGCAGGTCGATGACGAGCGAGCGCATCCCCTGCTTCTGGAGCGCCGCGATCGCGTCCGCGAGCTCCCCCGACGTGTTCTCGGCGAAGGCGTTCACGTCCACGTAGCCGACGTCGGGCGCGAGCATCACCGCGCGCGGGACCGACTTCCGGTGGATCACGCGGCGCTCGAGGTTGAACGTGAGCGGCGCGTCGAGGCCCGGGCGCTCGATGACGAACGGGACGCGGCTGCCGGGCGTGCCCCGCACCGTGTTGCGCGCCTCCTCGACGGTCCACCCCTTCGTGGACCTGCCGGCGATCTGCACCACGCGGTCGCCGCTCTGGAGCCCGGCCTCCTCCGCCGGCGTGCCCGGCATCGGCGCGATCACGGTGATCCAGCCGTCGCGCACGTCGATCTCGATGCCGACGCCGCCGTAGTTGCCGGTGGTCGTCTCGGTGAGCCGCCCGAGCCGCTCGGCGTCGAGGAAGGCCGTGTGCGGGTCGTGCAGCTCCTTCAGCATGCCCGTCACCGCGCGCTCGTAGAGCACGCCGCGGGACACCGTGTCCACGTACTCGCGCTCGACGTGCTGGTAGACCTGCTCGAACAGCCGCGCGCCGTCCGTGGCGCCGCCGCTCCGGCGCAGCCAGGCGTAGCTGCCTTCGGAGTCGGCGCTCAGGCCGCCGTGGAGCAGCCAGCCCCCGGTGACGAGCGCGGCGCTCAGCGCGCCGACCACGACGATGGCCTTCGACCGCATTCCCGCCCCCATGGAGATTTCCCGATTCGACCCTAGTGAGACCCGACGATCGACGCGAAAGTTTCAGGCCACCTGCCGGCGAGGACCAGCCCGACGCGCCCCGCGACGTCCGCCTCCGAGCCCGTGGCATCGATCCGCACGATCGGACCGGCCTCGGGGTGTGCCTCCTGCCACGCGGGGTCGGCGAACTCGCGGAACGCGGCGATCACCGTTCGGTGGAAGTCGTCCTCCGCCCGCTCGATGCGGTCGCGCTTGCCGCGCCGATCGGTCCGCCGGAGCCCCTCGCCCTCCGGCAGGTCGAACAGCAGCGTGAGATCAGGGACCAGCCCGCCCGTGGCCAGCCGGTTCGCGGCGGCCACGTCCGCGAGTGGCAGCCCGCGCCCCGCCGCCTGGTAGGCGTACGTCGAGAGGAAGAATCGGTCCGCCAGCACGACGTCGCCGGCCTCGAGCGCCGGGCGCATGTCCTGCGCGACGAGCTGCGCGCGCGCGGCCATGAAGAGCAGCGCCTCCGCCGACGCGACGATCGGGTGGTCGGAGTCGAGCACGATGCGGCGGATCTCGTTGCCGAGCGACGTCTGGCCGGGCTCGCGCACCCCGAGGTAGGGCACGCCCGCCGCCTCGAGCCGCTCGCAGAGCAGGCGGAGCTGAGTCGACTTGCCGACCCCCTCCGCCCCCTCGAACGCGATGAGCCGCCCCCGGCGCGCCCCGCTCACGCGTCGCTCAGCCGAGCGTGATGATGGAGCTCGTGGCGCCCTTGCGGATGCCCTCGCCGATCCACTCGTTCACGCGCTGCATGAGCTTGTTGAAGTTCTCCTCCGACGCGGCCATGCGCTGGTACAGCGAGTTCCCCTGGATCTTGCCGAGGAGCTCGTCGAGCTGGCGCTCCATCTCCTCGCCGGGCTGCTCGCCGCGCTGGATCATGCGCTGCGCGTCGGTCTGCAGCCGCTCCATCTGCTGCAGGAGCGCGACCGCCTCGCGGTCCGCGTTGAGCGCCTCGCCCGCGCGCTTGACCGCCTGGTACTCGGCGCTCTGGCCGATGAGGCGGCCGAGGTCCGCTGCCTTCTCCTGGAGCAACGTGATGTCGGCCATTCAAACGACTCCATGTTGATGACGGTTCCTACGCGGCCCTCGGCCCTCGGCCCTCGGCCTGCTGATCGGCGGCCGAGGGCCGGCGGCCGAGGGCGATCACGTCGACGTCCGACGCGCGAGGACGAACCTCTCCCGACCTGCGAGGTCCAATCTCACCTGCACGGCCTCGTAGCGTCCATCGGCGAGCACGAGCTCCGCGGCGAGCGACGCGCGGCGGCTGTCCACCTCGAGCGCGAGCAGGCCGCCCGGCTCGAGGACGGCGGCGGCCTCGCGGACGATGCCCGCCGTGGCGGCCAGGCCCGCGGCGCCGCTGTAGAGCGCGAGCGCCGGCTCCCAGTCGCGCACGGAGCGCGGGAGCTGCGCGGCCTCCTCGTGCGCGATGTACGGCGGGTTGGAGACGACGGCGCGCGCGCGCACGTCGCCCGCCACGGGCGCGAGCAGCGAGCCGTGGCGCAGCTCCACGGGCGCGCGCAGCGCCGCGGCCGCGAGCGCGACGTTCGCGCGCGCGACGGCGATCGCGTCGAGGCTCACGTCGGTCGCGATCACGCGCTCGAACGCGCCCTCGGAGGCGAGCGCGAGGGCGATGGCCCCCGAGCCCGTGCCGACGTCCACGGCCACGCCGCCCGGCGCGAGCCCCGTCTCGAGGACGAGGTCCACGAGCACCTCGGTCTCCTGGCGCGGGATGAGCACGCGCTCGTCCACGTCGAGCGTGAGGTGGCGGAACGCGGCGCGCCCGGCGGCGTACGCGAACGGCGCTCCCCGCGCGCGCCGCGACGCCGCCGCGCGCGCGAGCAGCAGCGTCTCCGCGTCGAGCGCCGCGTCGCGGTTCGCGGTGGGCCAGAAGCGCGGCACGTCGAGCAGCGCCGCGATCAGGTCGCGCGCCTCGGCGCGCGCCTCCGGCACGCCCGCGTGGTGCAGCACCGCCTCGAGCTCGTCCCACGCGTGCGCCACGGTGCCGGGACGCGTGGCGCGCAGCGCGGCGGCGCCGACGTCACTCGGCACTCAGCCGCTCCTCCGTGCCGCGCAGCCGGAGCTGCTCGACGAGGTCCCTGATCTCCCCGTCCATGATGCGCCCGATCTCGTGCACCGTGTAGTTGATGCGGTGGTCGGTCACGCGGCTCTGCGGGAAGTTGTACGTGCGGATCTTGGCCGAGCGGTCGCCGGTGCTCACCTGCGAGCGGCGCATGCGCGAGCGCTCGGCCTCCTGCTCGGCGAGACGCAGGTCGAGGAGGCGCGAGCGGAGCACCTGCATCGCCTTGATCTTGTTCTGGAGCTGCGACTTCTGGTCCTGCTGGCTCACCACCAGCCCGGTGGGCAGGTGCGTGATGCGCACCGCGGAGTCGGTGGTGTTGACGCTCTGCCCGCCCGGGCCGGAGGAGCGGAAGACGTCGATGCGCAGGTCCTTGTCCTCGATCTTCACGTCCACCTCCTCCGCCTCGGGCAGCACGGCGACGGTGGCCGCGGAGGTGTGGATGCGGCCGGCGCTCTCCGTGGCCGGCACGCGCTGCACGCGGTGCACGCCGCTCTCCCAGCGCAGCTCGCCGAACGCGCCGGGGCCGTCCACGCGGAAGATCGCCTCCTTGATGCCGCCGAGGGAGCCTTCGGAGAGCGAGAGGATCTCGTAGCGCCACCCGCGCCGCTCGATGAAGCGCGTGTACATGCGGTACAGGTCGCGCGCGAAGAGGGCCGCCTCGTCGCCGCCCGTGCCGGCGCGGATCTCGACGATGGCGGGCCGGTCGTCCAGTGGATCCCGCGGCGTGAGGGCCACCGTGAGCTCCGCCTCGAGCTCCCCGAGGGTGTGCTCGAGCCGACCCTGCTCGCTGCGGGCCTCCGCGGCGAGGTCGGGGTCGTCAGCAAGAACGAGCTCGCGCGTGTCGGCGAGCTCGTTCTCGGTTTTCTTCAGGCGCTCGGCGAGCGCGACGACGGTCTGGAGGCGTTGGTGCTCCCGCCCCAGCTCGGCGAACTTCTTGGAGTCGCCGAGCGTGCGCGGGTCCAGCAGCTCCCGCTCGACCGTCGCCGCGCGCTCGAGCGCCTCGGCGAGCCGGTCGCGCAGGTTCAGGCGCCCGCCTTCTCGGTCGTCTTGTTGTACTTCTGGCGGAACCGCTCGACGCGCCCGGCGGTGTCGATGAGCTTCTGCTTGCCCGTGAAGAACGGGTGGCACTGGGAGCAGATGTCGAGGTGGATCTCGGCAGCCGTGGAGCGCGTCTGGAACGTGTTACCGCAGGCGCACTTGACGGTCGCCGTGGCGTAATCCGGATGGATGTCGGTCTTCACAAGGGCCTCGGCAGGACTTGAGATGTAGCTTGCAAATATAGCCGAGACAGGAGCTAAAAGACAAGGACACAAGACGTTGGCGATTTGACACCGCGCCGGGGCGCCTGTAAGTTGGCGCGTCTCCGGCCGTCGGGCGCGCCCGGCTGCCGGCCGCGGCTCAGCCCGCCGTCCGCCTACGGGCCGCCGCCTCTGTGTCCGCCTGCGTCCGCCCGGCACCCGCGCCCTCGCCCTAGGCCAAATGACCATCCCCTTTCGCCCCGGCGCCGACGCCGTCGCCAACGCGTCGACCATCCGTCCCGGCATGCAGATCGTCGACTTCCTCGCGACCGTCCCGCTGCTGAGCCGCATCGACCGGGCGGAGCTCCAGAAGTTCGCCGAGGTCACCCGCGAGAAGAACTACCCGAAGGGGAGCGTCATCCTCTTCGAGGACGACCCCGGCGACTCGCTGTACATCGTGCGCGAGGGACGCGTGAAGGTCGTCCTCGTCGGCGAGGACGGGCGCGAGGTGATCCTCGGGGTGCTCAGCGTCGGCGACCACTTCGGCGAGCTCTCGCTCATCGACGACCAGCCGCGCTCGGCGCACGTCATCGCGATGGAGGACTCGAGCCTGCTCGTGCTCCGGCGCGAGGACTTCCGCCGGCGCGTCGAGGCGAACGTGTTCGTCGCGTGGGCGCTGCTCAACGAGCTCTCGCGCCGCCTGCGGCGCGCGGACAACAAGATCGGCGGGCTCGTGCTGCTCGACGTGCCGGGGCGCATCGCGCGCCTCCTGCTCGACCTCGCCGAGGAGGCGGGCGCGGACCGGCTCGAGAAGCCGCTCACGCACCAGACCATCGCGCAGATGATCGGCGCGAGCCGCGAGACGGTCTCGCGCGCGATGCGCGAGTTCCAGGACGCCGGCTGGCTGACGGTCGAGCGCCGCTGCATCGTCCTGTCCGACCGGCCGGCGCTCGAGCGACGGGCGCAGGTCCGGGTGTGAGAGCCGTCACACCCACCCGGTGACCACCTTCCTTTCTGCGAATCCCGCGGGGCACGAGATTGTCTCGTGCGCGGAGCAGATGATTCAATGAGCCTGCGGATCCGCTTCTGGGGCACGCGGGGCAGCATTCCGAGCCCGGGGCCGCAGACGAGCCGCTACGGCGGAAACACGCCCTGCGTGGAGGTGCGGACGTCCGACGGACGTCTCATCATCCTCGACGCGGGGACGGGCATCCGCTCGCTCGGCCGCGCGCTCATGGCGGGGTCGAACGGAACGCCGATCAAGGG
>JBJMNJ010000135.1:0-3675 GCA_045804325.1 Gemmatimonadaceae bacterium
TCGTCGCCTGGCTCGTGTCCGCCGAGAGCGGCGTGGGGCTCGGCGGCCGCGCCGAGATCGACGCCGTGGGGCACCGCGTGGTGCACGGCGGCGAGCGGTTCACCCGCTCCGTGCGGATCGACGACGAGGTGCTGCGCGGCATCGAGGACACGATCGACCTCGCGCCGCTCCACAACCCGCACAACCTCCGCGGCATCCAGGCCGCGCGCGCGGCCCTCGGCGCCGGCGTGCCGCAGGTGGCGGTGTTCGACACCGCGTTTCACCAGACGCTGCCCGAGCGCGCGTACCTCTACGCGATCCCCTACCAGCTCTACCGCCGCCACCGGGTCCGCCGCTACGGCTTCCACGGCACCTCGCACCGCTACGTCGCGCACCGCTACCGCCAGCTCACCGGCGTCGAGCGCGAGGCGACGCGCGTCGTGACGCTGCACCTCGGCAACGGCTGCTCCGCGTGCGCCATCGACCGCGGCGAGAGCGTCGACACGTCGATGGGCTTCACGCCCCTCGAGGGGCTCGTGATGGGCACGCGCTCCGGTGACCTCGACCCCGCCATCCTCGACTACGTCGCCTCGAAGGAGGGTCTGTCGCTTCCCGAGGCGGAGAACCTCCTCAACCCGCAGTCGGGGCTCCTCGGCATCTCCGGCCTCACGAACGACATGCGGGAGCTCCTGGCGGAGGAGGCCGAGAACGGCGACCGCCGGGCGCGGCTCGCCATCGACATCTTCTGCTACCGCGTCCGCAAGTACGTCGGCGCGTACACGGCGGCGATGGGCGGCGCGGAGGCGCTGATCTTCGCGGGCGGCATCGGAGAGAACTCCGCCGCGGTGCGCGAGCGGATCTGCGCGGGGCTCGAGTTCCTCGGGCTGGAGCTCGACCCGGCGCAGAATGCCGCGGCGGTCGGCGGCCGCGAGGCGCGCATCTCGCGCGACGGCGCCCGCATGGCGGCCTGGGTGATCCCGACGGACGAGGAGCTCCTCATCGCGCGGGACACGTTCCGGGTGGTGGAGGGGCTCCCGCAGCGATTCTAGCTCCCGGCGTCCAGCGTCCGGCACTCCGCTTGCCTCGGCTCTGTCCGCCAATCAGCGGGGGCGAACGATGGGAAGCAGTGCTCGGGAGGCATTCGGGCTGACGCAGAACGTCGGCGAGACCGAGCGGTGGGCGTCGATGCTCGGCGGCGCGCTGACCGCGCTGTACGGGCTCCGGCGCGGGGACACCGCCGGCGCGCTGCTGGCGGTGGCGGGGAGCGCGCTCGTGGCGCGCGGCGCCGTCGGCTACTGCCCCGTCTACGACTCGCTCGGCATGGACTCCACCGCCGAGCGTCGGCGCCTGCGCGGCGTCGCCCGCGTGAACGGCGAGCCCCGCCGGCCGGTACAGCAGCACGGGCCCAACGCCGTCGTCGACGCGAGCGAGTCCGAGCGCATCGTTCGCAGCGTCACGATCGACGGGGAGCCGGCGGAGCTCTACGCCTTCTGGCGCGACTTCACCAACCTGCCGAAGGTGATGGAGTACATCGACAGCGTCGAGATCCTCGACGAGCGCCGCTCGCGCTGGCGCGCGCGCAGCGTGGGCGACGCCCTGGTGGAGTGGACGTCCGAGATCGTGCGCGACGAGCCGAACGAGTTCATCTCGTGGAAGACCGTCGGCGACGCGCCGGTGCGCCACGCGGGCTCCGTGCACTTCCGGGCGGCGCCGGGCGGCCGCGGCACCGAGGTGCGCGTGGAGATCGACTACGACCCGCCGGGCGGGAAGCTGGCGCGGATCATCTCCGCCCTCACCGGGCGCGACCCGGACCGGCAGGTGATGGAGGACCTGCGCCGCTTCAAGCACCTCGCCGAGACGGGCGAGGCGACGACGCGCGAGGGGCCGCAGGGCGGCTGACGGCGCTCAGCCGACCCGGTCGGTCGCGCGGCGGCGCGGCGTGGGCGGCTGCTCCTCGGCGACCGTGACCGGCACCTCGATCACGCGGAACGGCAGCCGGTCCGGCTGGAGCTTCCGGAGCAGCGGCATGGCGACGTTGTAGACCGGGATGCCGCCCGCGGTGCGCCCCTCGGGCGAGCCGTTGTGCGCGTGGCCGTGGAACACGGCCGTCACGGGGAAGCGCCCGAGCGGCTCCTCGAGCCGGCTGCAGCCGAGGTAGGGGAAGATCTCGAGCGGCTCGCCCTCGACGGTCGCGCGGATGGGCGAGTAGTGGAGCACGGCGATGCGCTGCGCCGTGCGGAGGCGCGCGAGCGCGGACTCGAGCTTGAGCGCCTCCTCCACCGCCTCGTGCACGAACTGCTTGATGACGGTCTCGCCCCAGGCGCCGAGCACGCCGCGGCCGAAGCCGCCCGCGAACCCCTTGGCGCCGGCGAACCCGACCCCGAGCACCTCCTGCGCCTCGCCGTCGAGCATCGTGACGCCGGCGTCGGTGAGGATCTTCGCGACCTCGTCCTGCTGGCCGCTCTCGTAGTCGTGATTCCCGAGGACGCAGAGCGTGGGAACCCGGACGGTGGCGAGGTCCTTCGCCAGGAGGCGGGCCTCCTCGGGAAGGCCGTAGTCCGTGAGGTCGCCGCAGATCACGAGGACGTCGGCGTGCTCCGCGACCTGCGTGAACAGCGGGAGGAGCGCGCCCTGCGACCCCTTCCCGTAGTGGACGTCGCTCACCGCGGCCACCCGCACGACGCCGTTCGTCAGTACCATCCCGCGCTCCCTTCGCTGATCCGCCGTCCCGGCGCCTTCGCCTGGACCCGAGGCCGCGACCGTCGTGCCTAGCCTCTCTCTTGCATTGTCGCGGTCGCCGGCACGCCCTTCAACAAGCGTTCCCAACTGCAGATGTCGTCTAGAGTAGCGATCCCCGTCGACGCCGACGCCCTCGCCTCCGAGGAGAAGAGCCAGTTCTACCGGCGGGTCCTGGAGACGCTCACGGCGACCGGAATCGACTTCCTCGTCGGGGGCGCGTACGCGTTCACGCGCTACACGCAGATCGACCGCAAGACGAAGGACTTCGACCTGTTCGTTCGCGCCGCCGACGTGGACCCGGCGCTCGCGGCGCTCGAGAAGACGCTCGGCTGCCGCGCCGAGTTCACGTTCAGGCACTGGCTCGGCAAGGCGTACTGCGGGCGCGACTTCGTGGACATCATCTTCAGCTCGGGCAACGGCGTCGCGACGGTCGACGACATCTGGTTCCGGTACGCGGTCGACCACGCAGTGCTGGGTGTACCGGTCCGCATCATCCCCCCCGAAGAGCTGCTCTGGTCGAAGGCCTTCATCATGGAGCGCGAGCGCTACGACGGGGCCGACGTCATCCACATCATCCACGCGCTGGCCGAGAAGCTCGACTGGGAGCGGCTGCTGCGGCGCTTCGGCGCCTACTGGCGCGTCCTCCTCTCGAACATGGTGCTCTTCGGCTTCGTCTATCCGGGCGAGCGGACGCGCATCCCGAACTGGGCGATGCTGGAGCTCCTGAACCGCCTGAACCGGGACCTCGACCACGACTCGGCCGTCGGCAAGCTCTGCCAGGGCACCATCATGTCCCGCGAGCAGTTCCTCGTGGACGTCGAGCGGTGGGGGTACGCCGACGGGCGCGTGGAGCGCGGGGAGATGACCGCCGAGGAGGTCGCCGACTGGACGGCGGCCATCGAGAAGAGCAAGCAGGGCCGGCGCGCCACCGACCCGTAGCCCCTACGTCATGCCCGC
>JBJMNJ010000136.1:0-25473 GCA_045804325.1 Gemmatimonadaceae bacterium
CTCGTTAGGCAGTGGTGGCGGCGAGGCGGTCGACGCGCTCCGCGACCCGCGCCTGGAGCGGGCGATCGGCGTCATCTACCGCCCGGAGACGGAGCGCTGGAGCCACTACTTCGACGCCGAGCTCTCCGCGCAGTTCGACGCCGTGATCCACCTCGACGAGACACGCGCCCTCCACCCCCTGGAGCGCACCCCGCGGTGGGAGCACGACGAGCCGCCGGAGACGTATCCGACGGGGATCTAGAATCGGGAGCAGGGAGCAGGGTGGGTGTGTGCGGGACTGCGGGGTGAGACGAGCCTCTCCGGGTCGCCCCTGCTTCCCGCTTCCTGCTCCCCGCCGTTCAAGGGCATGCCTTCTGCACTCGTGCCCCGCCCGTGCAATGGCTCGCAAGTCACTCGCACCGCACGACTTGTGCGCTACCGCACAAGCCACAGAGGGCTCGACGATGTCGCAGGACCATCGACAGCAGCAGATGAGCGCCATCCCGAAACGCGACCCCGTTCCGGAGCCGCCGCAGGCCACGCCCGTGCACGCCCGCCGGATCGACTGCGGGGGAGCGAGCGCCGCCGCGCCCGGTTCCCACCCCGGTCGCACGCCGTGCGCCCGCCCCGCCGGGTCGGTGAGCACGGGGGTGGGTCGGCGCCGGCCGAGGCGCTGATGCAGGGATTCCAGTTCTACGAGGAGTACCGCGACGTCGACCTGGAGGTGAGCGCCGACAACGTGATCGCCGTCCCGAGCTTCGATCCGGTCGTGCGCGAGGGCGCAGTCGTCTGCAATGCCTTCCGCACGATGAAGTCGCCTGAGAACGGCTCCGACATGATCGCGAGCGTGCTCCTCGCGGCCGAGTACCTCGGCACGCACTGCAAGGAGGTGAGCGAGGAGCGCGCGCGCGAGATCCAGCCCGAGCTGTTCGAGTACCTCGACCGTCTGGCCTGAGCGGCCCCGGCGCGGCCGCGTCCCTACAGGAT
Source organism: Gemmatimonadaceae bacterium (assembly GCA_045804325.1). Classification (GTDB taxonomy): domain Bacteria; phylum Gemmatimonadota; class Gemmatimonadetes; order Gemmatimonadales; family Gemmatimonadaceae; genus JBJMNJ01. The sequence goes on from JBJMNJ010000136.1 coordinate 967, forward strand.
TCGTACACGCCCGGGGCGTGCTGTTTTTCCAGCATCAGGCAACTGTTGTGGCGGTGCGTGCGTCGAACAGCCGTCGCGGCTGAGTCGTCGCGCCATGTCGAACCCGCTCCGCCACCGAGATGTCACTCGCCTTCGCGGCCGCCCGCCGCGCCGCCGTCGCCGTGCTCGGGGCCGCCAGCCTCGCCGCCGCTCCCGCACGCGCCGTCCGCGCGCAGCAGCCTGCCGCCGCGGCCCCGGCTGCACCCGAGCGGCGCGTGCCCGAGACCGTCCGCGGCCGCATCCTCGACGATTCGGGGCGCGCCGTCCCCGCGGCCGCGGTCACGATCACGCGCGGTCCCGACCGCCTCACGCGGCAGACCGCCGCCGACAGCGCCGGCAACTACAGCGTCCTGTTCGAGGAAGGCACGGGCGACTACCTCGTGTACGTCGCGGCGGAGGGCTTCGCCTCCGCGCGGCGCCGCGTGCAGCGCCAGGCGAGCGAGCGCACGCTCGTCGCGAACTTCACGCTCGGGCGCGACGTCACCCGCCTCGCGGCGGTGCGCGTCCAGGCGAACCGCCCCGAGCGCGCCCGGAACCAGGTGGGGCCCATGCAGGCCGAGCCGGGCTCCGCCGAGCGCTGGTCCGAGGGCGTGCAGGGACAGGTCTCGCCGATCGTCCAGGGCGACCTCCTCGCCACCGCGGGGACCATGGCGGGCGTCACCGTGGGTCCGGGCGGCCCCTCCATCCTCGGGGGCGGCGCGGAGTCGAACCTCACGACGCTGAACGGGATGAGCATGGCCGGTGGGTCGCTCCCGCGCGCGGCGCGCACGGAGACGCGAGTGACGGGTGCGACGTTCGACCCCACGCGCGGCGGCTTCTCCGGCGCGAACATCGACGTGCGGCTCGGGCGGGGCGACCGCTTCTTCCAGCGGCGCAACGCGTTCGTGACGCTCGACGCGCCCGCGCTCCAGTTCACCGACCCCATCGGCCGGTCGCTCGGCGCCCCGAGCGGCGGCGTGCGCGGGAGCGTCGGCGCCGACGGCGAGGCCATTCGCCAGGCACTCACCTACAACGTCGCGCTCGACTTCGCGCGCTCGGCGAGCGACCCCGCGACCCTCCTCGACGCGGGCGAGGAGGCGCTGCTCCGCGCCGGGCTCTCGCCGGACTCCGCCGAGCGGCTGCTCGCGGTGGCGGGGCCGCTCGTGCCGCTCGCGGGCACGGGCGTGCCGGACCTGCGGCGACGCGACGCGCTCACCTGGCTCGGGCGCCTCGACGACACGCGCGACTCCCTGAAGACGCGCGCGCTCACGACCTACCTCGGCTCCACGCGCGAGGGCGCGCTGGGCTTCGGCCCGCTCGTCGCGCCGGCGTCCGGCGGGGAGCGCCGCGAGACCACGCTCGGCGCGCAGCTCACGCTCGGCGAGTACGTCGGGCCGGGGGACCGCGTCCTCGTCGAGACGCGGCTCTCGGCGAGCCGCCAGCACACGGCGTCGGATCCCTACCTCGACCTGCCGGGGGCGACCGTGCTCGTGCGCTCGCCGACGCTCGAGGAGCGCGCGGACGTGAGCAGCGTGACGCTCGGCGGCAACCCGTGGCTCGCGTCGGACGAGGCGCGCTGGATCGTCGAGGGCGCGAACGAGACGTACTTCAACGCGCGCGGCCGGCGCCACCGCTTCAAGACGCAGCTCTGGGCGCGCGCCGACGGGCTCGCGCAGGAGGCGCTGGGCAACCGCTACGGCACGTTCGCGTTCAACTCCATCGACGACCTCGCGGCGGGGCGCGCCGCGAGCTTCACGCGCGCGCTCGTGCAGCCGCAGCGCGACGGCAGCGTGTGGAACGGCGCGGCGGCGGCGGCGCACACCTACTCGCCGTCGCGGTTCTTCAACGTCATCTACGGCGCGCGCGTGGAGGCGAACGGCTTCATGGGCGAGCCCGCGCGCAACGCCGCGCTGGAGCAGGCGCTCGGCGTGCGCACCGGCGCGGCGCCCGCGCTGCTGCACGTCAGCCCACGGGTCGGCTTCACGTGGACGTACAACAAGAACCGCGACAACGGGAACGGGATGTCCATGAACAGCGTGGGCAAGTTCTTCCGCTCCCCGCAGGGCACCATTCGCGGCGGCATCGGCGAGTTCCGCGACCTGCTGCGCCCGGGCGTCCTGGCCGACGCGCGCGCGGCGACGGGGCTGCCCGGCGGCGCGCTCGCGCTCACGTGCGTCGGCTCCGCCGTGCCGGCGGCGGACTTCGCGCGCTTCGCCGCGGACCCGAGCACGATCCCCACGGAGTGCGTGGGCGGCGGCGGCGTGCTGGCCGACCGCGCGCCGTCGGTCACGCTGATCGACCCGTCGTACGACGTGCCGCGGAGCTGGCGCGGCACGCTCGGCTGGTCGGGGCTCGTGCACAAATTCATCGTCAGCCTCAACGCGCTGGGCAGCTGGGACCTCTCGCAGCCCGGCACCTGGGACGCGAACTTCGCCGGGCGGTCGCTGCTCCCGCTCGACCAGACGGCCGAGGGCGGGCGCCCGGTGTACGTGAGCGCCGGCGCGATCGACCCGGCGAGCGGCGCGCTCTCGGCGGCCGAGTCGCGGCTAGCGCCGGAGTTCGGGCGCGTCGGCGTGCGGCGGAGCGACTTGCGCGGGTACGGCGGGCAGGCCACGCTCAACGTCGCGCCCGACATGTTCAAGTTTCGCGGACGCTCGCAGATCTTCGCGTCCGCGGCGTACACGCTCCAGCAGGTGCGCCGCCAGTACCGCGGCTTCGACGGCGGCGGCTTCGGCGACCCGCGCGAGGTGGAGTGGGCCCCGGCGGCGCAGGACGCGCGGCACGTCGTGATCGTCCAGGGCGGCTTCAGCACGTCGAAGACGGGCACCGTCACCTTCTTCGGGCGCGGGCAGTCCGGGCTGCCGTTCACGCCCGTCGTGCAGGGGGACGTGGACGGCGACGGCCGCGGCGGCGACCGCGCGTTCGTGCCGCGCCCGTCGGCCATCGCGGCGAGCGACCCCGAGCTCGCGTCGCAGCTCGACGCGCTGCTCGACGAGGGCTCGCCGAGCGCGCAGCGGTGCCTGCGCGGCGCGCTGGGGACGGTGCCCGGGAGGAACTCGTGCCGCGGGCCGTGGACGCAGTCGCTCAACGTGCAGTGGCGGCCGCCGATCCCGCGCAAGTACGCGCGGCGCGTCACGACGAACGTGTACCTCCAGAACGTGCTCGGCGGGCTGGACCAGCTCTTCCACGGGAGCGACCTGCGCGGCTGGGGCTCGCAGTTCGCGCCCGACCCCGTGCTGCTCGTGCCGCGCGGCTTCGACGCGCAGAGCCGGCGCTTCCGCTACGCCGTGAACCCGCGCTTCGGCGACACGCGCCCGGCGCGCACCCTGCTGCGCGACCCGTTCCGCCTCGTGATCGACTTCTCGGTGGACCTCGCGGTGGACTACGACGTCCAGCAGCTCCGCCGCGCGCTCGAGCCGGTGCGCGCGCCGCAGGGCGGGTGGGCGCGCCGCACGGCGGACTCGCTCGCGAGCTTCTACCTCTCGCGCACCTCGAGCATCCACAAGCTCCTGCTCTCGGAGAGCGACTCGCTGTTCCTCACGAAGGAGCAGGTGTCCGCGCTCCAGCGCGCCGACTCCGTGTTCTCCGCGCGGGTGCGCGCGCTGTACGTCCCGCTCGGGCAGTTCCTCGCGACGCGCCCGCGCGAGCCCGGCAAGATCGAGCTCGACACGGTGGCGACGACGCAGAAGGCGTACTGGAAGGTGTTCTGGGAGCAGCCGGAGGTCGCGGACTCGATCGTCACGCCGCTCCAGCGCGAGCTGATGCCGTCGCTCAAGACCATGCTCGGCATCTCGAAGAAGGACCGCGAGAACTCGCAGTGGATGTTCGGGAACCCCGTCACGCTGGTGGACAGGCCGAAGGGCCAGCCGGCGCCGAGCGGGCAGCCGCGAATCGTGCCCTGAGCGCGGCGCGCCTTGCCGCGCCCGCGACCGGGCGCCAGGTTGGAGGCGCGCCCGGGGACCATCCCGGCGCGGCTCCCACGCCGGAGGCTCCCGTGCACGTGACCCATTCGCGCGCCCTCGCCGCCGCCGTGCTCGCGCTGTCCACCTGCGCCGGCGCCACGCGCCTGAGCGACGAGCGCGTCCCGCCGCCGCCCGCCGTCGTCGCGTCGCTGGACGGTGCGCTGCAGGGCGCGCGCGCCACGCCGGCGGACGCCCTCGCGCCGCTGGCCGCGGGTCAGATCGCGCGCCGCACGCGTTGACCACGACGGACGCGCCGAGCGCGCCGGCCGCGCGCGCCGCCTCGGAGCTCGAGGCGGCGGTGGAAGGGATGGCGCCTCGCCTCCTCGCCCTGCCGCCCGCGGTCCGCGAGCGCCGCCCCGCGCCGGGCAAGTGGTCCGTCGCCGAGATCGTGGGCCACCTCGTCGACTCGGCCGCGAACAATCACCAGCGGTTCGTGCGCGCGCGCTTCCAGGACGACCTCGTGTTCCCGGGCTACGCGCAGGACGGCTGGGTGGACGCGCAGGGCTACCAGGCGGCGCCGTGGGAGGAGCTCGTCACGCTGTGGCGCACGTACAACCGCCACCTCGCGCGCCTGATGCGCCTCGTGCCGCGCGACGTCGCGACCCGGGAGCACCGCCGGCACAACCTGCACGAGATCGCCTGGCGCACCGTCCCGGCGGACCAGCCCGCCACGCTGGAGTACTTCATGGCGGACTACGTGGGGCATCTGAAGCACCATCTCGCGCAGATCGAGATACTGGTGCGCTAGTCCGAGGGCCGAGGGCCGAGGGCCGAGAACGGATGAACCACGGAGCCCGCCCCGGAGTATCACTACCAGCCCCGAATCGGAGTCCCCGTCGTGCCCGTCCGCCATCTCGCCGCCACCATCGCCCTCTGCGCCGCCTTCGGCGCGCTCGGCGCCTGCGCCGCCGCGCGGAGCGCGCCGACGCGCGACGTGCGGCCGCTCGTGCTGCTCGTCCACGGCCGCGGCCACCAGGGGCGCGACTCGGCCGAGGTGCGGCGCGAGTGGCAGCAGGCGCTCGCGGTGGGGAGCCGGGAGCTGGGCGGCGCGCCCGCGCTCGCCGACGCCGACGTGCGGATGGTCTGGTACGCCGACGCGCTGGACGGCCGGGCGAGCGACGGCTGCGGCCGCCCGGCGCGCCAGCGCGCCACGCGGCGCGAATCCGACGCCGACGCGCTCGGCGACGTCGCCGACGTCGCGGAGGCGCTGCTCGGCGCGGTGATCGAGACGGCGACCGGGCAGAAGGAGTCGGGCGTGGCGCGCGGCCTCTTCGGCGAGCTCCTGTTCGTGGCCGACCCCGCGCGGCGGTGCGCGGCCGAGCGGCGGATGGGCGGCGCGCTCGACGAGGCGGCGCGCGAGGGACGGCCGGTGGTGGTCGTCGCGCACAGCATGGGCGCGCTCGTCGCGTACGAGCGGCTGCGCGACGGCGCGGCCGCCGGCGAGAAGCTGCCGCCGGTGCGCCTCGTGACCGTCGGCTCGTTCCTCGGCCACCCGGACGCGCGCGAGATCGTGCTCGGCGGCTCGGGCGGCGGGCTGCTCGGGCTCCCGGCGGGCGTGCGCTCGTGGGTGAACGTGCGCCGCGACGGGGACCCGTTCGCGCATGCCATCGGGAGTGCGCTCGCGCCCGAGGCGCGCGCCCGCGCGCGCGACGTGCGCCTCGCGGAGCACGAGGGCGCGTTCGGCGCGCACGACGTGCGCTCCTACCTCCGCGACCCCGCGACCGCGCGCGCCGTCCTCGGCGCGTGGTGCGCGTCGTTCGCGGCCGGCGCCCCGCGCGCGTGCCGGAAGCTCGAGAGCAGGTAGCCCTCACATGGGAGCATTGCGATGAACGACGAGACCGACGTTCGGCTGGGCGCCGAAGGCGGGCGCGGCGACCTCGCGGCGCAGATGCGGCGTCTCGAGGCGTACGTCGCCGATGCGCACTCGCGCGGCGAGGAGGTCCCGCGCGAGGCGTCGCTGATGATCGCGCGCCTGCGCGAGCTCATCGGCGCGCTGGACGATCTCACGAAGTCGATCGAGCGACACTAGCCCGCCTCCTACACGAGCGGCATCACCTGCTCGGCGAACCGCTCCATCTCCTCGAGCTGCGGGCTGCTCTGGAGGAGCAGCAGGTCCACCCCCGCCCCCTGGAACTCGCGCACGCGGTCGGCCACCTGCTCGGGCGTCCCGACGAGGCCCGCGCGCAGGCCGCGGTTGCTCACCGAGTAGTCCTGGAGTGTGAGCGCGCTCTCGAGCTGCGTGTTCTGCACCCAGTCCTGGTAGTTGCGGTAGCCCGGCGACCCCGGCGCGACGTTCGTGATGCGCTCGAGCTCGCGCTTCGCCTCGGCCTCGGTGTCGCGGACGATCGCGTACGCGGCCATGCCGTACTGCATCTCCGGCAGGTGCTGCTCGCAGCGGCGGCGGCGCATGTCCAGCACCTTCTTCGCCACCGTCTCCGGCGCGTCGCCGTGCATCACGTACGCGTCGCACGCCCCGGTGATGAGGCGTTTCGCCGCCTCGCTCTCGCCGCCGGCGTAGATCGTCGGGCGGCGGCGGCCCTGCGCCGCGGCGGTCGGCTTGGGCTCGAGCACCGTCTCGTCCACCGAGTAGTACTTCCCCTGGTAGCTGAACGTCGGCTCGCGCCACACGCCGTCGAGCACCTCGAGCCACTCCGCCGTGCGCGCGTAGCGGTCGTCGTGCTGGTCGAACTGCACGCCGTAGCGGCGCGCCTCGTCCTTCCACCAGCTCGACACCACGTTGAGCGAGAGGCGCCCGCCCGAGATGTGGTCGAGGTTGGCGGCCTGCTTCGCGAGGATGGCCGGCTGGTGGAACGTCGGCCGCACGGCGACCATGAGCTCCAGGCGCTCGGTGACCGCCGCGAGCGCCGCGGCGGTGGACCACGCCTCGAGCGCCGGCGCGTCGATCCCCTTGATGTCGTTCAGGTAGAGCTCGGCCACGAGCGTGAGGTCGTAGCCGATCTGCTCGCTGCGCTGCGCGAGGCGGCGCACGTAGTCCCACGACGCGGTCATCCCCTCGTCCGGGACGTTGCGCAGCCAGCCCCCGAAGACCGGCATCCAGTAGCCGTACCGCATCAGACCCCCGCCGCCTCGGTCACGCGCGTCACGCCGGCGCGCGCCTCGATGTAGTCGACGAAGCGCACCCACGGGTCGAAGCCGACGACGTTCGGCGCGTCGGCCACGAAGTTCGAGAGCGCGTTGACGTCGTAGAAGTAGTGCCGCCCGTCGCGGTCGTCGACGAGGTACTCGATGCCGCCGACGTCGAGCTTCGACGCGCGCGCGATGCGCTCCACCTGCGCGACGACCTCGCGCGGCGGCGTCGTTCCCTCCACGCGCAGCCCCGACTTCGGCGCGTCGATGGCGCAGGCGCCGCGCACGAGCTCCACGCCGCCCGTCGTCTGGCACGCGTCCGCCGGGCAGAGGTCGAACGAGCCGACGGCCGGGTAGACGTCGATGGCGTAGAGGTACTCGCCGTCGAGCGTCTCGACGCGCGTGATGTGGCCGTCGCGGAGCGGCGCGGCCTCCTGCACGAGCGCGGTGCCGTCGACGCCGAGCTGCACCTCGCCGCGCGCGACGGCGCCGGCGAGCGCGGCCTCGCTCTCGAACTTCACGATCCCGGCGCCGCTCCCGCCGACGTTCGCCTTGACGAGCACCGGCCAGCGAAGCCCGCGCGCGGCCTCGACGGCGCGCTTCGGGTCGTTGATCGCACGGCTCCGCGGGTACGGCAGCCCGAGCTCCTGCAGCAGATCGAGCTGGCTCGCCTTGCTGAGCTCGAGGCCGTAGACGTGCGAGCCGTTCACGACGGGCACGCCGAGCCGCTCGAGGTGGCGGAGCCAGTGGAGCGTGTGGAACGTGGACTGGCCGTGCCCGCGAAGGTACGCGGACGGGCTCGCGCGGTTCACCACGAGCGAGTACGGCGCCACGCGCTCCGACGGGTCCCACTCGTGGGACGCGGCGTCGAGGCGGACGTACGGCAGCCCCCGCCGCTCGAGCTCGAGGAAGAGCGGGCGGAACCAGTCGGGGTGCTCGTGATAGACGGCGATCGGCAGCATGCGGGACCTACTCGGTACTGGTGGGCACGCGCCGCGACCCATTCGGGCGGCGCGCGTACGAAAATCGCCCCGGTCCGCTGAGGGACCGGGGCGACGTGGCAGTGTCTCGGCTCGAGACTTCCGCTCGACTACGTGCGCGCACCAGCACCCCCACCAGCCTCGTGACAGAGGTGGTGACACGTGTGGAGGCGGCAGCACATGCGGGCGGCGAACGTCATGGCTTGCAGGCTAACGAGACGTAAGTGCCCGGTCAAGCGCGCGTGCGGCACCGGACTGGTCCCGCCGAGGGGTGCGGGCGCGGTTCTTCCGGCTGTGCGCCGCCGCACGCCCCGCACGCCCCGCGCGCTCCACGAGCGAGCTCGACCCTCGAACCCCTTCGCGATGTCCATCCTCGACACGCTCCAGCAGCAGATCGGCGACGCCGACGTCCAGCGGATCAGCCAGCAGATCGGCGCGACGCCGGCGCAGACGCAGAGCGCCATCCAGGCCGCGCTCCCCATGATGGTCGCCGGCATGGCCGGCCAGGCCCAACGCCCCGAGGGCGCGCAGGGGCTGCACCAGGCGATGTCGGCGTTCGGCGGCGGTGCGAGCGCCCCGGGGGTGGGCGGCGGCCTTCCGGACGGCGCGCTCGGCGCCTTCGGCGGCGGCGACGGCGGCGGCCTCGGCGGCGTGCTGGGCGGGATGCTCGGCGGCGCAGGCGGAGCCGGCGGCGGGCTCGGCGGCATCCTCGGGAGCGTGCTCGGCCAGCACACCGGCACGGTCGAGGACGGCGTCGCGAAGACCTCCGGCCTCAACGGCGATCAGACGCGCAAGCTCCTCATGATGCTCGCGCCGATCGTGCTCGCGATGCTCGCGCGCCGCCACGGCGGCGCGGACCCCGGCGCGTTAGGCGGCGCGCTCGAGCGCGACGCGCGCGAGGCGCAGGAGCACACTGAGCGGAACCAGCCGCAGATGGGCGGCATCCTGGGGCAGATCCTGAAGCACGTCACGTCGCCGAAGAGATGAGGCCCTCGGACCTCGGCTCTCGGCCCTCGGCCGCGGAACAGCAGCCGAGAGCCGAGAACAGCGCCGCGTCAGCGGCGCCGAGAACCGCGAGCGCGGCGAGCCGAGACTCCCCTACAGCTGGCTCGTGCAGTGTGCGCACCGCGTCGCCGCCGCGTCGATCGACATGCGGCAGTACTGGCACGGCTTGGTCGTCGGCGCCGCGGCGGCCGGCGCGGGCTTGATGAGCGCCTTGGTGATGCGCCACGCGACGAACGCGACGATGACGAAGTTCAGCACCGCCGACAGGAAGTGACCGATCTTGAACGCGATCGGGCCGGGCGTCTTCCACGCCGCCCAGTCGCCGCCCGGCGTCGCCGCCGCGACGATGGGCATGATGAAATCGTCCACGAGGCCCTGCACCACGCCGTTGAGCGCGGCGCCCACCACGACGGCGATGGCGAGCGCGAGGACGTTCTGCGTGACGAGGAACGCCTTGAACTCCTCGAAGGCGCTGCGCGGATTCCTGAGCTCGGCGGAGGAGACGACCATCGTGGGCCTCGGCGTGGGGGCTGGATGCGGACGGTACCGCACGAAGCTACGCCACACCCCCCTCGAGCGGAACGAGGACGCCTGCGGCTACCGCGCGAACAGGAAGGTGAGCGCCCCCGGGAGCCGCCGCGCCCACGCGTCCTCGTGGTGGACCGCGCACGGCTCCACCACCACGCGCACGGCCGCCCGCGTGAGGCCGCGGTCGCGGAGCAGCCGCGCGAGCCGCCGGACGTCCGCCACCGCCTCGCCGCCGCCGTCGGCCGGCGTGCACGTCGGCTGGGACAGCTCGTTCGTGCCGACGCCGAGGTACACGCGCGAGGGCACTGCGCGCGCGCGCGCCACCTCGCGGAGGACGCGCGCGTCCGCGACGTAGAGCGACGGGCTCTCGAGCAGCAGCGCGCGGAAGACGCCGGGCCGCGCCGCCGCGGCGTAGAGCGCCGCGAGCGCGCCGTACGACGAGCCGCCGAGCACCCGGCCGTCGCGCGTGCGGGCGACCCGGTAGCGCGACTCGACGAACGGCAGCACCTCGTCCACCACGAACGCGGGGTAGCGCGCCCCCACCGGCCGCGGATCGGGCGGCTCGAGGAACGCGTCCGGCCACGGCAGGTACTCGTGCTCCCGCACGCGCCGCCCCCCGTGGTCGATCCCGACGACGACGATCGGCGGCAGCGCCCCCTCCGCGCGGAGCCGGGCCACCGTCTCGTCGACCCGCCACTCGGCGGGCTGGAACGTCGACGTCGCGCGATCGAAGAGGCTCTGTCCGTCGTTGAGGTACAGCACGGGGTACGAGCGCCCGCGGTTCTCCGGCGCGGCGTACCCCGCCGGCAGCAGCACGCGGATCGCGCGCGCGTTCCCGAACACGGCACTCCGCAGCGTGTCGACGCGCAGGTCGCCGGCGAGGGTCGACGCGCGCGCGGTGTCCTGCGCGTGCGCCGGCCGAGCCACGACGAGGAGCGCGACGCGGAGCGCGACGAGCGCCAAAGGGATCTTCACCGCCCCTCCGAAGCCGAGGACCCGCGCAGCGCGCCGAGCAGAGCGCGGCGGGGCCGCGTCTAGAACCGCGCCTCGAGATACAGGTCCAGCCGCACCTGCTGGCGCGGGTAGATGCCGCGGGCGAGGTCGAACCGGAACAGCCCGTCCATGAACGACGCGCCCACGCCGGCGCCGGAGAGCGGCCGGCCCGGGTGCTGCCAGTCCGCGCGGTCCCCCGCCCACCCCGCGTCGAAGAAGATCGTCGGGCGCACGCCCACGAAGCCCGACCCGAGCTCCGCGCGCGTCATCCAGAACGCGTTTCCGATCGCGCTGCCGGCGCGCTGGCCGCGCACCGTCTGCGAGCCGCCGAGGTAGAACAGGCGCTGCACGGGCACCTCGCCTCCCGCGGCGCCGCCGCTCAGCGTCAGCGCGCCCGCCGCTCGCCTCCCGAAGCCGCGCGACAGCGTCACGTCCCCGAGCGCGCGGCCGAACAGCCACGCGCCGCCGGCCCCCTCGGCGCGCAGATCGCTGAGCAGTCGGAAGCCTTCGGGGTCCTCGCCGTGCGAGCTCTGAATGCGGAGCGCGGCGCCCGTGATGGTCCCCTCGTCCGCGGTGATGTTGTCGATGAACTCGCCGCCGCTGAAGAGGTGCGGCAGCGCGACGTCCGTCTCCTTCTCCGCCGCGTCGTGGCGCTCGGCGAAGAATCGCAGGCCGAGGAAGGGGTTGCCCTCGCCGGTCACCGCGAGCTCCGCGCCGGCGGTGCGGTAGTAGAAGCCCTCGTCGCGCCCGAAGAGCGCCGCCCCGAGCGACGCGCCGAAGCTCAGCGGGTTGCCGAAGTCGTTGGCGGCGGCGAGGCGGCGGTAGCCCGTGACCTGCACGGTGCGCCGGGCCGCGGTGCGCGCGAGCGTGAGCTCGCCGTTGGGCTGGAGGTCGGCGAGCCCGATGCGCAGGACCAGCTCGCCCGTGTACCCGGCGCCGAACCGCTGGCGAACCGCCGCCGCCGGGGAGAAGCCCTCGACGCGGTTGTAGCGCCACAGCTCCGCGGAGTAGTACAGCTCCGGCTTCTGCGGCGCGAAGCCCGGCTGCGTGGCCAGCGACAGCACCTTCTCCTTCAGCGCCTCGAGCTCGCTCGAGTCGAACAGCTCGTCGCCCGGGTCGTACGGCGACTTGGGCAGGTCGGGCGAGCTGGCGAGGCGCGTCTGGTCGCACGGCACGCTCGCGGAGACGCGCACCGCGCCTTCGTGGCGCTCCTGCGTGCTCGTGAGCAGCCCGTCCTCGCAGGCGCGCTCGCGCCGGCGGCGCCGCTCCTCGCGCACCGTCGAGTCGAACGCGGCGAGCTGACGCTTCCCCTCGGCCGTCGTGTCCTCGCGCAGGCGCTTGCGCTCCGCCTCGCGTGCCTTCCGGGCGACGTCTATCGAGTCCACGACGCGCTTCTGCTCCTCCGCCGTCCTGAGCGTCGGGAGCGAGTCGAGCCGCCCGTTCACGGACGCGTAGCGGAAGCTCTCCTCCATGGCGACGCGCATGCGGATGAAGCTCATGCGGCCGCTGCCCTCCATCACGCGCACGCGCGGGAGCCAGAAGCGCCCCTCGTACAGCCCGTACTCCTCGGTGATCGCGTCGATGCTGACGATGATCGGCGTGACGAGCGGGCGCACGAAGAGCGGGATGTCCTCGTCCGGGTCCTCGTCGTCCACTTCCTTGGCGACCTTGAACGCGTCGATGTGCTCGGCCAGCCGGTACGCGGAGCGCACCAGCCGCCCGCTCTCGGTGTCGAACCAGAACGAGCCGACGATGAGGTTCCAGCGCGGCGCGCGCGGCGTCACGCGCATCTCGCGGATCGTGAAGCGCCGCCCCTCGCCCGTGCGGATGCTCAGCGAGTCGCCCGCGCTGAAGCGGTAGTACAGCTCGGCGCCCTCGGCCAGCGGGTGGATGATGTCCGTGTCCTCCACCTCCGCCTTCGCCAGGCCGTCGCTGCCGACCCAGATCCCCTCGCGGCCCGGGAAGTAGGGAATGGTGACCATCGACGGGCTGACCTCGGAGTCCAGCTCGTCGCGGAGCTCGTCCCCCACCTCGGCGAAACCCTTGAACGACGGGAGCGTCGTGCGGCTCCCCGTCACCTCGACCCAGGCGCCGCGGTCGCGCTGCCAGCGCACGCGCGCCGCGTTCTCCTTGCGGAAGATCAGCCGGTCGCGCCCGACCCGCGCGAAGCCGATGTGCGCCGAGACGCGCTGGTACGTGCGGGTGTCGTAGGCCAGGAGGGCGGAGTCCTGCTCGGTGCGCGCGGCGCGCGCGCGCAGGTAGAGCCGGTGCGTGGCCTCGTTCGCGAAGGCGGCGCGCAGCACCTCGGGGGTGAGCTGCTTCGCCCGCTCGGCGCGGCGGCGGGCGGCGCGAGCCGCGGCGATCGAGTCACGCGTCGTCTTGACGGAGTCGCGCTTCGCGCGCAGCGAGTCGCGCTGGGCGGCACGCCGGTCCCGGGCGGCCTCGCTCGTGTCCCGGTTGCCGACGCCGATGGTGACGCTGGTCTGGAGGAGGAGCGCCGCGGAGAGGAGCAGATGCATGGGGGTGTCCTGCGGGTGGGGGAGCGCAGCGTCTCTCCTACGCCCCTCGGGGCCTCCTGGTTTCCCGGGCCGCCCCGGGCCCCCGCGGCGGGGGCGCCGGAGTCGCCCCGCCCGACCGGGCCCGCTGCCGGTCCAGCGTCTTCTGGTGGATGGACTGCTGCCGCGCGAGGACGCGCCAGTTCGCCGCCTGCTCCACGTCCCGGCGCCGCGCCTCGGGCCCCATGAGCAGCGCGAGGACGGCCGGGGCGAGGACGATCGCCCAGGCGGCCGGGGAGTCGCGCGTCGGCGCCGGCCCGGCGCGCGCCAGGCGGGGAGCGAGGCGCTGGAGCGCCACCGCGAGCGCGATCACCGCGATCCCGAACGCCGCGAGCAGGAGTGGGAACGCGAGCGTGTCCCGGAAGACGTCGAAGGCGAGGAAGCCGAGATACTGGAGGAGCGCCAGCGCGGCGGCGCCGAGGAGGAGCCGCCGCCGCAGCCACAGGGCGCCGGCGGCCAGCGTCAGCGCCACCAGCGGCATGAGGTGCCGCAGCTCGCGGTACTGGCCCCACAGCTCGGCGATGGCCACCGCGCCGGTGACGAGCGCGGGGAGGAAGAACCACGCGGCGTGGTCGTCCTCGAGCGGGCCGCCGGTGCGGTGTGCGGCCTCGCGCCGATCGGTTCCGTACGCCACGGCGAGGAGGAGCGAGGATGCGGCGAGCGTGCTCCACCCCGTGCGGGTCTCGCCCCACGGCCAGCCGTACGCCGCCTGCGCGAGGTGGTGGGCGAGGAAGAAGAGCGCGACGGCCGCCGGGAGCGCGAGCGGCGCGAAGCGCACGCGCCGCATGGCGAACAGCGCGGCGAGCACCGTGGCGAGCTCCACGGCCACCCAGCGCAGGCGGCACGCGAAGAACGCGCCCCACCCGCCCCGGCAGGTCGCGCGCACCGCCGGGTCGAGCGGGAGGAGCCACTCCTGCGCGGCCCAGGCTGCGAGCGGCGTCATCCCCACGGCGAGGAGGAGCGTGAGGCCGCTCGCCACGCGGAGCCCCTCGCGCGCGAGTCGGACGTGGAGCACCAGGAAGAGCGCGGCGTAGGCCACGGCGACGCCGAGCACGCCGGCCGGGCCGAGCAGCTCCCACCGGTCCACGAGGAACCAGCCGAAGGCGAAGAGCACGAGGCTGGCGCCCGCGTAGTAGGCGACGTGCACGATGTCGAAGCCGGACGCCCGCTCCGGCGGCACGTCTGCCGGCGGCGCGTCACCTGCCGTCCGAACGCCGGCGTGCTGGAGCAGGCGCGCGAGCTGGTCGCGCGTGATGAGGCCCTCGTCGGCGGCGCGGCGGAGGATGCGGACGGGGACGGCGGGCTCGGTCACGGGACGCGGGGAGAGGGAGGGCGGCGGGTGATCGACTGCCACGACCCGTCGCTCCGGGATAGCTTATGGCGGCCTGCGCCCCCGCGCAGCCGCACGAGCGACGTAGTCGACGCGTAGCCTTCGACGCGCCGCGACGTAGTCGCTACCCCAGACCCGGGAGAGACCCGAGCCGTGACCCCTGCCACCCGCCTCGACGCCTTCCTCGCGACGAACGAGTCAGGCCTACTCGCCGCCTGGCTCGAGCAGCAGGCGCAGGCCGTCGGCGCGCGCCGTCGGCTGATCAGCGAGTCCGAGCTGCGCGACCAGAGCCGGGAGCTCCTCGGCCTCCTGCGCCAGGGGCTGCAGGAGGGGGGCGGGAGCGACATGGGGAGTCCGGCGTGGCGCCCGATGCGCGACCTCATCGCGAGCATCTCGCGCTCCCGCGCCCTGCAGGGGTTCTCGCCGAGCGAGACGGCGATGTTCGTGTTCTCGCTGAAGCGGCCGGTCTTCGACCTGCTGCGCCGCCAGCGCGGCGACTCCGACACGCTCGGCGCCGACCTCATCGAGGCCAGCGAGCTGCTCGACCGCCTCGGCCTCTACGCCACCGAGGTGTTCCAGCAGGCGCGCGAGGAGGTCATCGCGCGGCAGCAGCAGGACATGCTCGAGCTCTCCACGCCGGTCGTGAAGCTCTGGGAGGGCGTGCTCGCGCTCCCGATGATCGGCACGCTCGACAGCGCGCGCACGCAGGTGGTGATGGAGACGCTGCTCCAGCGCATCGTCGAGACGGGCGCCGAGCTGGCGATCATCGACATCACGGGCGTGCCGACGGTGGACACGCTCGTCGCGCAGCACCTGCTCAAGACGGTCACCGCCGCGCGCCTCATGGGCGCCGACTGCATCATCAGCGGCATCCGCCCGCAGATCGCGCAGACCATCGTGCACCTCGGCGTGGACCTCAGCATGGTGACGACGAAGGCGACGCTGGCGGACGCGTTCCGGCTCGCGCTGCAGCGGTCCGGCGTGCGGCTGGCGAAGGCCGCGCCCCACGGCGGAGCGGCCGACCGCGGGGTCTAGCGATGGAGCGCATCCCGATCCTCAAGATGGGCGAGTTCCTGCTCGTGACCATCCAGGTGGACATGCACGACCAGCTCGCGGTGACGCTGCAGGACGACCTCACCGCCATGATCACGCGCACCGGCGCGCACGCCGTGCTCATCGACATCTCGGCGCTCGACGTCGTGGACTCGTTCATCGGACGCATGCTCGCGAACATCGCGGCGATGTCGCGCATCCTCGACGCGGAGACCGTCGTGGTGGGGATGCGCCCCGCGGTCGCCATCACGCTGGTCGAGCTCGGGCTGGAGCTGCCCGGCGTGCGGACGGCGCTCAACGTCGAGCGCGGCATGGCGATGCTGCGCAGCGCGCTCGGCGCGCGCGGCCCCCTCACGGCCGACGCGGCCGCCCCCGACGACGACTCGGAGGGTGGCGGTGCCCGTCACCCGGCGTGAGGCGGTGTCCTGCCGTACGCAGGGGGACATCGTGGCCGTGCGGCAGACGGTGCGCGCCTGGGCCATCGAGCTCGGGTTCAGCCTCGTGGACCAGACGAAGGTCGTGACCGCGGCCAGCGAGCTCGCGCGAAACACCGTCGAGTACGGCGGCGGCGGCACGCTCACGCTCGAGGCGCTGCACGACGGCGCGCGCCGCGGCCTCCGCCTCCACTTCGAGGACGCGGGGCCGGGCATCCCCGACGTGCAGCTCGCGCTGCGCGACGGCTACACCACGGGCTCCGGGCTCGGCCTCGGCCTCAGCGGCTCGCGGCGCCTCATGAACGAGTTCGAGATCCACTCCACCCCCGGCCAGGGCACCCGTGTCGTCGCCACGAAGTGGAAGTGAGGACGTCGCGCGCCAGGTCGCGCTGCCGATGGTGGAGGCGAGCCAGACCGGCGAGGCGCGGCGCATCGCGGTCGCGCTCGGCGAGTCGCTCGGCTTCGACGAGACGCGGCGCGGCGAGCTCGCGATCGTCGTCACCGAGGCGGCGACGAACCTCGTGAAGCACGCTCGGCAGGGGGAGCTCCTCCTCCGGCCGCTCGCCGACGGCGCGCGGCGCGGCCTCGAGGTGCTCGCCGTGGACCGCGGCCCGGGACTCGCCGACGTCGAGCGCGCCATCGGCGACGGCTTCTCGACCGCCGGCTCGCCCGGCACCGGGCTCGGCGCCATGCGCCGCCTCGCCTCGGTGTTCGACGTGCACTCGCTCCCCGGCGCGGGGACGACGACCCTCGCCGTGGTCTGGGCGGACGACGCGGCGAGGCGCGTCGGCGGGCGGCAGAGTGGTCCGCAGCCGGCCGTCGGCGCGTTCGACGTCGGCGTCGTCTCGCTGCCACACCCGGCGGAGCGCGTGTGCGGCGACGCGTGGGCGGTTCACGCGACGCGCGACGCCGCCGTGCTGCTCGTCGCCGACGGGCTCGGGCACGGCCCGCAGGCCGCCGCGGCCGCCGAGGCGGCCATGGCGAGCTTCGCCGCGGACCCGGATCGCCCGCCCGCCGAGATCGTCGAGCGCTCCCACGAGGCGCTCCGCCAGACCCGCGGCGCCGCGATGGCGGTGGCGCGAGTGGAGCCAGGCGCGGGGCGCCTCCGCTACGCGGGCGTCGGCAACATCTCCGGCGTCGTACTCGGCGGCGAGCGGCAGCAGAACATGGTCTCGCACAGCGGCACCGTCGGGCACCAGATGCGGCGCGTGCAGGAGTTCGTCTACGAGTGGGGCGCGGGCGCGGTCCTCGTCATGCACTCGGACGGGCTCACGACGAGCTGGCGGCTCGACCGGTATCCCGGGCTGCTCCGCCGCCACCCGTCGCTCGTGGCCGCGACGCTCTATCGGGACGCGACGCGCGGCCGCGACGACGCCACCGTGGTGGTGGTGCGGGACCGCGCGGCCGGAGGTGACGCATGACCGAGCGCGACGACGAGCTGCGCGCGCTCCGCGAGCGGCTGGCGGAGCGCGAGATGGAGGTCCACCGCCTCGAGCGCGAGCTCGACGAGACGAATCGCGGCGTGCTCGCGCTGTACGCGGAGCTCGACGAGAAGGCCGAGCAGCTGCGCCAGGCGTCCGAGCAGAAGACGCGCTTCCTCTCCAGCGTGAGCCACGAGCTGCGCACGCCGCTCGCCTCGATCCTGAACATCTCGTGGCTCCTCCTCGAGCGCGTGGACGGCGAGCTCACGACGGAGCAGGAGCGCCAGGTCGGCTTCGTCCGCGCCTCGGCGCAGACGCTGCTCGAGATCGTGAACGACCTGCTCGACCTCGCGAAGATCGAGGCGGGCAAGGTCGACGTGCGGCCCGCGACGTTCGAGGTCGCCCAGCTCCTCGGCACCCTGCGCGGGACGTTCCGCCCGCTCGCGACGAACCCGAACGTCGAGCTCGCGGTGGAGGAGCCGCCGCCGATGGCGCCGCTCCACACGGACGAGGGGAAGCTCTCGCAGATCCTCCGCAACTTCCTGTCGAACGCGCTCAAGTTCACGGAGAAGGGCGAGGTGCGGCTGACCGCGCGCGCCGGCGACGACGGCACGGTGACGTTCGCCGTGCGAGACACGGGGATCGGCATCGATCCGCGGAACCACGCGCGCATCTTCGAGGAGTTCGCGCAGATCGAGAGCCCGCTGCAGCGGCGCGTGAAGGGCACGGGGCTCGGGCTCCCGCTCGCGCGCCGGCTCGCCGAGGTGCTCGGCGGCCGCGTGACGGTCGAGAGCGCGCTGGGGCGCGGATCGGAGTTCGCGGTGACCGTGCCGTGCGTCTACCCGGGCGATCCGGCCGACGCGCCCGCGGCCGCCGAGGGCGCCGCGCGTGGCTGAGGGGTCGCGCGTCCTGCTCGTCGACGACACGCCCGAGAACCGCTACGCGGTCGGGCGGATCCTCAGCTCGGCGGGCTTCGACGTGCTCGAGGCGGCGACGGGCGGTGACGCGCTGGCGACCGCCGCGGCGGAGCACCCGGACCTCGTCATCCTCGACGTCAACCTTCCGGACATGGACGGTTTCGAGGTGCTGCGCCGGCTCAAGGCGGCGCCCGAGACGCGGCCGATCCCCGTGCTGCAGCTCTCGGCGAGCCACACCTCGAGCCCCGCGCGCGTGCAGGGCCTCGAGAGCGGCGCGGAGGGCTACCTCGTGCACCCCGTCGAGCCGCCCGTGCTCATCGCGACCGTGCGCTCGCTCCTGCGCGTGCGAACGGCCGAGCGCGAGCTGCGCGACGCGGCGCGCGCGTGGACGACGGCGTTCGACGCGATCAGCGACGCCGTGGTGCTCGCCGCGCCGGACGGCGCGGTGGTGCGCTGCAACGCCGCCGCCGGCCGGCTGCTCGGCGGCGACCCGACGAGCGAGCGGCGCGCCTTCGTCGAGCTCGTGCGGCGCGCGTTCCCCGGTGCGGACCTCGAGCCGCTGGAGGCGCTCGTCGCCACCGACGCCCGCGGCGAGGTGGAGGTCCATCTCGGGGAGCGCTGGTACCGCGCCGCCCGGAGCCCGCTCCCCGAGCGCGGCCCGGAGGGCGCGGGCGTCGCCTACGTGATCACGGACGTGACCGACCGTCGGCGTCTCTACGAGGAAGCCGTCTCCGCCAACCGCGCGAAGGCCGACTTCCTCGCCATGATGAGCCACGAGCTGCGGACGCCGCTGAACGCGATCATCGGCTACTCGGACCTGATGCTCCTCGGCGTCCCCGAGCGGCTCCCCGAGCCGACGCAGGCGCACGTGGAGCGCGTGCGCGCCGCCTCGCGCCACCTGCTCGAGCTCATCGAGGAGATCCTCGCCTTCTCGCGCCTCGAGGCGGGACGCGAGGTCGTGCGCACGGAGCACGTCGACGCGGCGGCGCTCGTGAGGGAAGTCGGCGCGATCATGGAGCCGCTCGCCGCGGAGCGCGGGCTGCAGTTCGTCGTCGACACGCCCGACGCGCCGCTCATGGCCGAGCTCGACCCGGGGAAGGTGCGGCAGGTGCTCATCAACCTGCTCTCCAACGCGATCAAGTTCACCGAGCGCGGCGAGGTCGCGTGCGCGGTGCGCGCCGGCGGCAACCACGTGACGTTCACGGTGCGCGACACGGGCATCGGCATCGCGCCCGAGCACCTCGAGCGCATCTTCGACGCCTTCTGGCAGGTGGACCGCGCCCAGACGCGCCGCGTGGGCGGCACGGGCCTCGGCCTCAGCGTCAGCGAGCGCCTCGCGGGGATGATGGGCGGCTCGCTGGACGTACGAAGCGAGGTGGGGGCGGGGACGACGTTCACGCTCAGGCTGCCGAGGGCGGTCCAGGCTCCTCAGTGAGCGCTCGGCCCTCGGCCTCTAGTATGTCGAGACTCCCTCGACGCATGGGTCCGCTCCTTCCCGACGAGCGGCCTGCCACTTGCATTCGTGCGGTTTTGTAGGCATTCTACCGCACAACATTCAGCAAAAGTGGCGCTCATGCGCACGATCGACGAGATGGACAGCAGGATCATCGACATCCTGCAGACCGACGCCCGGGTGGCGAACGCCGAGATCGCCCGGCAGGTCGGCATGGCCCCCTCGGCCACTCTCGAGCGGCTCCGGAAGCTCGAGGAGCGCGGCGTCGTCCGCGGCTACGCCGCCAGCGTCGATCCCCGCGCGGTGGGGCTCGGGCTCCTCGCCTTCGTGTTCGTCCGGGCGCAGGGGACCACCGCCCTCGCGGAGGAGACCGAGCGCGCGCTCGCCGCCATCCCCGAGGCGCAGGAGGTCCACCACATCGCCGGCGAGGACTGCTTCATCCTCAAGGTCCGCGTGGCGGACGCCGAGTCGCTGGGCCGACTCCTCCGCCAGCGCATCGCGTCCATCCCCACCGTCGTCAGCACGCGCACGACCATCGTGCTGAACACCGTGAAGGAGACGACGACGCTCCCCATGCCGGCCGCCGCGGAGGGCAACGGCCACGGAGGGCGCAGCGATGGCTGACCCGCTTCGCTCCGCACCCGTCGGCCCCGCGACGCCGAGCGCGCCCGCGGCGACGCGTCCGGCGCTCGCGACCTCGAGCCCGACGGCCACCGCGGCCGACGCGCCGCCGTCGCGCGCACAGGTGCTCGCGGCGTTCGCCGCCGTCTACGTCATCTGGGGCTCGACGTACCTCGGCATCATGTACGCGATCCGGACCATCCCGCCGTTCCTCATGGCGGGGTCGCGCTTCGTGCTCGCCGGCGGGATCATGCTGCTCGCGTCGCGGCTGCGCGGCGAGGAGCGCGAAGCGCCCGCGGGTACGACGACGGGCGCGATGTGGCGCTCGCTCGCGATCGTCGGGCTCCTGCTCTTCGTCGGGGGCAACGGCGGCGTGGTGTGGGCCGAGCAGCGAGTGCCCAGCGGCCTCACGGCGCTGCTCGTGTCGATGGCGCCGATCTTCTTCGTGCTGATGGAGTGGATGCGCCCTGGCGGGCGCCGCCCCACACGCGGCGTCACCGCGGGGCTCGTGCTCGGCGCGCTCGGCATGGGGATCCTCGTCGGGCCCGACCAGCTCGCCGGGGGACAGCGCACGGATCTCGTCGGCGCGCTCGTGCTCATCGTCGCCTCGGTCACCTGGGCCGCCGGCTCGCTCCACGCGCGCTACGCGAAGCTCCCCGCCGCGCCGCTCTTCGTCTCGGGCGCGCAGATGGTCACGGGCGGCTTCCTCATGCTCGCGCTCGGGCTCGCCGTCGGGGAGGCGCGCGGATTCAGCCTGGCGCAGGTGTCCTCGACGTCGTGGATCGCGTTCGCGTACCTGCTGACCTTCGGCTCGCTCGTCGGCTTCACCGCGTACAGCTGGCTCCTCAAGAAGGTGTCGCCCGCCAAGGCCTCCACCTACGCGTACGTCAACCCGCTCGTCGCGGTGTTCCTCGGCTGGGCCATCGCGGGCGAGGCGGTCACCGCGCGCACGCTCATCGCCGCGGCGGTGATCGTGGGCGGCGTGGCGCTCATCACGATCAGCAAGTCGAAGGGGCGGTAGGAGCCGCCCTCGGCCCTCGGCCCTCGGCCGAGGGGCCTGTTCACGTCCCGGTCCCCGTGACAGGTTGCGTGCTTCCCTCACGCCCCTGCCGCATGACCGACCGCAGAGAGTTCCTGAAGACCGTCGGGGCCGGCGCCGCCGCCGCCGCCGTGCTGTCGAGCCCCGCCAGCGCGCTCACGCGCCGCGCCGTGTTCGGCGCGGAGCCGGACCCCGAGGCGCTGGCCCTCGCCGGGATCGACGCCGC
This sequence comes from Gemmatimonadaceae bacterium, assembly GCA_045804325.1. Classification (GTDB taxonomy): domain Bacteria; phylum Gemmatimonadota; class Gemmatimonadetes; order Gemmatimonadales; family Gemmatimonadaceae; genus JBJMNJ01. Next base: position 22,589 of record JBJMNJ010000136.1, read on the forward strand.
CCGCGCCGCCGGCGCCTCGTACGCCGACGCGCGCGTCGGCCGGTACCGCCGCCAGAGCGTCGCCACGCGCGAGCGCCAGGTCACGAACGTCAGCGACGCCGAATCGTTCGGCATCGGCATCCGCGCGCTGGTCGACGGCGCGTGGGGCTTCGCGGCGACGAACGAGCTGACGCCGGACGCCGTCGCGCGCACCGCCGGCGAGGCCGTGCGCACCGCGCGGGCGGCGAAGCGTGCGCAGCGCCGCCGCGTCGAGCTCGCCCCGGTGACGCCGCAGAAGGGCACGTGGCGCACGCCGGTCACGACCGACCCGGTGGAGGTGCCGATCGAGGACAAGGTGCAGATGCTGCTCGCCGCGAACGCCGCCGCGCTCGAGGTGCCGCGCGTGCGCTTCGCGACCTCCGGCGTGCAGAGCCTGCGCGAGGTGAAGACGCTCGCGACCACCGACGGCACGCTCGTCACGCAGACGTTCTTCCGCGTGAACCCGAGCTTCTCCGCCACGGCCATCGAGGGCTCGGACTTCCAGAGCTACAACGAGGAGCTCGCCGCGCGCAGCGCGGGCTGGGAGTACATCGTCGGCCTGGACATGCCGGGCAACGCCGAGAAGTGGGCGTCGCTCGCGGCCGAGAAGCTCGGGGCGCGCTCGGTGGAGGTGGGCCGCTACGACCTCGTGCTCGACCCGCGCAACCTGTGGTTGACCATCCACGAGTCGGTGGGCCACTCGACCGAGCTGGACCGCGCGCTCGGCTACGAGGCGAACTACGCCGGCACGAGCTTCCTCGCGCCGCCGGAGAAGGTCCTCGGCAAGCTCCAGTTCGGGTCGGAGCTCATGACGATCCGCGCCGACCGCACGCAGGACCAGTCGCTCTCGCTCACGCGCTGGGACGACGAGGGCGTGCCGGCCGACGAGTGGACGCTGATCGACAAGGGGACGTTCAAGGACTACCAGACGACCCGCGAGCAGGCGGCGCTGATCGCGCCGATCACGGGCGTGCGCCGCTCGCACGGCTGCAGCTTCGCGCAGAGCTGGGCGGACGTCCCGTTTCAGCGCATGCCGAACGTCTCGCTCGTCCCGAACGACACGAACGTGACGATGCAGGACATCATCGCCGCGACCGACCGCGGCATCATGGTGACGAACCGCGGCTCGTACTCGATCGACCACCAGCGCTACAACTTCCAGTTCGGCGGGCAGGCGTACTGGGAGATCCGCGGCGGCAAGGTCGTGGGGATGCTCAGGGACGTCGCCTACCAGGCGACCACCACGGACTTCTGGCGCTCGCTCGACATGCTCGGCGGGAAGAGCACGTACTTCATGGGCGGCAGCTTCGCCGACGGCAAGGGCGAGCCGGGGCAGCTGAACGCGGTGAGCCACGGCTGCCCGGCGACGCGGTTCCGCCGCATCAACATCATCAACACGGGACGGGCCGGCTGATGCGCGAGCGCCGGAACGAGGACGTGCGCGCGGAGCTCGAGGCCATCGCCCGCCGCGCCCTGGCGTTCGCGAAGGCGGACGAGACGCGGGTGACGATCGACCAGTCCACCATCGGGCAGACGCGCTTCGCGGGCGCCGAGATCACCACCAGCGGCGGGGCGGCGGACCGCTCCGTCACCGTGACGAGCACGATCGGCCGCCGGCGCGCGTCGGCGACGACCAACGTCGCCGACGACGAGGCGCTGCGCCGCACGGTGGACCTCGCCGAGCGGCTGGCGCGGCTCTCCCCCGAGGACCCGGAGCTGATGCCGGAGCTCGGGCCGCAGCAGTACGCGACGATCGCGGCGTACGACGCGCGGACCGCGTCGCTCGACGCGGCGCAGCGCGCGGACGCGGTGGCGGCGGCGATCGCCGCGGCCAAGGCGGTCGATCCCGCGCAGGACCTCTTCGTCGCGGGCTACCTCGAGGCGAACGCGCAGCCGGGGCGGCTCGTCGCGACGTCGAAGGGGCTGCTCGCCTTCCACGCGACGACGGACGTGTCGCTCTCGACGACCGTGCGCACGCCCGACGGCACGGGGTCCGGCTGGGCGTCCGGGGGCGCGCGCGAGTGGGGGCGTCTCGACGCCGCCGCGCTCGGGCGCCGCGCGGCGCAGAAGGCCGTCGCGTCGCGCAACCCGGTCGCGGTCGAGCCGGGGCGCTACACGGTAATTCTCGAGCCGCAGGCAGTGGCCGACCTCGTGCCGCTGCTGCTCGGCGCGTTCAACGCGCGCACGGCGGAGGAGGGGCGCAGCCCGTTCTCGAAGCGCGGCGCCGCGCCGTCGGCGCCGGGGCAGCCCGGCCCCACGCGCCTCGGCGAGAAGATCGCCGACGCACGCGTCACGCTGCTCAGCGACCCGACCGACCCCGAGATCCGCGGCGCGCCGTTCGACGCCGAGGGGCTGCCGCTCCGCCGCCGCGTGTGGATCGAGAACGGCGTGCTGAAGACGCTCGCCTACTCGCGCTACTGGGCGCAGCGCCGCGGCGTGCCGGCGGAGATGGCTGGCGGCGGGGCCGGCGGCTTCGGCGGCGGCGGGGGCGGCGGGGGCGGCGCGGGCCTCAAGATGCTCGGCGGCGACCAGACGCTCGAGCAGCTCGTCGCCTCCACGGAGCGCGGCGTCCTCGTGACGCGCAACTGGTACATCCGCGCGCTCGACCCGCGCACGGCGAGCTTCACCGGCCTGACGCGCGACGGCACCTTCCTCATCGAGAACGGCAAGGTCTCGAGGAGCATCAAGAACTTCCGCTGGAACGAGAGCCCGCTGCTGATGCTCGACCGCGTCGTCGCCCTCGGGCACGCCGAGCGCGTCGCGGCGGGCATGGTGATGCCGTCGCTGAAGATCGCGGACTTCAACTTCGCGTCGATCTCGGAAGCGGTGTAACCGCACGCTCGGCGCTCGACGCTCGGCCGCCGATC
>JBJMNJ010000137.1:0-3199 GCA_045804325.1 Gemmatimonadaceae bacterium
CCAGGCATCTCCCACCGCGCCGCGTCCGGGAACGGCTCCCGGTACGTCACGCTCCGCCGCGGCGCGGTGGGAGATGCCGCTGAGCGCTGAGCGCTGAGCGCCGTCAGGGCCGCGCACGTCGGCGCGCGGGTCGCGGCGGCCGCCGCATCGGCGGTCCCGCCGCGGACTCGCGAACCGTGCGCTCCGCCCGCGCGATCATCGCGTCGAGCGCCCCGCGGTCCAGGTATCGCCCGTTCAGGATGACCACGCGAATCCTCGCGGTGTTGCGGATGTCGGCGAGCGGGTCGGCGTCGAGCAGCACGAGGTCGGCGAGCTTCCCCGGCGCCACCGTGCCCAGAGAGTCCGTCGCGTCCAGGTACCGCGCGGGTCCGAGCGTAGCGGCGCGGAGCGCCTCGGCCGGCGTGAGGCCGGCGCGCACGAGCAGCGCGAGCTCGTCGTGGAGGCTGAAGCCCGCGTAGATGAACGGGTTGCCGAAGTCGGTGCCGGCGAGGATCGGCACCCCGGCCCGCGCCATCTGGCCGGCGATGTCGAGCTGTCGCGCGAACAGCCGGCGCCTCAGCGCCCACCCCTCCGCCGTGACGGCGCCCGACGGCGTGCCGGGCTGCGGCGTCCACATGCGGATGTACCGCGACGGCGCGTAGCGCGTGCGTGGGTCGGAGGCGAGCGTCGTGTCGTCGAGGTGCGAGGTGCTGCGGAGGACCGTGAGCGTCGGGACCAGCCAAGTGCCGTTCGCCGCGAGCCGGCGGGCGAGCGCGTCGCAGCGCGCCGAGTCGGGGCGCGCGAGGATCGCCGGCGCGAACATCTGCGCGAGGCGCATCGTCGTTGCCGGCGGCACGGAGTCGGGCAGCGCGTCGTAGGCCGCGCGCACGCTGTCGGCGACGCCCGAGCACGCCGCCGGGATCAGTGTGAGATGCTCGATGCTGCGCATCCCCGCGTCCGACGCCGCCGCGACGCCCACCGCGTTGGGCACGTGCCCGGCGATCGGCAGGCCGAGTCGCTTCGCCTCCGCCGCGGCGGCGAGGAAGGCGGCGCGCGGCAGCAGCGAATAGGCCTTGATGAAGTCCGCGCCGGCGCGGGCGAGCGAGTCCACGGCGCGACGCGCGTCCTCCGCCGTCGTCACGCTCACCGAACCGATCCAGACCGGGTTCGGCCCGTCGAGGATGTGCAGCGGCGAGACGATGCGGGGCCACGGTGCCGTTCGCTCGCGCACGTGCGCCTTCCAGCGCGCCACGCGCGCCGCCTGCCCCCACATGTCGCGCACGCCGGTCACGCCGTTCGCGACGAAGAGGGGCGCGTAGGTCGAATCGATGGTGGGCAGCCCGGGACCGAAGCTCCCCCACGCGGCGTGGACGTGCATGTCCCAGAGCCCGGGGATCAGGAACTTCCCGCGCCCGTCTATTGCCCGAGCCGCGCCCCCGGGCACGGCGCCACGCGCGCTCGAGTCGACGCCCACGATGCGCGTGCCGGCGACGACGACGCGACGATCGGGGAGGAGGACGCCGCGCTCGACGTCGACGACCGTGACGTGCTCGATGACGATCGTCGGGCTCGCGTCGCGCGATTGTGCGCCGAGCGGCGCCGATGCGGCGCAGGCGAGGACGGCCAGAACGGCTCGCACACAGCGCATCGTGGCCTCCGCAGTGAGGGGAGGACGGCGGCTACCGTCTCCAACATGCGGCGGTGGACATCGACCGTCCAGCGGCCGTGGGCCGAGAGCCGAGAGCCGGGAGCGGCCCTACCGCGGCGCGACCCGCCACAGCTCGCCCGGGCTCCGGTCGGTCACGATGTACAGCGCCCCGTCCGGCCCCTGGCGCACGTCGCGGATGCGCTTGCCGCGGTCGTGGAAGAGGTGCTCCTCGCCCGTGACGCGGCCGTTCTCGACGACGAGCCTGACGAGCGCCTGGGCCTGCAGGCCGCCGACGAAGAGGTTGCCGCGCCACTCGGGGAACAGGCTCCCCGTGTACCACTGCGCGCCCGACGGGGCGATGACCGGGTCCCAGTAGTAGACCGGCTGCTCCGTGCCCTCGCGCGTCGTCGTCGTCGATCCGCCCTGAATGGGGCCGCCCGCGTACTCGATGCCGTAGGCCTGGATCGGCCACCCGTAGTTCTTGCCGCGCTCGACGAGGTTCAGCTCGTCGCCGCCGCGCGTGCCGTGCTCGATGACCCAGAAGCGCCCCTGCGGGTCGAACGCGGCCGCCTGCACGTTGCGGTGGCCGAGGCTCCAGATCTCCGGCACGGCGCCCGCCTGGCCGGCGAACGGGTTGCCCGGGGCCGCGGCGCCGTCCCGCGTGATGCGCAGCGTCTTGCCCATGTGGTTGTCGAGGCGCTGCGCGAGCGGGCGCATCGGCATGTCCGAGCGCTCGCCGAGCGTGACGTGCAGCATGCCGTCGGGCGCGAAGGCGAGGCGCGAGCCGAAGTGCATCGTGCCCGCGTAGGGCGGCTGCGCCCGGAAGATCACGCGCACCTGCTCCAGCCGGCGGCCGTCGGCCGAGAGGACGCCGCGCGCGACGCTCGTCGCGTTGGTGTTGCCGCCGCGCGGCTCGGAGAAGCTCCAGAAGACCGTCCGATCCGTCGCGAAGCTCGGGCTGAGCGCCACGTCGAGGAGGCCGCCCTGGCCGCGCGCGTCCACCGGGGGCACGCCTTCGATCGGGGGACTCACTGTCCCTGCGGCAGTGACGATGCGCATCCGCCCCGGCTTCTCGGTGACGAGAAAGCTGCCGTCGGGCAGCGGCTCGACGGCCCAGGGCGCGTCGAGCTCGCGGGTGATCACGGTGACCGCGGGCGCCGCGCTCGAGCGCACGGCGCACGCGCGGGTCTGTCCGGCGAAGGCGGGGCGCTGGGCGGTGGCGTTAGGCGCGCGGGTCTCGACCGGCTGGCAGTCCGGCCGGTCCTTGGTGACGGGCGGCTGCTGGGCGCCCGCCACGCCGGCGGCGAAGGCGAGCGGCAGGGAGGCGAGCGCGAGACGGGCAGTGGGCATGTCGTGGCGTCCTCGGTAGGGATGCGAGCGGCGCGAAGGTGCCGCGCCGGCGCGGCGACGCCGCAAGCGGCGGTCCACACGCCCGTGAACGCGACCTGCCCCCAAGGCGCTTCCGGTCGGCTAAATGCCAGTGGCACCCTGCCCCGCCACTGGGGGGAGCTGCCCGGTGATATCGGCCTTTCGACTCACTAGCGGACGGGTGCGCCTCGTGCGGTATTTCCC
>JBJMNJ010000138.1:0-3510 GCA_045804325.1 Gemmatimonadaceae bacterium
AGCAGCTTGCTCATCGCCGCCGCTCTCCCGAGTGATGCGTTCGCGTTGGACGTCTCGGGCGCGCGGATCAGCAGGGAGCGTACCGGACGGCGGTCGTGGGTCGTTCGCCAACGGCCGACGGCTACCGACCACCGGCCGAAGGCGACAGGCCACGGGACCGCGCCGGCCTGGTCCCGTGGCTCGCGGTCGTTGGTCTGTGGTCTCTGGTCGTTGGTCTCCCGCCTCACGACCCAAGACCCAAGACCCGAGACCCAACGCGCTACTCCGCCCTCAACGCGATCGCCGGATCCACCCTCACCGCGCGCATCGCCGGCACCGCGCTCGCGAGGATCGCGACCGCGCCGAGGATCGCGGCCACGACGATGTACGTGAGCGGGTCGCGCGCGCTCACCTGATAGAGCACGCCCTCCATCACGCGCCCGAGCGCCAGCGCGCCGGCGAGGCCCGCGACGATGCCCAGCGCGGCGAGCGAGGCGCCCTGCCCCACCACGTAGCGGAAGACGTTCGCGGGGCGCGCGCCGAGGGCGATGCGCACGCCGATCTCCTGCCGGCGGCCGTTCACCATGAACGCGAGGAGGCCGTACAGCCCGAGCGCGCCGACGAGGAGGCCGAGGGCGCCGAAGAGCGTGAGGAGCATCGTGATCACGCGCGGGCGCGCCGTCGTCTCGCCGAGCAGGTCGTCGAGCGTCGTGACGGAGGTGATCGTCTGCGTCGGCTCGTACGACCAGATCGCGCGGCGCACCGCGTTCACGACGTGCGTCGGGTCGCCGGCGGTGCGGATGACGAAGCTCACGCGCACGCGCGGGTTTCGGAGCGCATTCACGTACATCACGGGCTCCGGCTCCGCGGTGAGGCCGGCCTGGCGGATGTCGGCCACGACGCCGAAGACGGGCAGCTTGGCCCGCTCGCCGACCTGGACGGACTTGCCGACGGCCTCCTCGCCGGGCCAGAGCTTCCGCGCGAGCGTCTGGTTGATGACGACGCCGAACGCCGCGCTCGTGTCGCGGTCCTGCGGGCCGAACGTGCGGCCGCGCAGCAGCGGCGTGCCCATCGCCTGGAAATAGTCCCCCGCGATGTGGAGCACGTTCGCCTGGACCTCGCTCCCCTTCGCCACCGGGTGCTCCGGCGCGTGCACGGCCCACGCCTCGCCCTTGCCGCGGAACGGGAGGTCCTTCACGCCGCCGACGGACACGACGCCCGGCACCGACTGCACGCGCTCGAGAAGCCCCGCGTAGTATGGCGCGATCTCCTCGAACTTCTCGAGGCGCGCGTTGGGGAAGGTGAGCGATACCGCCACGACGTGGTTCGCGTTGAAGCCCGGGTCGATGCCGGCGAGGCGGTCGAGGCTCCGCACCATGAGCCCCGCGCCGACGACGAGCATCACCGCGAGCGCCACCTCCACGACCACGAGCAGGCCGCGCGCCCGCTGCCCCCCCGCCACGCCGCGCCCGCCCGAGCGCAGCACGGGCGCGAGCGCGCCGGACGAGAGGCGGAGCGCGGGCCACAGGCCGAAGAGGAGCCCGCTCGCGAGCGCGGCCCCGAATGCGAACAGGAGCACGCCCGTGTCCATGCGGACGTCCGCGAGGCGCGGCAGCTCGCCGGCGCTCGCGGCCGCGAGCGCGCGCACGCCGAGCGCGGCCACGAGCACGCCGAGCAGGCCGCCCGCGAGCGCGAGGACGACGCTCTCGGTGACGAGCTGCCGGAGGAGGCGCGCGCGCGCCGCCCCGAGCGCGGCCCGCACCGCGAGCTCGCGCTCGCGCGCCGCCGCGCGGCTCAGCAGCAGCCCCGAGATGTTCGCGCAGGCGATGAGCAGCACGAACGCGACGGCGCCGAGGAGGACGAGGAGCCCCGCGCGGACGTCGCTGCCGACGATCGCGTCCTGGAGCGACTCGAGCGTCACCGCGCCGAACTGCGCGTTCGTCTCCGGGTGCTCCTCCGCCAGCCGCCGCGCCACGCCGTTGATGGCGGCGCGCGCCTGATCCGCCGTGGCGCCGGGCGCGAGCCGCGCGACGACGTCGAGGAAGCGGTTCGGGCGCACGCGCGGGCTCATGTCCTCCGTGAGCTGCGTGAGCGGGCGCCAGACCTCCACCCGCGGGCTCGGGAACGCGAAGCTCGCGGGCATCACGCCGACGATCGTCTGCGGCAGTCCGTTGATCGTGACCGCCTGGCCGATGACGCGCGGGTCCGCGCCGAAGCGGCGGCGCCACGCGCCCTCGCTCAGCACGACGACGCGGTCGTTGCCGGCGACGTTCTCCTCAGGACGCAGCGTACGCCCGAGCCGCGCCTGCACGCCGAGCGCGGGGAAGAAGCCGGGGCTCACCGCGGCCGCGTCGAGGCGCGCCGGGTCGCCGCGGCCGGTGAGGTCCACACCCGTGCCGCCCTCGTTGTACCAGTAGAAGCCGAGCGCTGAGACGGTGCGCTTCACGGCGTCCGACGCGAGCCAGTCCTCGACGTCGTTCTGCGAGAGCGTCCCCTTCTTCTGGTCGGTCTTCGTGTTCGCCTGCCACACGCGGACGATCTGCTCGGGCCGGGCGTACGGCAGCGGCTCGAGCAGCACGCCCTTCACCACGGTGAAGATCGCGGTGGTGGCGCCGATGCCCAACATCAGCGTGAGCAGCACCACGGCGGTGAAGCCGGGCGTCCGGCGCATCGAGCGGAACGCGAACCCCACGTCCTGCCGCAGCGCGTCCCACCAGTCGGCTCGCTTCACGTCTCTCTCCATCAGCTGGTCGATCTCGCGGCAGGCGGCCGCGACGCGATCGTAGTCGCCGAAGCGCCCGCGGGCCGCCGCGCGCGCGGCGGCGGGGTCGAGCCCCGCCGCACGGTACTCGGCCTCGAGCGCCTCCATGTGGAACTGGAGCTCCTCGTCCACGTCCGCGCGGACGTCGCGACCCCAGAAGCGCAGGTAGCGGCGCCAGGCAGGCGTCGAGCTCTCCGTCTCGTCAGGCATCCATCACTCTTCGCCCTCGGCCCTCGGCCCTCGGCCGTGGAGCCGAAGCTCAGGCCGTCTGTGGCGTCGACGCCGCCAGCACCTTCCCCACCGCCGTGGCGAACGTCTGCCACGTGCCCGCCTCCGCCCGCAGCTGGCGGCGGCCCTCGGTGGTGAGGCGGTAGAACTTCGCCCGGCGGTTGTTCTCCGAGAGCCCCCACTCGGCGGACACCCACCCGCGCCGCTCCATGCGGTGCAGCGCGGGGTACAGCGACCCCTCCTCGACCTGGAGGACGTCGTCGCTCACCTGCCGCAGCCAGCGGGCCACGGCGTACCCGTGCATGGGGCCCCAGGAGAGTGTCTTCAACACGAGCACGTCGAGCGTCCCCTGGAGGAGCTCGACCTGGGACGGACCGGGCATGGGCGCTTCCCTAGAATGTCTGTGGGACAGCGACGATGCCGCCTTTCCCAAAGAATGTCAAGGGGACGCGGAGGCGGCCCTTCGGGTCGCGGTCTTCTACTCCTCGCGGCAGCAGCCTTCGTACGCGCTCGGTTCTCTACGTCGGCGCGCTCCGCGCGCC
>JBJMNJ010000139.1:0-4778 GCA_045804325.1 Gemmatimonadaceae bacterium
GGCCGCGCCCGCGGGCGGGAGCGGCACGCCGACGGCGGCAGCCCATCGCGCGCCCTCGGGGCCCGCCACGGCGACGAGCGCCGCCGCCGCGCCGAGGGCGCGCGCGGCAAGGCGCGCGACGCGCTCGGCACCCGGGTGGGCGCAGGGGGGCTCGTCGTTCACGGAGGGGGCGTCGCGGCGGGAGACGGCGAACGGAGATTCACGTCAAGTCTAGTGGGTAGCGCGCGGCGGCGTAATCGGCTGTGATCCAGCTTACGAACACGCGAGTTGCGCGCCGCCCGGGGGTCCGCGTTAGGCCGCGCTCACCAGGGCGCGCGGCCGCGAGGCATGCGTGCGCGGCGGACGTCCTCGGCCGCCGAGCAGGTCCCGAAGGCGCGTCGGAGGCGCCACAGGTGGCCCCGTCCTTGCCCGAATCGGGTGGTCCTGACCAACACGCATCACGAGAGGACGGACCATGGCGAACGAGTCGAGGAGCCCGGAGCAGAAGGGCCCGCAGCAGCATGCGGAAGGGCAGCACGGCGAGAAGACCCACCAGGCCTTTCTCGAGCAGCTCCACTCCGCGGACCGCGGCGAGCGCGTGGAAGGGCAGCGCGCGCGTGGCGAGCAGGACCTGGAGAAGGGAAGCCGCCTCGCGGCGGGGCTCCAGAAGCGCGAGCAGCACGACGACGCGGACGAGAACAGCCACAAGAACCGCCTCGGCCGCGAGCTCCAGAAGGAGGGGCGCGACGAGGAGATCGACACGCACCCGGATCTGAAGGGTGGGTTCGGGATGAATCGCCGGGGTAGCTGATCGTGGCGGCGAGGCGCTCTCGGCCGGGTGCTCTCGGCTCCCGGCCGAGAACAGCCGCGAAGCGGCCGAGAGCGGCGAGCCGAGCGAGCCGAGCGCGTGCCGAAGGCGCGGATGGCGGCGCGGCCTCGCCGCGCGTCAAGGAGCGGGACGGCCTCGGCCGCGTCGCCCCCGCGCCCGCGCCGCCGAGCGCGGAGACGCCGAGCACGCGGCTGCGGGAGGACGTGGACACCGCGGCGGACTGGATCCCGCCACGGCCGTCGCTCCCCGCGCTGCGCAAGCAGGCCGCCGGGTGCCGCGCGTGCCACCTCTGGCGCGTCGGCACGCGCACGGTGTTCGGCGAGGGGCCGCGCCGCGCGACGGTGATGTTCGTCGGCGAGCAGCCCGGCGACCAGGAGGACCGGGCGGGGCACCCGTTCGTCGGCCCATCGGGGCGCCTGCTCGACGCCGCGCTCGAGGCGGCGGGGATCGATCGTGACGAGGTCTACATCACCAACACGGTGAAGCACTTCAAGTGGGAGCGCGGCGAGAAGGGCGCGCGGCGCATCCACAAGAAGCCGAACGCGGGGGAGATCACCGCGTGCGCTCCGTGGCTCCACGCCGAGCTCGCGGTGGTGCAGCCGCGCGTCGTCATCGCGCTCGGCGCCACGGCGGCGCAGACGCTGCTGGGGAAGTCGTTCAAGGTGACGCAGCAGCGCGGCAAGGCATTGAAGGGCACGGGCGTCGCCGACGTGGTGATCGCTACCGTACACCCGTCGAGCGTGCTCCGCGCGCCGGATGCCGAGAGCCGCGCGCGCGCCGAGAAGGAGTTCAAGGCGGACATCAAGGTGGCGGCGAAGCACCTTTGACGCGCCGGCGGCCTTCGGCGTATCTTCGCCGCATGCCGACGAGCCACCGCCGCGCGCTCGCGCACCTTCGCGCCGCCGATCCCGTGCTCGCCAGGGTCATCGAGCGGGTGGGTCCCTGCCGCCTGACCACGCGCGCCGAAGGGACGCACTTCGGCGCGGTGGCGCGTGCCATCGTCTACCAGCAGCTCTCGGGGAAGGCGGCGGGAACGATTCACGGGCGATTCGAGGCGCTCTATGGGGGCCGCGCGCCGACGCCGGCGGAGCTGCTCGCGACGAGCGACGAGACGCTGCGCTCGGTGGGGCTCTCGCGCCAGAAGACGGCGTACCTCAAGGACCTCGCGGCGAAGGCGCACGCGGGCGACGTGCCCTTCGAGCGCCTGCACGAGATGTCGGACGAGGCAGTGCTCGAGGCGCTCGTGGCGGTGAAGGGCGTCGGCCGCTGGACGGCGCAGATGTTCCTCATGTTCCGCCTCGGCCGTCCCGACGTGCTGCCCGAGCTCGACCTCGGCGTGCAGAACGCCATCCAGCGGGCGTACGGCCTGCGGAACCGCCCGTCGCCGAAGGACGTGCAGCGCATCGGCGCGTGCTGGGCGCCGCACGCGAGCGTGGCGTCGTGGTACCTGTGGCGCCTGCTGGACGGGCCGGCGGACATGGGGCCGGCGAAGAAGGCGGCGGGGAAGAAGCCCGCGAAGAAGCGCGTGGCGAAGAAGGCCGCGAAGAGAACGGTCAAGCGTCGTCGGTCGTGACTCGTGGGTCGTGGGCCGGCGTGCACGACCCACGACCCACGACCGCTCAGGCGGCGTTCACCAGTCGGCGCGCGGCGACCTGCGCGCCGTCGCCTCGCACCCGGCCGGCGACGGATCGCGCGCTGGCGACCACGTCCGGTCGGAGCGTGCGCTCCAGCGCGCCCGTGAGCGATGCCCCGGTCGGCACGCCGGGCGCGTGCGCCGTCCCGATGCCGAGGTGCTCGACCCGCCGCGCCCAGTAGTGCTGGTCATACATCTGCGGGACGACGACCTGTGGCGCGCCCGCGCGCGCGGCCGCGGTCGTGGTGCCCGCGCCCCCGTGGTGGACGACTGCCGCGACGCGCTCGAACAGCGTCTGCAGGTTGGCCTCGCCGATGACGAGGTAGTCGGGCGCGTCGTCCGCCAGCGACAGGTCGGCCCACCCGCGCGACACGATGGCGCGGCGTCCGAGCGCGCGGGCCGACTCGACCATCGCCCGCGCGAGGTCCGACTGCGCGCGCATGCTGCCGAAGCCGAAGTAGACGGGCGGCTCGCCGGCGTCGAGGAAGCGCTCCAGCTCGGGCGAGAGTGGGCGGTCGTCCGCGAGGATCCAGGCGCCGGGCTGATACACGCGCTCGTCCGACGGATCGGGCCAGGGCCCCATCGTCGGGTCGGCCGCCAGCCAGGGGCGCTCGGTGTGCACGTAGCCGCGGACGTCGGAGATGGGGGCGAGGCCGAGCTTCGCGCGGTGGGCGTTCAGCGCGGAGCCCCAAGTCGTGTTCCACCGCCGCGCATCCGCCGCCCAGCGCTCGGCGTTGTCCGCCGCGGCGGGCGGCGCGTCTCCCCGCATGCCTAACGGGATCGGCGGGTGGTGCGCCGACGGCAGCACCGTCGGACAGTACGCCGCGAAGACGTACGGGACGCCCATCCGCTCCGCCACCGAGGGGGCGGCGAGCTGCAGCGCGGTCGCGCCCACGATCGCGTCGCAGCCCCGGGCCGCCGCCGCGATCGTCTCGAACTGCGTGGCGACCGTGGCCTCGGCCAGCTGACGCAGGCGCTCGGGCGACGGCGGGCCCTCGGCGGGCGTCGGCAGCGCCGCCGCGGCCTTGCGCACCTCGGGCCCGATGGGCGTCATCGCGAGGCCGAACGACTCGATCCAGTCGCGGAAGTCGGGCGGCGCGCACAGGTGCACCTGCTGGCCAAGGGCCTCGAGCTCCAGCGCCAGTGCCACGAGGGGCTGGACGTCGCCCCGCGATCCGATCGTCGAGAGCAGCACGCGCATCGAACCTCCCCCTTTGAAGGCCGCGAATCTGCGATGGGGACGGTGCCTTGCCGCAAGTCCCGGGGTGAGCTACATATTCCTTCCGGGAAGGCGCCATGACGCCTCCCACGCGAAAGCCCCTCTCGCCGCGCGGCGAGAGGGGCTTCGGATTTCGGGGTGGTTCCGCGTTGCCCCGCGGCCGTCGTTCAATCCCCCGTCGCGTACTCGTGCGACGAGGGCGACGGGACGGCGGCCACGTTCACGTCGATCGGAAGGCGCACGCCGTTGCGGCGCTCCCACGTGTCGAGCAGCCCCTGCCACACCGCGGTGAACGTGTGCCCCACGCCGCTCGGCTCCGCCGCGCGGTGGAAGTTGCTGCCCCCCGCGATCCAGAACTGCGGCGCGTGGCGCACGCCGTGGCGCACGAAGACCTCCGACACGTCGGTGTAGATCCGCGCGGCGTTCTTCGTGTGCGCGTAGTAGCCGACGCGGTAGCGGCCGTCGGCGAGCACCGCGTCCGTCCACGCCGTGTAGTAGTCGCGCATCGCCTGCGGGACGCCGTCCATGTACTCGGTGTCGAGGAAGATCACCGTGCCGGGCGCGAAGCCCTCGGCGACGGTCTTCGCGATGGCGTCGGCGGCCTCCTTCTTCCCCTGCTCGGCGCTCACGAGGTTCGCGCTGCAGGTCGTGCCCGCCGGCACGCCGGCAGACGGGTTCGGCGTGCGCCCCCACGTCTGCTGGCCGACGTAGACGACGGCGGTGCCCCAACCCATTGCCTCGAGGCGCTCGCGCTTGCCGGACCAGCTCGCGTCCTTGTGGCACGACGCTGCGAGGTAGTAGCCCACCCAGTCGTACGTGCCCTCGGCCTTCCAGGCCTTCATGGCCTTGTCGCCCGGATACACGTTCGTGTCGAAGCCCGCGTACGGGCCCGCGGCGACCACCTTCGCGACCTTCTCGGGGTCCGCGAGGCCAACGACGCGTGCGGGCACGTCGGGCACCGCGGCGCTCACCGCCGCCGCGCCCGAGCCGACGGGATCGACGACGTCGAGCGTGCGCCCGGCCGAGCCGGGGTCGCCGGCGGCGAGTGCCGCGACGAACGCCAGCCCCGCCGCGAGCGACCCGAGCTGCGCGCGCGTGTCGCGCGCGAGCCGGACGCC
>JBJMNJ010000140.1:0-17682 GCA_045804325.1 Gemmatimonadaceae bacterium
CGCTGCTCGCCGACCGCCTGCGGCAGTCCATCAGCCGCTTCGCGCTGACCGGCGCCGCCGTGCGTCCACGCGGTGCGCCGGCAGCGAGCGCTGCGCCGGCCCCGCGCCGCGGCGTGGGCGCGCCGGCGGAGAGCCCGGTCGGTCGGAGCGTGCCGCGCACCTCGCCCGCGACGGCGGGCAGCGCGTCCTGACGGGCGGCCGCCGCGATCGCGGCGGCCGCGGTCGCGTGCGCCTGCCCCCGGGCGGGCTGGGCGCGGGGCGCTACCAGCCGTGCCGCGCGTCGCTCCGCAGGCGCTCCGGCATCGGCGCCGGCACGCCGTCCACGACCGCGAGCGCCGCGATGTCCGCCACGTCGCTCCGCACGTCGTGCAGCACGGCCACCGGCGCCACGCCGCCGCCCGCGCGCCCCGCCACCCAGTTCGTCAGCACGATCACGAACAGGTCTCGCTCGGGGTCGATCCACAGCGAGGTGCCGGTGAAGCCGGTGTGCCCGTACGCCGTGGGGCCGAGCAGCCGGCCGCAGCTCCCGCCGCCCGCGCACGTCTCCCAGCCGAGCGCCTGACGGTCGCGCGGGCCGCGGCGGGTGAAGCGGGCGACGGTGCTGTCGCTCACGAGGCGCACGCCGCGCTGGCTTCCGCGCTCGAGCATGAACTGCGCGTAGACGGCGAGGTCCCCGGCGGTGGAGAACAGCCCGGCGTTGCCGGCGACGCCGCCGAGTGCGCGCGCGCTGGGGTCGTGCACCTCGCCGCGCGGCACCGAGGGCTCGGTGGGCGCGACGCGCGACGCCAGGGCGCCCGACGGCCGGAACGTCGTGGAGCGCATGCCCAGGGGCGCGTGGAGCGTCCGACGCACGAAGCGGTCGAGGCGCTCGCCCGTGACGCGCTCGATCACCATCCCGAGCACGATGGGGCCGAGGTCGGAGTACTCGGAGTACGCGCCGGGGTCGGTGTCGACCGGGGTTCGCAGCACGAGCCGCCGCGCCTCCACCGGGTCGCCGCTCGGAAGCTCGCGGCCGGCGGGAAGCCCCGAGCGGTGCTCGAGCAGGTGGCGGACGGTGACGCGCGACTTGTCGCCCGTGCGGAACTCCGGCAGCCAGCGCCCCACCGGGTCGTCGAGCCCGAGGCGTCCGCGGTCCACGAGCACCATCGCGGCGGCGCTCGTCGCGAGGACCTTCGTGAGCGACGCGAGGTCGTAGAGCGTGCGCTCGGGATCGACCGCGGCGCTCGAGCCGACGCCGACGGTGCCGTAGCCCTTCTCCCACACGATCGCGCCGTGGCGGCCGACGATGACGGCGGCGCCCGGGAACCCGCCGGCGGCGATCGCGTTGCCCACCACGCGATCGATCACCGCGAGCCGCTCGGCGGACATCCCCGCGTCGGCGGGCGCCACGTGCGGCATGTCCGCGTGCGCGCCGATGTGGTCGTCTCGAGCGGGCGCGCGCCCGCCCGGCGTCGCGAGGACGAGCGACGCGGCCGCGACGGCTGTTGCGACGAGCGCGGTGGGAGGGAGCATGTCGAGTTCCAGGGCGAGTCGTGGGCCTCCAGAGCCCAGGACGACGGAAGAGCGGGGCGGGTACCGGTGGAGGTCGGTAGCCCTGGCGAGCCCAGGGCTCGCGGCCCGCGGTGCGCGGTTGTATGACTACCCCGCCCCCGAGCCTCGGGTCGCCCCTCACACGCCCTCCCATGGCCACGCGACCGTCCGTCATCCGCCTCGCCACCGCGCTCGTGCTCCTGCTCTCGGCCGCCGGCGCCGCCGCCGCCCGGCAGAGCCAGGAGCCGCGCGTCCTCGTCTTCTCGAAGACCGCCGGCTACCGCCACAGCTCGATCGAGACCGGCGTCGCCGCCGTCCGGACGCTCGGCCAGCAGAGCGGCTTCGCCGTGGACGCCACCGAGGACGCGAGCGCGTTCAACGACCGGAACCTCCGGCGCTACCGCGCGGTCGTCTTCCTGAGCACCACCGGCGACGTACTCGACGCGAAGCAGCAGGACGCGCTCGAGCGCTACATCCAGGCGGGCGGCGGCTGGGTGGGCGTGCACTCGGCGACCGACACGGAGTACGACTGGCCGTGGTACGGCCGGCTCGCCGGGGCGTACTTCACGAGCCACCCGAACGACCCGAACGTGCGCAAGGGCACGTTCCGCGTGCTCGACAGGTCGCACGTCTCGACGCAGGGGCTTCCCGACCGGTGGGAGCGCGAGGACGAGTTCTACAACTTCAAGAACATCGACTCGACGATCCGCGTGCTCGTGGACATCGACGAGACGAGCTACCAGGGCGGCACGAACGGCGCGCGCCACCCGATGAGCTGGTACCACGAGTTCGACGGCGGGCGCGCCTGGTACACGAACATGGGGCACACGGAGGCGACCTTCGCCGAGCCCCTCTTCCTCCGCCACCTGCTCGGCGGGCTCCGCTGGGCGATGGGCACGGGCGCGCTGGACTACTCGCGCGCGCGGCCGGAGGAGAACCGCTTCACGAAGGTCGTGCTCGCGACGCCGCTCGAGGAGCCGGTCGAGCTCGCGGTGCTCCCCGACGAGCGCGTGCTCTTCATCCAGCGCCGCGGCGGCATCGAGCTGTACACGCCGGCGAGCGGCAAGGTCGCGCAGATCGGCTTCATCCCCGTGAGCCTCAAGTACACGAACGGCGACCAGGCGGAGGACGGGCTGCTCGGACTGGCGGCGGACCCCGACTTCGCGTCGAACGGCTTCGTGTACATGTACTACTCCCCCGAGGGGCCGGAGCCGAAGAACGTGCTCGCGCGCTTCCAGATGCGCGGCGACTCCATCGACCTTTCCTCGGGCAAGGTCATGCTCGAGGTGCGGACGCAGCGGGACCAGTGCTGTCACACGGGCGGCTCGATCGCCTTCGACGCGCGCGGGAACCTCTACCTCTCCACGGGCGACAACACGAACCCGTTCGCGACCGGCTACGCGCCCATCGACGAGCGGCCGGACCGGTCGCCGTGGGACGCGCAGAAGTCGAGCGCCAACACGAACGACTTGCGCGGCAAGATCCTCCGCATCCACCCGGAGCCGGACGGCACGTACACGATCCCCGAGGGCAATCTCTTCCCGCCCGGCACGCCGCGAACGCGCCCGGAGATCTACACGATGGGGCACCGCAACCCCTACCGGATCGCCGTCGACAAGCGCACGGGCTTCCTGTACTGGGGCGACGTGGGGCCTGACGCGGCGGAGGACTCGGTCGACCGCGGGCCCGCCGGGCACGACGAGGTGAACCAGGCGCGGCGCCCGGGCTACTTCGGCTGGCCGTACTTCGTCGGCGACAACAAGGCGTACTACGACGTCGACAACGCGACGGGCCAGGTGAAGGGGCGCTTCGACCCCGCGCACCCGCGCAACGACTCGCCGAACAACACCGGCCTCACCGAGCTGCCGCCCGCGCAGAAGGCCTTCATCTGGTACCCGTACGGCGCGTCGCCGGACTTCCCCCTCGTCGGCACCGGCGGCCGCACCGCGATGGCGGGCCCCGTCTTCTACCGGAGCGACTTCGCGAGTGCCGCGCGGCCGTTCCCGCAGTACTACGACGGGCGCTTCCTCGCCTACGAGTGGATGCGCGGCTGGATCATGGCCGTGTCCATGGACCCACAGGGGACGCTCGTGTCGATGGAGAGGTTCATGCCGAGCCACAAGTTCAGCAACCCGGTCGACATGGAGTTCGGGCCGAGCGGGGACCTGTACGTGCTCGAGTACGGGACGGCGTGGTTCCAGGGGAACGACGACGCTCGGCTCGTCCGCATCGAGTACAACGCGGGGAACCGCGCGCCGGTCGTCGCGGCGGCCGCGGACCGCGAGGCCGGCGCGCTGCCGCTCCGCGTGCGGCTGTCGTCGGCGGGAACGCTGGACCTCGACGACGACTCGCTCCGCTACGAGTGGACCATCGCGCGCGAGAATGGCCCGGTGCTGCGGCGCCTCGCGAGCGCCGACACGACGTTCACCTTCGCGCGGCCGGGCACGTACGTCGCCACGCTCGCGGTGACCGACGCGCAGGGCGCGCGCGCGTCGAAGGAGGTGCGCATCGCCGCCGGCAACGAGCCGCCGACGGTCGACGTCGACCTCCTGGGCGGCAACCGCACGTTCTTCTTCCCCGGCGTGCCGGTGCGGTACGCCGCGCGCGTGACCGACCGCGAGGACGGCTCGCTGCGCGCGGGCACCATCCCCGCGTCGCGCGTGCTGGTCACCGCCGAGTTCCAGAAGGACGGGGCCGCCGTCGCGGAGGGGAAGCCCGGGCATCAGGCCGCGTCGCCGCTCGCCGAGGGCCGCGCGCTGATCGAGTCGGGCGACTGCCTCGCGTGCCACAAGATCGACGCGAAGTCGGCGGGCCCGGCGTACACCGCCGTGGCGCGCAAGTACGCGGGCGACACGAGCGCGGTGACGCACCTCGTGCGGAAGATCCGCGGCGGCGGCTCGGGGGTGTGGGGGAACCTCGTGATGCCCGCGCACCCGCAGCTCACGGAGGCGCAGGCGGCGCGCATGGTCGCCTACATCCTGAGCCTCAACGAGAAAAGCGCGACGCGCACGCTTCCCGCGCGTGGCACGTACACGCCGCCCGCCGGCGCGGCGGACTCGGGGCGCGGCGCGGTGGTGCTGCGCGCCGCGTATACCGACCGCGGCGCGAACGGCCTCCGTGGGGCGACGGCGGAGCGGACGGTCGTGCTCCGCGCGCCGAGCCTCGTCGTCGCGAGCGGCGAGATCGGGGAAGGCGCGCAGAAGATGAAGGTCGAGCAGCTCCCGGTGGACATCACGATCGCGAGCCGCTCGGGCTCGTACGTGAAGCACGCGGCGCTCGACCTCACGGGGGTCTCCGCGGTGTCGTTCACGGCGCTGGCGCCCGCGGGCCGCCAGGCGCTCGGCGGCTCCGTGGAGGTCCGCGTCGACTCGGCGGCGGGTGCGCTGGTGGGGACGACGGACCCCATCACCCCGACGACGGAGGAGGCGCCGGTGCAGGCGCGGGCGGCGATTCGGCCGACGCCCGGCGTGCACGACGTGTTCTTCGTCTTCCGGAACGCCGAGGCGAAGGCGGACGGCCTCCTGTTCGTGCTGTTGACGGCGACGTTCGAGAGCGCGGCGGCGCGGGCGACGCCGGCGGGAGGTCGTTAGGCGCGCGCGGCGCTACGGCAGCACGCTCCGGCACACGCCGTCGAACGTCAGCCGCAGCACCTCGTCGGTGACCACGATCTCGCGCGTGGCACGCAGCTGCGCCAGCACGAAGATCGGCCCGACCAGCAGCGCGTAGAACACCTGCCGTGGCAGGTCCCGCAGCATGCCGCGGGCGGTCTCCGCCTCGAAGCGCGCGACGCCCGCGGCGTCCATGCGCGCGTGGGCGGCGCGCGTCTCCTCGCTGAGGATGCCGGACGCCTGGCACTGCTGGAGCACGTTCGAGGCGTCGGGGTGGTCGAGGTGCCAGCGGGCGAGGCGGCGCCAGAAGTCCCAGAGTCCCGCGCGCGGGTCGTCGGGGGCGGCGTCCTTCGCGGGGAGGGCGTCGAGCCCGACGGCCCGGTACTGCTCCCGGAGCAGCTCGAGGTAGAGGTCGTTGATCATCGCCTCCTTGCTCGGGAAGTACAGGTAGAGCGTCCCGGCGGCGACGCCGGCCTCGCGCGCGACGACCGACATGGGCGCGGCGTGCAGCCCGAGCCGGGCGATGACGCGGAGCGCGGCGTCGAGGATGGCCTCGCGCTTGTCGGCGGCCGGACGCGTGGGTGCCGTGGCGACGTCGCTCATGGGGTGCTTGTCTGTCAGGTGGAGATTCGGAGGTTCTGGCCGAGGGCCGAGATCCGTTCTTGACACAGGCGGCCCGCGGGGCGAGACTTCTCGTCGCTGAATGATCGTTCATTCACCCCGCTCGCGCAATCCGCCGTTCCCCCCGCCCCTCGGAGACCGCCATGCTGCTCGCCGCCCTCTCGCTCGTGACTGCCCTCGCCGCGCCCGCCGACTCCCTCGCAGGCACCTGGCAGATCAAGGGCGACGTCATGGGGAACCCGCTCAACACGACGTGCACCTTCACGCAGACCGGCGCCACCATCGCCGGCACGTGCACGGGCGAGCAGGGCGCGCAGCAGATCGCCGGCGAGGTGAAGGACGGCAAGATCGCCTTCTGGCACGGCGGCGAGTACAACGGCGAGGCGCTCACCATCGTATACACGCTCACCCAGGTGGCGCCCGCGAAGCTCGAGGGCACCATCCTCGTGAAGCCGTTCGACGCGCCGGGGACGTTCGCGGCCGAACCCGCGCCGGCGCCCGCCGCGGCGCCCGCCAAGCCGTAGCCGGATCGCCGACGCGCGGCGGCGCGGTTATCCTGAGTTTGCCCGCCGCGCACCCGCGCCCGCGCCGCCCCCACCCCAGAGGCCCATGAGACCGTCGCGTCGCCACGCAGCTCCCTTCGCCCTCGCCACCCTCGCCGCGGCGGCGATGTCCGCGCAGAGCCCCGCGGCGCCGTCCGACGTCGGGCCGCAGTTCCCCGCGCGGGGTACCCTGGTGCGCGACACCGTGCGCGAGCGGGGAGTGCTGGAGCAGGTGAAGGTCCCCGAGGGCTTCTCGGCGGTCGTCTTCGCCGGGCCGCCGATCGCGATGTACCCCACCGTCGTCGCCCCCGCGCCCGACGGGTCGGTCTACATGGGGACGGACCTCAACCTCGCGCAGGGGGCGGTGAAGGGGCGCGGTCGCATCGTCCGCCTCGTCGACGAGAACGGCGACGGTCACGCGGACCACTACTCCATCTTCGCGAAGGTGGACAGCCCGCGCGGCCTCGTGGTGGACGGCAGCACGGTCTACGTGCTGCACGTCCCGTTCGTCACCGCCTTCCGCGACGACGACGGCGACGGCGTGGCCGAGCGCGCCGACACGCTGGTGCGCGACCTCGGGTTCGGGCTCGACGTGCGCGCGTCCGACCACTCGACGAACAACCTCCAGCTGGGGATCGACGGGTGGCTCTACGTCGCGGTCGGCGACTACGGCTACCTGAACGCCCGCGGCAAGGACGGGCGCACCATCACCAACCGCGGCGGCGCCGTCGTCCGCGTCCGCCCCGACGGCACGGGACTCGAGACCTACGCCGTCGGCACGCGCAACATCTACGACGTCGGCGTCGACCCGTTCGGGCACGTGTTCGCGCGCGACAACACGAACGACGGCCTGGGGTGGGACACGCGCCTGCACTACGTCCCCTTCGGGGCGCACATGGGCTACCCGTCGCTCTTCCGCAACTTCGCGGACGAGCACATGCGCTCCGTCGCCGACTACGGCGCGGGCGCCGGGACGAGCGGCCTGTGGGTGCAGGACCCCGGCTTCCCCGACGACTGGAACAACGCGCTCTACACGGGCGACTGGACCGTCAACAAGGTCTTCCGGCACCGGGTCGCGCCCAGCGGCGCGACGTTCCAGATCGATCAGACGGACTTCGCGACCGTGCCGCGCGTCGTCGACATGGCGGTGGACGACCGCTCGCGGATCTACCTCGCGAGCCTCGTCGGCGGCGTCTTCAACTACATGGGCGACACGGTCGGCGCGATCGTCCGCGTCACCTACCCGGGCCGCCCGCAGAGCCGCGCCCTGGGCGCGGCGACGCTCACGGATGCGCGCCTGCTCGATGCCCTCGGCTCCGCGAGCTACGAGCGTCGCCTCATGGCCCAGCGCGAGCTCCTCCGGCGCGGCGCCAGGGCCTCGACCGTGCGCGGCCTCGAGCGCCTGATGGACGACGCGAGCCGACCGGCGGAGGCGCGCGCCGCGGCGGTGTTTACGCTCGCGCAGCTCGGCGGCGCGCGCGCGATCCCGGCCCTGAACCGCGCCGCCGCCGACCCGCGGCTCCGCGCCGTCGCCCTGAAGGCCATGGGCGAGCTTCCGGAGGCCGCGCACCCGCCCGTCGCGCCGTTCGTGAGCGCGCTCGCCGACGCCGACGCCGCCGTGCGGATGCAGGCGGTCGCGGGGCTGGTGCGTCTCGGCGCGCGCGAGCGGGGCGCCGACATCGCGCGCCTGCTCGCGGACCCGGACTCCGCCGTCTCGCACGTCGCCGCGCGCGGGCTCGCGATGCTCGGCGCCCGCGACGCGGTGCTCGCCGCCCTGACCACCGGTCCCAGCGCCGGCCGCGCGCGCGCGCGCCAGGCCCTCGGCCTGATGCACGACACCGCCACGGTGGCCGCGACGGTCGCCGCGTTCGGCGCGGCGGCCGACCCCGACGTCAAGCACGAGATGCTGCTCGCGCTCGCCCGCCTCGCGAACGTCGAGGCGCCGTGGCGCGGCGAGTGGTGGGGCACGCAGCCGAACACGATCGGCCCGTACTACGTCCCCGCGGCGTGGGAAGGCAGCGCGGCGGCGCGGCCGGCGCTGCGCGACGCGCTGCTCGCCGCGCGCGACGCCGAGCGGGACCGACTGGTCGACGAGTACGCGCGGGAGCGCGTTCTCCCACTCGGCGCCAGGGCGCTACTCGCCGCCGTGGGCCCGGCCGGGCACGCGGAGCTCGCCGACGCGCTCGTGGGCTCCGCGTCGATCCCCGCCGCGGCGTCGGGGCTCCTCGAGCGGCTCTACGGGCGGGACTCGACGACCCGCGCCGCGGTGGCGGCGATGCTCGCGCAGGAGAGCGGGTTCGCGCTGGCGCTCGCGCCGCTCGTCTCGCGCGCGGTGGCGGACTCCGCGCTCCCGTGGGCGGTACGCGGGCAGGTGCTCGCCGCCGCCGGGCGCCTGAACGGCAACGTGGGGCTCGAGGCGGCCGCGGCGATCTTCGCGCTCGCGAACCCGACGCCGGGCGCGGCCGCGCCCGCGCCGCCGAACCCGAACGCGCTGCCCGCAGCGAACGCGGCGAACGCGCCGGGCGCAGACCCGGGGCCGGCCGCCCTGGATCAGGCGTGGCGCCGCTTCGTCGGCGCGCGCGACCGGCAGGCGCAGCTCCCGTACTTCGTGGCGCTCGCCCGGGGCGCGGACCCGGCGCAGCGCGTGCTGGGCTTCTCCGCGCTGGTGCAGTCCGTGCGCAACGTGCGGTTCACGCCGGAGACGGTGCGCTCGCTCGTCGCGCCCGTGCTCGCCGCGGCGTGGAGCGACCCGGTCCAGGCCGCGAGCCTCGTCGCCGCGATCCGCACCATGCGCCTCGAGAGCCAGTACGCCGAGCAGCTCAAGGCCTACGCCGAGAAGGGAGGACGCTGATGCGGAGCCGCCGCGATTTCTTGAAGGACGTCGCAGCGCTCGGCGCCGGCGCGTGGGCGCTCGGCGCGTGCGCGCGGTCGGGCGCGGCGTCCGTCGCCGGCGCGAGCCTGGGGGCGGTGCGCCCGTCGCTCGACCACGCGGGCATCCAGCTCTTCACCGTGCGCGACCGGCTCGGCGACGAGTTCGAGCGCACGCTCGCGGCGCTGGCCGAGATCGGCTACCGCGAGGTGGAGCCGTTCACGTACGGGACGTACACGCCCGAGCAGATCAAGGGCATGCTCGACCGCACGGGGATCCGCGCGCCGAGCACGCACGTGCAGCTACGGCCCGGGCCGGAGCTCGAGCGCCAGCTCGCGGGCTTCCAGCTCATGGGGCACCGGTACGCGGCGGTGGGCACGGGCATGGCGCCGCGCCCCGCCGGCTCGGCTCCGGCGCCCGCGCCCCCGCGTCCGCCCGCGGGCGCCCCGCCGCGGATGCCCGCGCCGACGGCGGACTCGACGCGCCGCTACATCGACGCGCTCAACGAGGTGGGGCGCGCGTCGAAGGCGTACGGCATCACGCCGCTCGTCCACAACCACACGATGGAGTGGCAGCGGTTCGAGGACGGCCGCACGCAGTACGACCTGTTCCTCACGGAGCTCGACCCGTCGCTCGTCGTGCTGGAGCTCGACATCGGGTGGGCGACGGTGGCGGGGCAGGATGCGGTCGCGCTGTTCCGACAGCACCGCGGCCGGTTCCCGCTCTGGCACGTGAAGGACATGGCCGACCTCGCGGCGGTGCGCTCGCAGGGCGAGGACGAGGCGGCCCGGATGCGCGTCGCGCGCATCGTGCCGCTCGGGCAGGGCGAGATCGACTACCGGCCGGTGTTCGCGGCCGCGGGCGACGCGGGGCTCCGCCACTACTTCGTGGAGCAGGACACCGCGCCGCAGAGCGGCGACTCCATCGCGGCGGCGCGCGCGAGCTTCGAGGGGCTGCGCCGCCTCCTCCAGTGACGCACGGGCAGACGATGAGCAGAGCAGCATACTTCCGGCGGCGCGGCGTCGCGCTCGCCCTCGCCCTCGCGGCCGCTGCGGTGGCCGCGCTCGCGCCGCGCGGCGCCGACGCGCGCCCGCGCCAGCAGCGCACCGGACAGCAGGTCTTCGCCTCGACGTGCGCCGCGTGCCACCAGGCGCAGGGCGAGGGCACCGACGTGTACCCGCCGCTCGCCGGCAGCGAGTTCGTCACGGGCAACGAGGCCCGGCTCGTCCGCATCGTCCTGCACGGCCTCGTGGGCGAGGTGGAGGTGCAGGGGCAGCCCTACTCCGGCGCGATGCCGGGCTGGGCGCCGACGCTCTCCGACGCGGAGATCGCCGCGGTGACGACCTACATCCGCTCGAGCTGGGGCAACGCCGCGCCCGCCGTCACCGCCGCCACCGTCGCGCAGCTCCGCGCCGCGCACGCGGGGCGCACGACGCCGTGGACGCTCGAGGAGCTCGCGAAGATCATCCCGGTCGAGAAGCACTAGCCCGCTGGTCGGCCGAGGCGCGCGGACGGTCAGGCGGGACGGGGCACCATCGCGCGGGCCTCGGCCCGCTCGGTCCACCTCCGTGCGTCCACGCCCTTGGCGACGAGCCAGAGCGTCAGCAGCCCCTCGCCGAGGATCCCCGGCGCGAGGTTGTACGGAAAGAGCGCCTTCGCGAGCGCCGGCGACGCGAACGTCAGCCACCCGAGCCCGCCGAACGCCATGAAGGCGCCGAGCACGCGCGGCATGAACGTGGACCTCGCGACGAGGTACCCGATCAGCAGGCAGTAGCACCCGAACAGGACGAAGGGGTGCAGGAGTGGTGGCGCGCCGCGCGCGGCGCCGACCGCGCCGAGCACGCAGCCCGCCAGGCTGAAGGCGGCCGCGAGCAGCGAGATCGGCTGGCTCACCGGCTTGAAGATCTCGTAGAAGAGGAGCGTCACGGCCACGTAGCTGGCGCCCGCCACGAGGTTGGCGGCGACGGCGACCGGGCCCTGGCGGAGCACCAGCGCGAGCGTGCCCGCCACGAAGGTGCCCACGTAGAACGCGCCGGCGATCCTGGCCCTGCGGCTCGGTTCCAGCATTGGACGTCCCTCCCTACGCCCGCATGGCGGTGACGGGGTCGACGCGCGCGGCGCGGAGCGCCGGGATCCAGCAGGCGATGATCCCGATCACCGCCATGAGCGCCGCGACGCCCACGAACGTCACCGGGTCGTAGGGCCCGACGCCGAAGAGGAAGCCGCGCATGACGCGCCCCGCGAAGAGGGCGCCCGCGACGCCGACCGCGAGGCCGACGGCGAGGAGCACGCCGCCCTCGCCGAGGATCATGCGCTGCACGCGGCCGCTGTCCGCCCCGAGGCTCATGCGGATGCCGATCTCGTTGACGCGCGCGCTCACCGAGAACGCGAGCACGCCCCCGATGCCGACGGCGGCGATGACCAGCGCGAGCGCGCCGAAGGACGAGATGAGCGCGGCGTTCAGCCGCCGCGGCGCGACGCTCCGGTCCTTGTACTGCGCGATGGTCATCATGTTCTCGATGGGCGCCGTCGGCGCGATGCGGTGCACGATGCGCGTGACCGCCGGCGCGAGGCGCGCGACGTTGCTGTCGGCGCGGATCACGAGGCCGCCGCCCATCGCCAGCTCCTGCGCGAACGGCGAGTACATCACCGGCCGCGGCTCCGCGTCGAGCCCGCCGTCCTTCGTGTCGCCCACGACGCCGACGACGGTGCGCCAGTCGGTGCTGATGGGCGTGAACTTCAGGACCTCGCCGGTCCACGCGACGCGCTTCCCGACCGGGTTCTCGCCCGGGAAGAGCATGTCGGCGAGCGTCTGGTTGATGACCACGACGCGGGCGCCGCCCCGAACGTCGGTCGTGGCGAACGGGCGCCCCGCGTGCAGCGGGATGCTCGCGGCGCGGAAGAAGTCCGGGTTCGCGGTGCGGAACTCCGCCCGCGGCAGCGACTGGCCGGCCGCCGGCGCCCGCCCCTCGGCCCGCACGTCGAACCGCACGTCCGAGCTGCGCAGCGGCATCGGCGAGCCGAGCCCCGCGTCCACGACGCCGGGGAGCGCGCGCACGTCGCGCAGCATCCGGCCGTACTTCTCCTTGGCCGCCCCGTCCGACTGGGGCTTGTAGAGGAGCTCCGCGGGCGTGACCAGCGGCACGGTGAGCGTCAGCAGCTCCTCGGTGCGGAGCCCCGTGTCCACCTGCGAGAGGCGGATCATCGTGCGCGTGAGCAGCCCGGCGCCCGCGAGCAGCACGACGGAGACGGCCACCTGCGCGACCACGAGCGCGCGCTGGAGGCGCTGCTTCCGCAGGCTTCCGCTCACGCGCCGCAGCCCCGTCGCGATCGCGGCCGCGAACGTCCCCTCCTTCGGCAGCACGGCGATGAAGGAGAGCACGAGGGCGAGTGCCACCGAGAGCGCGAGCGTGAAGGCGAGCACCGCGCCGTCGAGGCGGACCTCGCTCGCGCGCGGCGAGTAGCGCGCGGCGAAGGAGGTGAGCAGCCGCACGCCGCCCACGGCGATCGCCACGCCGACCGTCGCGCCCAGCAGGGCCAGCACGACGTTCTCGGCCAGCAGCAGGCGCCGCAGCCGGCCCGCGCCCGCGCCGAGCGCCGCGCGCACCACGAGCTCCTGCTGGCGACGCACGCCGCGCATGAGCGTGAGGTTGGCGACGTTCGCGGCCGAGATGATCATCACGAAGGCGGCCGCGCCCATGAGCAGCCACAGCGTGAGCCGCGCGCGCTCCCCGAGCGCGTCCTTGAAGGGGATCACGCTCACGCGGTAGTGCGCCGCCGGGTCGTACGCCTCCGGGTACTGCTTCCGCATGCGCGCGTGGACCGCGTCCACCTCGCTTCGCGCCTGCTCGAGCGTCGCGCCGGGCCGGAGCCGCGCGACCACGTCGGTCATGCGGTGCGTGCGCCCCTCCACCATCGACGCGCTCAGGTGGTGCTCGCTGACGACCATGTTGAGCAACCCGTCCACCGGAGCGGGGAATGGGGCGCGCTGCAGCACGCCGATCACCGTCACCGACGTGTTGTCGAGCCGGAGCTGCCGCCCGACGACGTTCGGGTCGCCGCCGAACTGCCGCATCCAGTACTCGTGCGTGAGCACCATCACCGGCGGCACGCCCGGCCCGTCGTCGCTCGGCCGCGTGAGGCGCCCGAGCACCGGCGCGAGCCCCATGACGTCGAAGTAGTTGCCCGTCACGAGGCCGACGCTGACGCGCGTCGCGCCCTCGTCCGTCTGGTAGATGAGGCTCCACGGCGAGTACTCGGCGATGCCGCCGAGGGAGGGCGCGCCGTTCCGGAGGTCGCGCACCTCGGGGACGGAGAATCCCAGGTCCTCGCCGCCCGGCACGTCGGCCGACTGGCGGAGGGAGACGAGCCGCTCTCCCTCGCGGTGGGGGAGGGGCTTCAGCAGCACGCCGCGCACGACGCTGAAGATCGCCGTGTTCGCGCCGATGCCGAGCGCCAGCGTGAGGACGACGACGGCGGCGAACGCGGGGGCGCGGCGCAGCGCACGCAGCGCGTAGCGCAGGTCGGCGACGACGCCCTCGACCCACGGGAGCCCGCGCTGGTCGCGCACCGCCTCCACGGCCTGCACGAGCCCGCCGGTCGCGATGAGGGCCTTGAGCCGCGCCGCCTGCGGCGACATGCCGCGCCGGATGTACTCGGCCGTCTCCATCTCGAGGTGCGCTTCCATCTCCTCGCGGAGCTCGTCGTCCGCGGAGGGTCCGGCGAACGTGCCGCGGACGCGCGCGAGTGCGGCGCGAAGGTACTTCATGGGGCCTCCCGGCGTGGCGCGAGAAAGGCGGCGATCAAGTCGGCGGTCTGCTGCCACTCGCGCGTCTCGCGGGCGAGCTGCTTCCTGCCCGCGGGCGTGAGCGAGTAGTACTTGGCGCGGCGGTTGTTCTCGGACTGCCGCCACTCCGCCGCGATGGCCCCCTCCTGCTCGAGCTTCAGCAGGGCGGGGTAGAGGGTGCCGTAGTTGAGGGCGAGGCGGTTCCGGCTCGTCTCCTCGATGCGGCGCGCGACGCCGTAGCCGTGGAGCGGCCCGAGCACCTCGAGCGTCCGCAGGATCATGAGGGCGAGCGTGCCCTGCTTCACGTCGAGCTTGTCGGCCATGGGCGTTCCTATGGGATTCCCATATGACGGTACGATCCAGGGCCCGGCTGCGCAATGGCGGATTCGCCCGCCTCGGGCCCTCGTCCTATGGGATACCCATACGGGGCACCTGGCCCTGGGTTTCAGCGTGCCCCGCTCGTCCGCTGGCTCGTCGTCCTACGTCCCCGCAGACGTCTCCCCCGCAGCCCCTCCCGCCATGGTGACCTACGTCCTGCTCGGCCTCGTGGCCCTCGTGGCCATTCTCGCGATCGTGATCGCCACGCGGCCCGCCGCCTTCGCGATCGAGCGCTCGACGACGGTGGCCGCGCCGCCGGGCGCGGTGATCGAGCTCATCGAGGACTTCAACCAGTGGAAGCGCTGGTCGCCGTGGGACAAGCTCGATCCGACGCAGGTCGTCACGGTGAGCGGCGCGCCGCGCGGCAAGGGCGCGATGTACTCGTGGGTGGGCCAGAAGAACGGGCAGGGGCGCATGGAGATCCTCGAGCACCGCCCGAACGAGTTCGTCGGCATCCAGCTCGACTTCCTCAAGCCGATGACCGCGCGCAACCGCTGCGACTTCACCGTGCGCCCGACCGACGAGGGCACCGTGGTCGTGTGGCGCATGACCGGCACGCACAGCTTCACGGGCAAGGCCTTCGCCCTCTTCGCGAGCATGGACAAGCTCGTGGGGCGCGACTTCGAGCGCGGGCTCGCCGACATGAAGGCGGTGGCCGAAGTCTCGGTGGGCGCGCGCGGCGGCTCGCACGGCGCGTCGGGCGGAGTCCGGTCGCCGGCCTGACCGCCGGCGTACGCACGGCCCGCCGCTTCCGCTTGCGTGCGTGTCTACCCACGCATAAGCTCGCGGCGGAGTCCATGACGCCACCCCGATTCGCAGCGAGAGCACCCGAATGACGACTCGTACGACGCGCGTTCTCACCCGACTGCTCGCCGCGGCCGCCGCCCTCCTGCTCGGCGCGGCCGCCCTCCGCGCCCAGGCTCCCGGGCAGCAGGAGCGGCCCTTCGAGAACCTGAAGGTCCTCCCGAAGGACATCCCGCGCGACTCGCTGCTCGCCATGATGCGCGGCTTCACGTACGCGCTCGGCGTGAACTGCCAGCACTGCCACGTGGCGGAGCCGGCACCCGCCGGTCAGCCGGGCCCGCGCGAGCGGCTCCGCCCCGAGCTCGACGACAAGCAGGCGAAGCAGACCGCGCGCTTCATGCTGCGGATGACGGACAGCCTGAACCGCGTCGTCCTCGCCGCGCTGCCGAAGCGGCACGAGCCGACGATCCGCGTCGGCTGTGCGACGTGCCACCACGGCTCGCCGCTGCCGCAGACGACGACGGCGCTGCTGACGGAGACCATCGAGCGCTCGGGCGTGGACTCCGCCATCGCGCAGTACCGCCGCCTGCGCGGCGAGATGGCCTCGGGCCGCTACGACTTCCGCGAGGGGCCCGTCAACGACCTCGCGCAGTCGCTCGCCGCGCGCGGACGCACGGCGGACGCCATCCGACTCCTCGAGATGAACCAGGAGTTCTTTCCCAACTCGGCCGACGTGGACGTGGCGATGGGCGAGGTCTACCTGCGCGCGGGCGACCGCGACCGGGCGGCGACGCGCTTCCGCGCGGCGCTCCAGAAGCGGCCGAACGACCAGCGCCTCTCGCGGCGCATGCAGGAGCTCGGCATCCCGCCGGGCGGCGGACGCTGAGGCGCGTCCTGCGGGGCCCCGGGCTCGTCGCGCTCGCGCTCGCGGCCTCGGCGTGCGTGCGCGCGCGCGCGGGCGGCGCGGCGCCCGCGTGGCCCGCCGACCGCCCGACCCCGCGCACGGACTCGAACTCCGTGCTCGCGCACCGTCAGCTCCTCGCCAAGCGCACGCGGGGAAAGATCGACGTCTACTTCATCGGCAACTCGATCACCCGGCGCTGGGGCGCGACGGACTACCCCGACTTCCTCGCCAACTGGCGCGCGAACTTCTTCGGGTGGAACGCGGCCGACTTCGGGTGGGGCGCGGACCGCATCGAGCACATGCTCTGGCGCCTCGAGCACGGCGAGCTCGATGGCGTGAATCCGAAGGTCGTCGTCATCCTCGCGGGAACGAACAACGTCGGCCGCGTGCCGGGCGGGGACGCGAAGGTCGCGGACGTCACGCGCGGCCTGCGCGCCCTCGTGGACCTCGCGCGGCGCAAGGCGCCCGGCGCGACGGTCGTCCTGACGGGAATCTTCCCGCGCAACGACAGCCTCGCCACGGCCACGGAGATCAACCGGGAGATCGCGCGCATCAACGAGAACGTCGCGCGCATGGCGGACGGGCGTACGGTCCGCTACGTGAACATCAACGACAGGCTCGCGGACGCGAACGGCATGCTCTTCCCGGGAATGACCGTGGACGGCCTGCACCTGAGCCTGAAGGGCTACCAGGTCTGGGCCGACGCCCTCAAGCCGATCTTCCGCGAGCTCCTCGGCCCCCCCGCCGCCACGGACCAGGCGCCGCCGCCGACGGGCGATCCGAGCAAAGCAGGGACCCGGGAGCAGTGACCGGCGTGGACGCGGAGTGAGGCGTGAGGAACCAGCCTTACAGGACGGCTCCTCACTCCTCACTCGTTTTTCATCCCTGCTCCCTGCTCCCTGTTCCTGCTCCCTCTCAGTACGACAGCGCCTCCAGATGCCGAATGCTCTTCGGCGTGTTCGTCACCGGGTCCGGCGTCTCGTCCTCGATGTAGTAGTACTCGAAGCCGTCGCGCGCGGCGGCGGCCATGAGGGCGCTCCAGTTCACCTGGCCCTCGCCGATGGGCGCCTGGAGCGAGTCCGGCAGCCCGCCCGAGAGCGAGCCGCGCGGGAGGCCCGGCTTCATGTCCTTGATGTGCATGAGGCGGAAGCGCCCGGGGTACTTCTGGATGAGCGCCACGGGGTCCACGTTCGGGAGCCACGTCCACAGCACGTCCATCTCGAACTTCACGAGCTCGGGATCGGTCTCGCGGATGACGAGGTCGAGCAGCGTGCCGTCGCCGTAGGGCACGGGCTCGTAGCCGTGGTTGTGGTAGAAGAAGGTGAGCCCCGCGTCCTTCAGCGTGCGGCCGAACTGGTTGAAGTCCGCGATGGCGCGCCGCGCCTCCGCCTCGTCGAAGTCGCCCTCGTGCGGGTACCACGCAGTGCCGACGTAGCGCACGCCGAGCGCCTTGGCGTCCGCGATCACCTTGTCCGGGTTGTTCTTGAAGTCCTCGTAGCCCACGTGCATCGACGTGGCGCGGAGGCCGGCCCCGCGCAGCGCGTCGCCGAACTGCGCGGCCGTCATGCCGTAGAGCCCCGCGGTCTCCACGTGCGTGAGCCCCATGCCGCGGACCATGCGCAGCATCGCGACCGGATCGGTCTTCGCCGCCTCGCGGAAGCTCCAGAGCTGCACGCCCAGGGGCGCCCGGACGTTTTCGG
>JBJMNJ010000141.1:0-2901 GCA_045804325.1 Gemmatimonadaceae bacterium
TGCCCTCTGGGCAGTCTACCCGCCTAACCTGGCCACTGGTCAAGGATAGTAGAGCCCGACACTCGCTGCGCTCGTGCGGGATGACATCGTGCTCGCTGCGCTCGTGCAGTGATGACATCGTGCTCCCTGCGCTCGTGCGGGATGACAGCTTCGCGAACCCGCTCTGGTCGGACTCTCAGCGGATGCCGCGCAGGGCTCGGCGGAGCCACTCCATGAGCTCGGGGTCGTCGGCGATGGTGTCGGGGGAGACGACGAGCCACGTGCTCATGGGCTGCTCGCCGTCGGGGGCGAAGGGGGTCACGCCGGGCTCGGCCAGGAGCGTGTCGTACTCGCCGCGAGCGGTCTTCACGAGCAACGAATCGTCCCACACGATGGCGAAGGTCGACTTGCCGACCAGAAAGCCGCGGCCGCCGAAGACGCCCTTCTGCCGCACGCCGCGCTCGCCGAGGGCGAGCAGCGCGTCCGAGACGCGGGCGACGAGACCGAGGTCGGGTGGCACGGCCGATCAACCGGAGCAGGCGATCCGACGCGCCACCACCGGGACCGCCGGCGCGGCGGTCGCGGCGCTGCGTGCCTCCGCGGCCGCGGGCGCTTGGGCGGGCTGCGGCGCCTGCTTGGCCGCCGGTGCCCGACGCCGTGCGGTGGTGGGCTCTTCCGCGGCGGTCGCGGTCGTCACCACCTGCCCGAGCTGGGTCTCGAGCGGCCGCGACCGCATCACGCCGGCGCGAGCTTCGCCTGGCGCGCCGAGGGCCAGCGTGCCCTCGTAGCCGATCCGCCGCAGCCGCAGCAGCAGGCTGTCGTCGCCCGCGCGGGTGACCGTCGCCTGCGAGCCGGTCGCCTGGCCGGCCACGGTGAGCACCGTGCCGCGGCCAGCCGAGTCGACGCGCACGACCAGCGGGAGCGCGTCCGCACCCCACGTCGCCGCCACGCCATTCGCGCTCTCCACGCGGTAGCACTCCGCCGCCTGTGCCGGATTGGCCGCGCGGCGAGACTGCACGACGGAGCCGGACGACCCACCCGCCGGGCTCGGCGCGGCGGCCTGCGCGCGGGTGGTGACGGTATCGACTCGAGCCGCGGCGGCCATCGCTCGATCACTCGCGCTCGGCGCCACGCTCGCGGCGCGGGCGGCGAGCTGGTCGGGCGCGGCGCCCGCGGCCTCGCGCTCCGCTCGGATCGCGGCCCGGCCTGCGGCCACGCGGGCCGGCGCCGCGGCATCGGCGATGACGCCGGTCGGCGCGACGGCGGGCATGGGCAACTCGGGACCCGGTGCAGGCTCGACCGCGCGCGGGGGCTGCGCCTTGGCGATGTTGCGCGCGATCGCCGAATCGAGCAGCGGATCGCGCCGGACCGGGGCCGGCCGCTCCGCCGGCGTCGATGGGGCTGCCTCGACGGGAGGGGCGACGGTCCGCTCGGCCACGGCGCGCGTGGCCTGGGAGTCCACCGCCACGCGCTCGTACGTGAGCGAGACGCCGAGCGCCACCAGCAGCGTCGCGGCGATGGCGGCGCGCGCCGGCGTGACTCGCAGGAGGCGCCATCCACGTGGCGCCGCCGTCGCCACCGGCGCGACCGGCGCGACCGGGGCCTGGCCCCACGCCGGTCCCGTCGCGGAGGGCACGTCGTCGAGCGCGCTCACGATGCGCGACGCGCCCGCGATCAGCCCCCGCGCTTCGGCCACGCGCTCCGCGCACACGGGGCAGCCGGCCACGTGCGCCGCCAGCTCGCGCGCCGCGGCGGCGTCCAGCGCGCCGTCGAGCCAGGCGTGGATCGTTCCCTCGTCGGGATGCTCCCGCTCTCGGTCGTCCATGGGCGTGTCCTCCCCGTCCATCATGCCGGCCGCACGCTGCGCTCCGCCTGGAGCTCCTCGTACGCCTCCATCAACCGCCGTCGCGCCCGCGACAGCGTCGTCCCCACCGAGCCGACCGAGAGATCGAGCGCCGCGGCGATCTCCTCGTAGCTCAGCCCTTCCTCGCGCATGAGCAGCGCATCGCGATCGCGCTCGCCCAACGCCTCCACGGCCCGACGTGCCAGTGCCTGCTCCCCCGCCCGCTCCGCCGCCGTCGGCTCCGGCTCGGTCACCGCGTCGGCCTTGGACTGCTCGTGCAGCAGCTCGAGCCGGCGGCGGCGGCGCGCGTCCTTCCGCGCCTCGTCGCGCACCAGGTTGCTGGCGACGGCGAACAGCCATGATCGCTCGCTGGTGATCGTCTCCTGCTTCAGCGCGCGCACGAACGTCTCCTGCGCCAGCTCCTCCGCCCAGTCCCGATCGCCGAGCCGGCGCGTGAGGAAGCGGACGAGCGGGAGGTGATACTCGGCGAACAGCGTCGTGAGGCGCTCGGGCGACACCATGATGCTGCAACATGGCGCCTTAGACCCCATGACGGGAGGTCGTAACCGTGAACCGTGAACCGTGAACCGTGAAAGCGCGCTATGCGTTCGGGAGACGGCGCTCAGGTGGGCGGCTTGCACATCGGATGCGCCCGTCTGGCATTCTCGTTGCCCCTTCATCGCCGCCCACGCGCGACGCGTCGCGCCCAACTCTCGGAGAGCGAGCATGGACGGAAACGAGCAGGGAGACTACGGCGACGAGCAGGGAACCCGCGTGGGAGCGCCTGACCAGGAACGCACGCCGGCCACGCACTCGGACTCCTCGCCGAACCGTGACGAGCGCCAGACCGGCACCGGCGCCGAGGCGGTCGCGGGAACCGATACGCCGGTCGACGAGCACGACCGCGAGCACCGCAGCGGCTACGGCGGCTCGGGCGGAAAGCCGGTGTCGAGCTCGGACCAGAGAAAATGAGCGTGAACCGTGATCCGTGAACCGTGATCCGTGACGGCAGAAACGGTTCACGGTTCACCGTTCACGGTTCACGCTCATTTTCTCTCGTTTGAGCTCGACACCGGCTT
>JBJMNJ010000142.1:0-3980 GCA_045804325.1 Gemmatimonadaceae bacterium
GCAACAGTCTCCCGCAACTCGTACATGAACGGGGCTAGCTGACGACGCTTCATCCCTTCCTCGGGCGCTAAGCCTTCGCCTTCCGGGGGCGCGCCTTGCGCCGCTTCCTCGGCGTCGCGTGAGTCACTTCCACGACGCCAAAGATCGTCGCCGCGTCGGCGTGCTGGTAGGCCGTGCGCATCACCTCGAGCGACCGCCAGCCTCCCGCGGCCGCGACATCCTGCGCGGGCAGGTGGCGCCGCTCGCTCGCCCACAGCCGCCGGTACGGGTGGAACTGCCCGCGCTCGAGCTTCGACACGCCGGCGAGCTCCTCGGCGCGGCGGAGCCAGTAGCCCGCCGTCTCCTTCGTCGCGGGGCGCGCCCCGTCCGTGGCCGCGGGGAAGATCGGCGACGCGCCGATCTTGGGGTGCGCGCGGAGGTACGCGTCGATCGCGGCGCGCGCCGCCTCCGAGATCGGCGCGACGGCCTCGAAGCCCTTCTTGTCGGCGGCCTCGCTCCAACGGATCGCGCCGTGGGGCCAGTGCTCTGCCGCGCGCACGTCGAGTCCCGCGGCGCCGAGCGCGCGCGCCACCGCCTCGCGCGTGAGGAGCACGTCCTCGGCGCGCAGCTGTAGGATCGCGTTGACGCGGCGCCCGGTCTCGCGCGCGAGCACCAGGAGGAGCCGGAGCCGCCCGGTGCGGTCCGCCTCGTCGGCCTTCGCTAGCGTCTTCTCGAATCGCTCCACTGTGGCCACAGGACGGCGCATGTTCTTCTCGGTCGGGACAGCGACGCCGAGCATCGGGTCGCCGGCGAGCAGCGGCCGCGCGTTGAGGCGGAAGACGCGCGCCCAGCGCACGATGGCGGACAGCAGGTGCAGCTCGTTCCGGATTGTGCCCGCGCGCACGCCGGCGCCGGCGACGCGGTGCCGCGGCGCGACGAGGGCGCCGGACCGCCGAGCCTGCACGTACGCGTCCACCGCGTGCTGCGAGAGGTCCTCGACGAGGAACGCGCGCCCGAAGTGCCGCTCGAGCAACGCCGCCTGCGCGCGCACGGCCTGCCGGCGCGCCGCGCTCAGCAGCGGCAGCCGGTGCAGTTGGTAGAGCGCCCAGAGCTGGCCGAGGGAGAGCGGCCCGCCGGATCCGGCGAAGCGGAGCTCGGCAACGCGCCGCGCGAGCGCGCGGGCCTGCGTCTCGGCGACGGCGCGGTCGCGGTGGCCGAGGCTCTTCCGGTCCTTCGCGCCGGCACCGTCGCGCACCTCGCGGTAGAGCAGGGAGCCGGGGGCGCGCTCGTAGACGCGCACGGCGACGCCGGCCTCTTCGACGACCTTCGACCAGGGCTTACGGGCGCGGGGGCTCACTGGTGGCCTGCTCCGGCATTGGTGGGTAGACGACGAGTGTCGCTCGGATTCGCGCCTCGAGTCGCTCCTGTAGCTCTGCGGGCGTAGACCACGTGATGTGGTTCCACTGCCGCGTGTCGAAGTGTGCGCGGCCGATGTCGTCCACGTGGCATGCGAAGATCACCGGGATACCGCGGCCGTGCGCGAACCCGGCCTCGTAGTAGACGCCGCCGGCGTGCTCGGTGAAGTCGGCGACCACGATGCCCGCCCGCCGTAGCTCCGCGACGATTCGGTCGTCGATCTTCTCGTTGTACTGCAGCAGGTCCACGCGCATCGGATCGTAGCCTGTCGCCCGGAGCGCGGGCGCGATCCCCTCGTTGTACGCGACGCGCATGCGGTCGTTGAACCGCATCGCGACGAATGCGCGGTTGGACTGGGGCGCGCGCTCGCGCAGCTGCTGGAGCCGCTCCCACCCCGGGAGGGTCAATTGCACCACAGAGGCGGAGATGACGCTCAGCCACCCAAGCTGCCGCAGCATCGAGACGACCACTCCCAGCTCGCCGGGGCGGACTCCGAGCAGCGGCCAGTCAGTCTCCTGATTGATCGGCGACGTCAGCTGCAACGTCTTTATGCGGCTTCCGAAGAGCAGTAGCGCCCGGTCGATGGCTGCGAGCGGGTCGAGCGTCCCCGCGGTGCCCTCGAGCACCGCGTCGAGGCGGTCGGGCGAGAGCTCGAGGCGCTCCCCAGCGTCCGACGCGCGTCGCGTCGCCGCCGAGACAAGGTGACGCTGGGGGTCGTAGCCGCCGTTGACGAACGCCGCGGCGGAGTCCCAGATGCGAAACGTCCCGCACGCGTCGCACACGACGTCCCAGACGCCGTTGCGGTCGGGCACTCGCCACGCCATCTCGGCAAGCGTCGTCTTACAGAGCGGGCACCTGTCTGTGTCTCTCACTAGCGTCCCCGCTTCCGCACGGGCTCCCACACGAGGAGCGCGCCGGGCTGCACCTGGAACGCTTGGCAGAGCCGCTCGAGTGTGTCGGCCTCAAGTCGCCCGAAGCGACCGCCGCGCCCGGCGATCCGATACGCGGCCTGCACCGTGAGACCCGTCTCCTGCGCGAGTCGGTACGCCGTCCAGCCGCGCTCCTCGAGTAGCTCCGCCACCAGCAGTCTGACCACGCGCTCCTCATTGATCCGATGGAGCGCAAGTCTACGCCTATTCACCGCTGTTGACAATACTCAACACAGCGGTTAGTATAGCAGTACGAGAAAGGGCCAGCCCGAATCTCCCTGGCAGGATGCGCGGACTGGCCCGAGTGCAACCGCCGAGGCGGCCGCGCCCTCAGTGTACGGGCGCGCGCCGCTCCGGGCAACCTGAGGAGGTCGTCATGCGCAAGCCCCCCGAGGGATCCAACGTAGATCGCGACCGTGTCGGCGCTCGGCTCACCGTCATCCCCATCGCGTCGCGCCCCCGTCCCTACTCCTTGCGTGTGGAGCGGCTCGAGGTGCCGGACCTCGGCGGCGGTCCCGCCGCAGCGCAAATCTACCTGCTCGGCGCGGACGCGCCGGACGCGCTGTCGGCGATGCACGCCGCGCTCCTACGGGCCGTGGTGGAGCACATCGTCGAGGAGCGGGCGCAGGCCGCGGTCTTGGCGCGCCGCGCGATCCTGCACCCGATGTAGAGCGCCACGGGGCGCCGGCGCGAGCCGACAGCGACGGCCGGAAGCGCGGGCCCGGGGGATCCTCGGGCCCTTGTCGCACCTACCCTCTCGCGCCGGGAATCGTGGGATTCGTGCAGTGGCTTTCCAATCCACGCTTTCGTGTACGAAAGTCATTGTCACATCAGAAGTTGCATTATCCCCCAGAGGGGCACTATCATCTCGCGTCTTCTCTTTCTCGCGAGGTTGCGAATGCCGAGCTCAGCCGGTGCAATGATTCCCCTCGTTGACGCGGCGCTCCTGATGAAACTGCCACACCAGTCCGCGCACCGACTCCTGCTCACGGGCCGGCTGCGGGGCGAGCGACGAGGAGCGCGCTGGTTCGTGCGCCGGGACGACGTCGAGCGGCTCGCGCGCGAACTGCGAGACACGCACGAGCGCCCCGCGTCCGAGGCTGCGGCGTCTACGGTGGGCAGCGCAGCCTAGCTCTTGGGACCGCGAGATGGCGCCGCCAGCGCGCCTATCTTGGCGGCCGCAGTCACCGCCCCGCTGCCAGGCCGCCGGGCCTGCGCGGGATCGCGGACAACATGCTCCATCGCCACCGGGCGACAGTCACCTCCGGCGCATCCGCGCCCCGGAGTGGTTGTCGCCCGTTTTCGTTGCTCGACGCCGACCACGTACGCCACGGAGGAGGTCGCCTTTGCCGGAATGTCCTGTCATTTGCCCGATCCCCGACGCGGCGCACCAAGGCGCGTTGTGGTGCGATTCGGAAGCCGGCGCGGGCTGCGTAGTCGATGCGGCATTGGGAATTCACCGCGGGCGCGTGAGTCCGACGTGAGCGTATCGGGTCAGACGGCTCCGCCGCTGTGGTGCGACGGCTGCGGAGCGAAGCCCGCGGAGCCGGGCGACCTCTTCTGCGCGCGCTGCCGGCGCGACGCCGAGCGCAAGTATGGTCTCCCGCCTCTGACGCTCGAACGCGGCGTGGTGGGTCGCGCGATCGCGTTGCTGGC
>JBJMNJ010000143.1:0-20189 GCA_045804325.1 Gemmatimonadaceae bacterium
GTCGCCGATGCGCCCTGGCAGTGGACCCTCGCCTGGGGCGACGGCACGAGGAGCGGCGCCCTGAACGAGCAGATCGCCGTCCGCGAGTCTCCGAAGTTCTGCACCGCGGGCGTGCAGACGGTGAGCCTCACCGTGCGTGACAAGGATGGCGGCGAGGGCAACAGGACGGCCACGCTCACGGTCCTCCGACGCACCATCTCGGTCCTGCTCCCCGGCGCGATCAACGCCCGGCTGGAGGAGGAGACGCAAGGTCTGCTACCGGTGACCGTGCTCTCCGAGGGCGGCTTCGACGCGACGACGCTCGACGCCGGCTCGGTGCGGCTCGGCGCCGCCTCGGTCGCGACGCGGCCGGACGGAACGCCGATGGCCGCGGCGGAGGACGTCGACGCCGACGGCGACCTCGACCTCGTGCTGCACTTCGAGCGCGCGGCCGTGCTGGACGGCACGCAGGGTACGCAGGTCCCGCTGTCCCTCACGGGCACTCTCACCGACGGCTGCACGCAGGTGGTGAGCGCGAAGACGGTGCGCGTGCTGCGCTAGCGGGGGCGTGAGTCGGGCGCGGGACGCCCGGACGACGGGGGGCCAGGTCACCGTTGAAACGTGGCCTGGCCCCCCGTCGTATCTTTCGGACACGCGTGAGAGCAGCCAAGAGTCGAGAGACGAGAGCCAATGATGCAGCAGCCCAGTCCGGACGTCGCGCCCGTCGCGCCCCCGCCGCCACCCCCGCCGACGCCGTCGCCGGGGGACGCCGTCAGGCCCGGCCTGCTGGGCGGCCCGCCCACCGCGCAGCAGATGTACGAGGCCGCGCGCGCGCAGCGCGAGGAGCTCGGCAACCAGCTCGAGCACCTCGAGGATCGGCGGCAGGACCTCGCCAACCGGCTCCAGTCGGAGACGCTCGACCAGGCCGACCGCGACGGGCTCCGAATCCGCATGGGCGACCTCGATGCGCGCATCCGCGACCTCGAGAAGCAGATCGCGCAGTCGGACGCCCACGTGGCGCAGACCGCCGCGATGCCCGGAGCGATCCAGCCGGCTCCGCCGCCGGAGCCGCGGCAGGGCCCGCCGGAGGAGGCGTTCGTGCTCGGTGGCATCTTCATGTTCGTCGGCGTCCTCCCCATCTCCATAGCGCTCGCGCGCCGCATCCTCCGGCGCGGCGCCGCGGCGGTCGCCAACATCCCCAAGGACCTCGGCGCACAGCTCACGCGGCTCGAGCAGGGGATGGAGTCCATCGCGCTCGAGGTGGAGCGCATCGGCGAGGCGCAGCGCTTCACCGCCCGCGTGCTCGCCGAGCGCGAGGACCAGCGCGCCCTCGGCGCCGGCGCGGCCGAGCCGGTCCCCGTGCGGCCGCGCGAGGCGGCGCCGGAGCGCGCGCGGTGAAGCCGGAGGAGCCCCACGGCCTCGTGCCACGAGCCGAGCGCGCGCTCGCGCCGCTCGTCGGACGTCCGCTGCGCGGCTCGGCGCGCGAGGAGAACGCGCTCTTCCTCGACTTCGGGACGCACACGCTCCAGGTGCTGTGCGCGTGGCGCCTGACGAGCGGCGGCGAGCTGGTCGTGGGCTCGGGCGACCTCTACACGCCGGCCGACCCGGACGCGGACGTGGAGACCTTCGACTGGCAGGAGGCCGGCTCCACGTGGTGGGACCTGCGCATGCGCGCCTTCCACAACGAGCGCGAGTCGGCGCCGCCCGCGGTGCGCGCGGTGGCGGTCGACCGCTGGCTCGGCGTCCGCGTGGACTTCTCCGACGGCTCGGCGCTCGAGGTCTTCCCGAACAGCTCGGCCTCGGCGCACGTGGTGACGGAGCTCTGGCGCGTGACGCCGGACGAGCGCGGCGCGCCCGCCTCGGTGGCGCACACCGACGGCTTCGAGGTCGAGGGCGCGGCGAGCGGCTGAGGCGGCGTGACGCCGCGAGTGGCCGCGCCGAGCTCACGTCGCAGGCGGGTCCTCGCGCCGTGATCGAAGGAGCTCGGGACGAATGGCAGAGCGGCCGGGCGAGTGATCGCCCGGCCGCTCTCCTTCGGTCCCCCGATCGCTTACTTCTCGATCTTCGAGACGTTCTCCGCCGCGGGGCCCTTCTGGCCCTGGACGACGTCGAACTCCACGCGCTCCCCCTCGGCCAGCGAGCGGAAGCCCTGGGACTGGATGGCCGAGTGATGGACGAACACGTCCTTCTGGCCGTCGTCACGCGTGATGAAGCCGAAGCCCTTCGCGTCGTTGAACCACTTCACCGTGCCGGTCGTACGCATGTGCCACTCCATTGGAAATTGATCTGGAGTCGTCGCGCGGTGCTTCCGTACGAACCGACTTCAGGTGCTCGTGATCCATGCCCTCACGATGGGCCACGATCGAGGGTCGCCTTTCGGCGGGCGATGCGACGGTAACAGAAAACAGGGCCCGCGATCCTCTGGGGCCCTGCGTCTCCCTCGGTCATGTTCGCGCTTTTGTGGCGCGCGTCGCGGGTACGAATGTAACCCGGGGGAATCCCCGGCACAAGAGCCGCGCTCGGCCTCGGCCTACGGCGCGCGACTCAGCGAATCCCGCAGGCGATCGAATCGCACGACGTACACGTTCCGCGTCGCGGCGGTCGGCGGCTGGCCGGGGGGCTGGACGACGCGCGTGAAGAAGAGCCAGCGGCCGTCCGGGGTCACGTACGGGCAGAACTCGACCGCGTCGGTGTTCACGAGCGGGCCGAGGTTGCGTGCGGGCGTCCACCCGGTGGGCGTGCGGAAGCTGATCTGGAGGTCCGCGCCGCCGTAGCCCGCGCGGCCGCCGCCGATGAATACGACGTACCGCTCGTCCGAATCCACGAAGAGGTTCGAGGCGCCGGAGTCGCCGTTGATCGCGACGTCGAGCCGCTCGGGCGTGAGCCATCCGCCCGAAGGCGCGCGCCGTGCGCGGTACGCCTGGCGGCGCGGCGGCTCGCGGAAGGAGTCGAAGTACAGCGTGCCCTCGCGCGTGACGCTCGGGAACATGTCCACCGCCGCGCTGTTCACCTCTCCCGCGGCACGCACCGGCGCGCCCCACCCGCGCTCACCGACGCGGTCGGCGTACCAGGTGTCGGTGCGCGTGGCGGTGTCGCTCCACGCGGGCCCTGTCGGCCGGTTGGACGAGAAGTACAGGCGGCGCCCGTCGGGCGAGAAGGCGGGGTCGAGATCGCGCCGCGGCTCTCCGCCGGAGAACGGGAGCGTATCCGGCCCGCGCCAGCGTCCGCCCTCCCACGAGTAGGCGACGAGCGCGATGCCGCGCGTTCCGCCCGCGGGGCTCACCTTGCTCGTGACCACCATCCGCCCGTCGGGCGTGAAGGCGGAGGCGAACACGTCGCCGGTGGAGATCACTCCCGGCGCGAACATGCGCGCCGTCTCGCCGTGCGCCGGCAGCGAGTCGAGGTACGCGGGGCGCGAGCCCGACGCCGCACCCGACCCGGCGGTGGCGCAGGCGGCGACGAGCGCGGCGCCGAGCAGCGCGAGCGGCGTGGCGGAGCGGGTGTGAGGGCTCATTCGGGTCTCCGGGTCGGAAGGGCCGCGAGGAATCAGCGGCGCCGCGCCGCCCGCCGGGAGGCGCCCGCGCCGGGCCTGACGGAAGCCGAACGACTTCCGCGCTCCGCGGCCGAGTCCCGGCGCGCGCGGGACGCGAGTAGCTTGCGCCGATGCCCCCGACCTACCGCGCCGACGCGATCGTCGTCCTCGGCTCGAGCCTCTCCGAGGACGGCGCGCTGCCGCTGCACGCGCGGCAGCGGGCCGAGCGCGCGGCGGCGCTGCACGCCGCGGGCGTGGCGCCGCGCGTGATCTTCAGCGGCCGCTGCAACCTCATGGCCTCGGGGGACCCGAACGTCACCGAGGCGGCGGCCATGGCCGCCTACGCCGAGCGGCTCGGCGTGCCGCGCGAGCACATCCTCCTCGAGGAGGAGTCGAAGGACACGATCGGCAACGCGTACTTCGTGC
Organism: Gemmatimonadaceae bacterium; assembly: GCA_045804325.1. Taxonomy (GTDB): domain Bacteria; phylum Gemmatimonadota; class Gemmatimonadetes; order Gemmatimonadales; family Gemmatimonadaceae; genus JBJMNJ01. Next base: position 3,938 of record JBJMNJ010000143.1, read on the forward strand.
TGCGCCGCCACCTCGAGCCGAACGGGTGGACGGCGGTGCGCGTCGTCACCTCCGACTTCCACGTCCCCCGCTCCACCTGGGTCTTCCAGAAGGTGCTCGGCCCCACCTACGACGTGGCGTTCTCCCCGGCGAGCTCGGAGCTCGACGCCGCGATCATCGCGGCGCGCGCCCGGGCGGAGGGAGACATCATCACATTCCTCATGGAGTGGATCGGCGAGCTGCCGGAGGGGGACCGCGAGGCGGTGGAGCGGCTGATCTGGGAGGAGCACCCCGGCTACGCGCCGAGCCCGACGGTGGCGCGCGAGTACATCCGCCAGCGGGTGGAGGAGATCGCGCGGGTGCATCGGGTCGTGGAGACGAGCGGGCTGCGAGGCCGCAGGCAGCGCGAGCGGGACGAGGATGATCTCTAGCTGAGCGCGGACCGGCGGGCGGCCGACGGATCGCGACCCCGCAGGAGCGGATCACGGGTGGCCCGGCCACCGGGCACGCACAGTTCGGCGACCGGCGACGGGCGACCGCTGCCGCCTGGCTAGCCAGCGGGTAGTCGTGATGTGGAACCCCCGGGAGGCCAGTGGTGGCCTCTCGGGGGTTCTCGCCATCCGGCCCGCCAGCCCATCAGCAGCGGTCGCACCCGCCCGCCTTCGGCGGGCACCCGGCCCGTCGCCAGCGCTCGTAGCCCGCAGCGCGCCAGCTTCTTGCACTTGACCTCGAGCGATGCCGCGACTTCGAGGGGCGAGATGATCTGTATCCTGCACGGCTATTTGCTCGAGGGCTCCGGAAGCAACCTCTGGACGCGCTGCGTCGTCGAGTCGCTCTGCAAGGAGGGGCACGTCGTCCACCTCGTGTGCCAGGAGCCGCACCCGGAGCGATACGACTGCATCGCCGAGGCGCACCGGTACCACCCGGACGGGGCGGTGGAGACGCTGTTCACGCGCACCGTGCCCTACGCCGGCCGCTGCGTGATGCACAAGCCGCAGCTCGGCGACACGCTGCCCGTGTTCGTGTGGGACAAGTACGAGGAGTTCTCGAACCCCGTCCCGATGGTGAACATGGCGGACGGGGACCTCGAGGCGTACCTCGACGCGAACGTGCGCGTCGTGTCCGACGTGGTGCGCCGCCACGGGGTGCACGCCCTTCACGCCAACCACGCCGCCCTCCAGGCGGTGGTGGCCGAGCGCGTGAGCGAGGCGACGGGGGTGCCGTACGCCATCATGCCGCACGGGAGCGAGCTCGAGTACGCGCTGAAGAAGGACGCGCGCTTCCTCGCGTGGGCGCGGGCCGCGATGGCGGGCGCCGGGCGCGTGTTCGTGCACGGCGAGGAGATGCGCAAGCGCGTCGCGTCCGTCGTCGGCGACGTGCCGGCGCTGCAGCAGAAGTTCTCCACGCTCCCCCTCGGCGTGCACACCTGGCAGTTCGAGCCGGTGCCGCGCGAGCGGCGCCGCGAGAAGATCGGGCGGCTCCTCGTCTCGCTGCACCACAAGCCCCGCGGGCGGCGCCCGGAGCAGCAGCGGGAGATGCTCGAGCGCGTGGGCCGCGCGCGTGACACGAAGGCGCTGCGCGCCGCATTCGGGAGCATTCAGTACGACACGAAGGCGCCGGACGCCGACCTCGAGGAGAAGCTCTCGCAGCTCGACTGGGAGCACGACGCGGTGCTGCTCTACGTCGGCCGCCTCATCTCGGCGAAGGGGTTCCAGAGCGGGCTCGCGGCGCTCCCGCTGCTGCTCGCGGAGGACCCCGGCGTGCGGCTGCTGCTGGTGGGCCACGGCCCGCTGCGCGAGGTGATGGAGGCGTTCGTCTGGGGGCTCGAGCGCGGCGACCGGGAGCTCGTGGAGCGCATCGTGGACTGCGGGCGCGAGCTCGAGGGGGACCCCGACGGCACCGCGCAGTCGATGGCGCTCGGGCAGGTGCACGCGTTCTTCGAGGACCTGCGGAAGGCGGGGGAGCTCGACCGCTACTTCGCGCTCGCGCGGGAGCACGTGCGCGTCGACCGCGTGGTGTTCACGGGCTACCTCACGCACCAGGAGCTCCAGCACCTCTTCCCCTGCTGCCACGTCGGGATCTTCCCGTCGATCGTGAAGGAGGCGGGCCCGCTCGTCTTCCTCGAGGCGCTCGCGAGCGGCTGCTTCCCGCTCGGCACCTACTTCGGCGGGATGAAGGCGAGCATCGACGCGATCGCGGACCTGCTCCCCGCGCACATCGTGGACGCGATGAAGGTGGACCCGGAGTGCGTGGTGACGGACATCGTCGAGAACGCGAAGACCGCGCTCGCGATGGGGACGCGCTACAAGGACGTCCTCGCGCGCGCCGCCCAGGAGCGCTACGACTGGACGAGCGTGGGCCGCAAGCTCGCGCGCGAGCTCGACGCGATCAGCGCGGCGTCCGCGGCCGGCGCCGGGGCGGCCCGGGTCGCGTGAGAGCGGGGCACGTCCCCGGCGCCCACGGCGCCGCCGCCGAGGCGGTCGCCGCACCGCCGTCGGGGCTCGTCGCCTGGCGGCTCGTCCCGGGCAAGGGCCGCGGCGTCGTCGCGACGCGCACCATCCCCGCCGGCACCGAGGTGGAGCGGGCGCCGGTGATCCCCGTGCCGCGCGCGGAGGTGTTCCGCCGCCCGACCTCGCCGACGGTGCTCGAGCAGTACCTGCTCGCGTGGGAGGAGGACGAGCCGGGGCGCGAGCTCGCCATGGGGTGCGGGCTGCTCATGGTGTACAACCACTCCGCCGAGCCGAACGTGGAGCTGCGCGACGGCCCGGAGCCCGAGACGATGAGCGTCGTGACGCTGCGCGACGTCGGCGCGGGGGAGGAGCTGGTGTACGACTATGGGGTGGAGCTGTGGTTTCCTGAACGGCGTTAGGCGCGAGACCGCCATCGGGCGAGCGCTAGGAGCGCCGGCCGCCCGTCGCCAGCGCCCGTGGCGTCCAGCTGGTGGCTGGCAGGCGGACAGCCGGCCGTTAGTTCAGTACCTCGTCTCCAGCTCCACCCCCGTGTAGTACCGCTTCAGAATCGCCTCGTACGAGTAGCCCTCCTGCGCCATGCCCACGGCGCCCGTCTGGGCCATGCCCACGCCGTGGCCGAAGCCGGCGCCGAGGACGCGGAAGCCGGCGGGAAGCGGCGCGTCGGTGGCGCCGTAGCTCTGGCGCCGCACCTCGTGGCCCTTGTCGTCCGTCGCCTCGATGAAGAAGAGCGTGCTCGGGAGGTTCGACTGGCCGCCGCTGGCGTTGATGAACTTGAGCGACGCGCGGATGGCGTCCTTGCGCACGGTGTCGCGGCCGACGTCGGTCACGTACTCGAGGGCGAGCACGCGTCCCGACGGCCCGCGCGAGAGCTCGTTGATCTCGTAGACCGCCGTCACCGGCTTGCCGAGCGACGTCGCGAGGATCGAGGCGAGCTCCGCCTGCGTCCAGTCGAACGTCCAGCGGTGCAGGCTCGCCCAGTCGGTCTCGAAGTCGTGCTCGCGGTACTGGCGCAGGAGCCGCAGGTCGCTCGAGTTGCGGATCGCCTCCTTGTCCGCCGCGAGGCCGGGCGGGTAGTGCTTGTCGCTGTCGACGATGCCGCGCAGGTAGGGGACGGGCGCCGAATTGAACACTTCCTCGTTGTCCGACGTGTGCCCGCCGGACGTCGACGAGAAGAGCGCCTGGATCAGCCCTCCGTTGTACGTCGCGACGACGCCGCGCGTCTCGTCCACCGCCTGGTTCGAGACGGGGTGCTCGAACGCGTAGCCGCCGTAGACCTGGTCGTCGGTGGTCGCGCGGAGGTCGTAGCCGTCCGAGCCGCGGCGGTTGAAGTTGCCGAGCGCGTACGTGCGCGCCGCGATCGCCTGCGCCTTCTGCGCCTCCATCTCCGGGAACGCGACGGGCCCGAGCTCCTGCGGTACGACGCCGTAGAGGTAGTCCTCGACCGGCAGCTCGTTGATGCCGGCGAGGAGCGCGGCGCTGTTGATGCGCGCCTCGCCCTTGCCGCGGTAGCGGCGCAGCGTCGTCGCGGTCGCGCCGATGGTGACGACGCCGCCGTTCGATGTGACGACCACCGGGTTCACGCTCTGCATGGAGAGCGTGCCGCGCGTGACGCGGTACACGGTCTGGTTGCCGATGGTGATCGTGCGCGCGAACGCGTCGGACGCCGCGAGGCCCTCGCTGATGAGCGTGTTCTTGAACTCCGTGCGCTGCGCCGTCGTGGACGTCGTCGGCAGGCGGCCGATGAGGAGGCGCACGCAGTTCAGCGTGCCGTCGGCCTTCAGCACGTTCTCGGTGAGCGTGAAGTACGCGAGCGCGGTGGCCTGCGCCTGCCGGGTGGACACCGCCGCGACCGAGCCGCACACCACCTGGTAGTAGATGTACACCTCGGGCACCGCCGCGAGCGTCACGCTCGCCGAGCCGTTCGTGCCGCTCATGAGGGTCACGCCCGTCGCCTTGTCCTTGATCGTGTAGTCCGCGAGGCTGCCGAGCACGATCGTCGCCGACGACTGCACGACGCCGATGCGGATGCTGGGGACCGTGGCGCCGGCGAGGGCGAGCAGCGGCCCGCCCCCCGTCGCCGCCGCCGGCGGCTGTACGTCGCTCGGCCAGAGCACGAGGTCGCCCGTGTCGGAGTCCACGACGGCCGCCTCGTCCATGTCGAGCGAGGCACGGGTGGGGGCGACCGGGCCCTCGCGTAGGCAGGCGCCGAGGAGAAGGATGACCGCGCCGGCGAGCGCGGTGGCGCGAGCGAGGGGCGTGCGAGGGCGCATGGGGGCTCGGTGGGATGGCTGGCGATTTCGGACCTGGGACGAGCAAACTCTCCACGCCCCATGCCGGCCGCAAGCCGGGCGGATTCGCCCACCCTTCTGGAACCCGGCGGCGTAAGGTGGCATTGTAGCCGGAGCCGTCCCCCGCCCTCTCCGGAGCCCCCCCGTGTCCCAGGCCCGCCCGCGCCACCACTGGGTCGTCCGCCTCACGCACTGGGTGAACGCGCTCGCGCTCGCCCTCATGGCCGGGAGCGGGCTGCAGATCTTCAACGCCTACCCGCGGTTCGCCCGGAAAGGCGAGACGTTCTGCTGCTGGCCGTGGGCGGGGACGCGGGCGCCCGACTGGCTCGCCCTCGGCGGCTGGCTCGCCGGCGGGCGGCAGTGGCACTTCGCCGCGATGTGGCTGCTCGTGGTGAACGGCCTCGTCTACCTCGGCTTCGTCTACCTGCACGGCGAGTGGCGCGACCTCGTGCCCCGCCGCGGCGACGCGCGCGACGCCCTGGAGATGGTGAAGTTCTACCTGCGCGTGCGGCGCGACCACCCGCATCAGGGAAAGCACAACGCGCTGCAGCGCACCGCCTACTTCCTCATGCCGTGGGTCGGCGTGCTCTCCGTGCTCACCGGGCTCGCCATCTGGAAGCCCGTGCAGCTCGGCTGGGTCACCGCGCTGTTCGGCGGCTACGTGTGGGCGCGCTGGTGGCACTTCGTGGCGATGCTCGCGCTCGCGGCCCTCACGACGGTCCACGTGTTCATGGTCTTCGCCGTGGACCCGCAGTCGCTGCGCTCGATGGTCACCGGCGGCTACGACGAGGCCCGCTCCCCCGAGGCGCGGAACGCGCGCCCCCTCTCCCACGTCTTCCGCCGCGGCGAGAGCCCGGCTGCCGCCCCGCGGCCGGAGGGCTGACCGTGACCCGCCCCGACGACTCGTTAGGCCGGCGCGCCTTCCTCCGGGTGGGCGGCGCGTCCGTCACCGCCGCCCTGCTCGGCTGCGACTCCGCGCCGGCGAAGCGGCTGCTCGCGCTCGCCGCCCGCCGGAACGAGGGGGTGGAGCGCTGGCTCTTCCGGCACACCGCCCGCGACGGGTTCCCCGCCGGGGCGCGGCTCTCGGGCGCCGCGTTCCCCCGCTACTTCGTCTCGAAGGAGCTCCCGGTGTGGGACGCGGCCGCGCGCGGCGCGTGGCGGCTCGAGGTCGCGGGCCTCGTGCGCCGACCGCTCTCCCTCTCGCTCGCCGACCTGCAGAAGCTCCCGCGCGTCACGCAGCGCGTGAACCACTACTGCGTGGAGGGGTGGACGGCGCGCGCCGAGTGGAGCGGGGTGCGCGTGAGCGAGCTCGCGCGCGTGGCGGGCGCGCTGCCCGACGCGGGCTACGTGGACTTCCAGTCGTTCGACGACGGCTATCACGAGAGCTGGGACCTCGAGAGCGCGACGCACCCGCAGACGATCGTCGCGTACGGGATGGACGGCACCCTGCTCACGCCCGGCCACGGCGCGCCCGCGCGCCTCCACTCGCCCATCAAGCTCGGGTACAAGAACACGAAGTACCTCACGCGCGTGCTCTTCCTCCCCGCGCGCAACGGCGGGTACTGGAGCGACCAGGGGTACGAGTGGTACGGGGGGGTGTGAGAACGGCCGCGGGCCGTGGACCGCGGGCCGCGAGACGGGGCGTAGGGATTGGGAAGCGGAAGGGCCTGGTCATCCCCTGCACGCGGCCGGCGGGGAGTGCGTTGCGGGGTGTATGGCCGATCTACACGTTCGTGGGCGAGATGCCGTATCCCGGCCAGCCCCGCGCACCCCGGCGCCCAATGCTCAGCCTTCGGTCCACGTCGACGTTCGTCGCCCTCCTGCTCTCCACAGGCTGCTCGGACGGGCCGAGCGAGCCTGCGCCGCTGCGAGACCCGCGCGGCGTGCTGCTCGTCGTCCGCACCACGGGCACCCTCGAGAGCAGCAACATCTGGGTCGTGCTGCCCGACGGGTCGGCGGAGCGCCGACTCACGACGAACTCCGTGCCCGACGAGTCCCCGCGCTGGTCGCCGGACGGCCAGCGCATCGCGTTCTCGCGCCCGACCGGCTTCGAGCTGAAGCCGTACGGATACCCGTCGGACATCTTCGTCATGGACGCCAACGGCGCCGGCCAGCGGCCGCTCACCGACGGCAGCTCCCACGCCTACTCGCCGAGCTGGTCGCCCGACGGAGCCCGGATCGCCTTCATCCGGCACGACGGCGCGACCTTCCGCTTCGTCGTGCACGTCATGAACGCGGACGGCAGCGGCGTGCACGCCCTGAGCTCCCCCGACGCGCAGGCCGGCGAACCCGAGTGGTCGCCGGACGGCTCGCACATCGTCTTCACGTCGCGCCGCCCGACGAGTGGCCGGTTGGCGCTGTACGTCATGAACGCGGACGGGACGGACCAGCACGAGCTCGGAGGCGGCGCCGCCTGCGCCGGCGACGTCGTGACGCCGCGGTGGTCGCCCGACGGGGCGCGCATCGCGTACATCTGCTACGTCTCGGGCGCGGCGAACATCGAGGCGATCGGCGCCGGCGGGACGGGCGTCACGCCGCTCACGCCGCGGAGCAGCGGCGACTACTACCCGGACGACTGGAGCCCCGCCTGGTCGCGCGACGGGATGCAGATCGCGTTCACGCGCTTCGTGCCGGGCGCCGGCACGCAGGCGTGGGTGATGAGCGCGTCGGGCGGCTCGCCCGCGCCTGTGACGTCGGGTTCGCTCACGAGCCAGGTGAGTGACTGGGGCCCCCCGACCCCCTAGCCTCTTGCGGCGGGCCGGCCCATAGGTAGACTGTCTGACCATCACCGGTAGACAGACTACACGTGGAGCCCGCATGCCCCCGCGCCGCGCGAAGAGCGACCTCCTCCCGGGCACGCTCGAGATGCTCGTGCTGCAGACCCTGACGCTCGGGCCGCTGCACGGCTACGCCATCGCCCAGCACATCGAGCGTTCCTCGGGCGAGACGTTCAAGGTCGAGCAGGGCTCGCTGTACCCCGCGCTCGAGCGCCTGCTCGCGGCCGGCTGGGTGACGGCGAAGTGGGGCGTGAGCCCCACGGGCCGCAAGGCGCGCTACTACACGGTCACCGCGAGCGGCCGCAAGCAGCTCGGGCAGGAGATCTCCGAGTTCGACAAGCTCACCCTCGCCATCGCGCGCGTGCTCGGGCGCGGCGGCCAGCCGGAGGGCGCCTGAGATGAGCTGGCTCGACGCCCTGCGCCACCGCGCGCGCACCGTGCTCCGCCCCGGCGCGCACGCCCGCGAGCTCGAGGAGGAGATGCGCCACCACCTCGAGCTCGACGCCATGCAGCAGCGCGACCCCGACCTCGCGCGCCGCCGCTTCGGCAACCGGACGCGGTGGGCCGAGGCGACGCGCGACGCGACGTGGATCCGGTGGCTCGACCTGCTCGCGCAGGACGCGCGGCACGCCTGGCGCTCGCTGCGGCGCGACCGCGCCGTCACGCTCACCGTCGTCGTCACGCTCGCGCTGGGCGTCGGCGTCAACGCGGCGGCGTTCGCGCTGCTCGACCGGCTCTACCTGCGCGCGCCCGGCGGCGTCGCCGAGCCGGACTCGGTGCGCCGCCTCTGGGTGCGCTACCACAACACGGAGGACGGCGTGCCGTTCGCGACGCCGGGGATGAGCTACCCACAGTACCGCGCCGTGCAGGCGGCCGCGCCGGACTCCGCGCGCCTCGCGCTCTTCACCACCGACTGGGCGCTGCGGGAGGGCCCCTCGCTCGGCTCGCCGCGGCTGCGCGGAGTCTTCGCGTCCGCAAGCTACTGGAACGTCCTCGGCGTCCGCCCGGCGGCGGGGCGCCTCTTCGCCGCCGACGAGGACCGCCCCGGCGCGGCGGCGCTCGTCGCCGTCGTGAGCGACCACTTCTGGCGCACGCGCCTCGGCGGCCGCGCCGACGTGCTGGGCACGCGGCTCGCCGTCGGCGCGCGCACGTTCACCATCGTGGGCGTGCTGCCGCCGGCGTTCACGGGGCTCGACCTGCAGGCGGCGGACGTGTGGATGCCGCTCTTCGCGCGCTCCACGCTCGGGTGGGAGGGGCCGCGCTGGTGGGAGGCGCCGCACGTGAACGGCTTCCAGGCGGTGCAGCGCGTCGCGCCCGGCGACCCGGTCGCGGGCTTCCTCGACCGCGCGACGCTCGGCGTGCGGCGCGCGAACAGCGCGTGGCACCCGCAGCGCCCCGACTCGACCACGGAGGTGCTGCACGGCGGAATCGTCCAGGCGCGCGGGCCCGCGAAGCCCGGGCAGGAGCTCGTCATCGCCACGCGCCTCGCCGGCGTCGCGGCGCTGGTGCTCGTCATCGCCGTCGCGAACGTCGTCAACCTCTTGCTCGCCCGCGCCGTGCGGCGCCGGCGCGAGATCGCGGTGCGCCTCGCGCTCGGCGTCTCGCGCGCGCGCCTCGTCCGCCTGCTCGCGGCGGAGTCGCTCCTGCTCGCGCTGCTCGCCGCCGGCGCGGCACTCGTGGCCGGCCGCTGGGGCGGGGAGACGCTGCGCGCGCTGCTGCTCGACGGGGTGGAGTGGCAGGACCCCGCGCTCGACGGGCGCGTCGCGCTCTTCACGCTCGGCGTCGCGCTGCTCGCGGGCGTCGCCGCGGCGCTCGTGCCCGCCCTGCAGTCCAGCCGGCCCGACCTCACGAGCGCGCTCAAGGAGGGCGCGCGCGAGGGCACCACGCGGCGCTCGCGCCTGCGCTCCGCGCTCGTGGTGACGCAGACCGCGCTGAGCGTCGTGCTCCTGGTGGGCGCCGCGCTCTTCGTGCGGAGCCTGCAGAACGTGCGCGGCCTCGACATCGGCTGGGACGCGGAGCGCCTCTTCTTCGGCGAGGTCGCGTTCGACGAGGGGCGGGAGCTGCCGCGCGAGATCGTCGGCGCGCGCCTCGCCGAGGTCGGCGCCCGGCTGCGCGCGCGCCCCGGCGTGGAGGAGACGGCGCTCGCCGGCATGCAGCCCATGCGCGGGTGGAGCTTCATGAAGGTCTTCGCCGACCGCGACTCCATCCCCGGCCGCACGCTCATGACCGTCTCGCCCGTGACGCCGACGTTCTTCCGCGCGGCGGGCATCCGCGTCCTCGCCGGCGCGCCGTTCACCGAGCGCGGCGCCGAGACCGTGGTGAACCGCGCGATGGCGGAGAAGGTGTGGCCGGGGCGTCAGCCGCTCGGCCAGTGCCTGCGCTTCGAGACGCGCGAGAGCCCGTGCTACACCGTCGTCGGCGTGGTGGAGGACGTGCGCCGCGACAAGGTCATTGAGGACGAGGCGCGCCCGCAGTACTACGTGCCGCTCGACAACACGCCCGAGAAGGGGTGGGTGCCGGGCACGGTGGTCGTGCGCGCGGGCGGCGCGCCCGGCGCGGCCGAGGCGGCGGCGGCCGAGCTGCGCGGGGCGCTGCGCCGCGCGTTCCCCGGCGCGGAGGTGAAGGTCACGCCGATGACCGAGATCCTCGACCCCGAGTACCGCCCGTGGCGCCTCGGGGCGCGGCTCTTCACGTGGATGGGGCTCCTCGCGCTCCTCGTCGCCGTCGTCGGGATGTACGGCACGGTGTCGTACGGCGTCGCGCAGCGGACCCACGAGTTCGGCGTTCGCGCCGCGCTCGGCGCCCGCCGCGGCCACCTCGTGCGCTACGTGGTCGCGGGCGGTCTGCGCATCGCCGCCGTCGGCGTCCTCGTGGGCGTCGCGCTCGCGCTCGCGTCCGGCCGGCTGATCGCGGCGCTGCTCTACGGCGTGACACCGTACGACCCGGCGACGGTCGCGCTGGTCGCGGGCGTGCTGCTCGCCGTGGCGGTGCCGGCCGCGCTCATTCCCGCGTGGCGAGCGGCGCGGGTGGACCCGGTGGTGGCGCTGAGGAGCGAGTAGGCCCTCGGCGCCTTCGGCGCCGGTTGCTGATCGGCAACCACCGGCCGGAGGCCGGTCTGAACCGACGAGGGGCACGAAGTGCCCCGACGTAGAAGACCGACGAGCCGCGCGCAGCGCGGCGACGTAGAGAACCGAGTGAAGACAGGCCATGCGCCGCGAGGAGTAGAGAACCGCGGCCGAAGGCCGCCGTTCGGTTCGCTCCCCCCTGCTACTTCAGCCTCACCACCGCCACCACCCCCGCGTGGTCCGACGGCCACAGCCCGCCCGCGGTCCGGTCGGCGGGGTCGTCGCCCACGACCTGGGCCGCGACGGCGCCCGGGAGGCCGCGCGTCAGCACGAGGTCGATGCGCGAGTGGAACGCGGCGGTCGGGTTGGTGAGCGTCTCGTTGTGGCAGCACGTGAGCCCCGCGTCCTCGCTCACCTGCGGCCAGGCGTCCAGGAAGCCGGCGCCCGCGAGCATCGCGTACGTCGGGGTGCTGCCGCCGTCCGCGTCGGAGTTGAAGTCGCCGACGGCGATCACCGGCAGCGGGCTCGCCGCGAGGATCCCGAGCAGCTCCACCGCCTGCCCCACCTGCGCCGGCGCGAACTGCTCCGTCTCGAGGTGCGTGTTGAAGAAGCGGAAGCTCTCGCCGCGAATCTTCACGTCCACCGACGTCCAGCCGCGCGGCGCGGGCAGCACGCCGCCCGTCGGCAGCGGGAACTGCAGCCTCGCCTGGTACCGCCCGTCCCGCGCGTTGAACACGGGCAGCTTGGCCTTGGCGATGATCACGTCGCGGTCGGTCAGGCGGATGTCGCGGCCGATGGCGCTCGGCATCTCGACGTCGGTGTTGACGGACGTGGCGACGGCCTCGTACGACGCGCCGCGCGCGGCGAGCGAGTCGAGCAGCAGGTCGAGGAAGTCGTAGACGACGTCCTCGGCGGGCGCCGGACTCAGCACCGGCCCGGTGCGCCAGAGCGACACCTCCTGGAGCCCGACGAGCTCGGGGTCGGCGGCGACGATCTCCGCGGCGAGGCGGCCCGCGCGCGCCGGGAAGTTCGTCCCCTGTACGACGGCCCACGTCTGCGCGGCCACCACCGGGACCGACGCGGGGTTCTGGACCAGCGCGGCGATCATCGGGTCGATGCTCGCGCCGAGGTAGAGGTTGCGCGTCATGACGGTGACGACCTTGTCCGGGCCGCCGCTCCAGACGGCGGCGAGCGGCGCGGCCGCCGCGTCGGTGCGCGCGGCGGGCGACGTGGGGGCGCGGTCGCAGGCGCTGGCGACGAGAGCGCAGGACGCCAGCAGGAACAGTGAGCGGTGCATCGGGGGGCTCCGGGTGGGGGACGGGGCGGGGCTCCAACCTTAGCTTTCCCCCGATCACGCGCCAGAGCCCTCGTCAGGCATCGCCCGAACCGCCCATGCGCCCCATCGACGCACGCCACATCGCCGACGCGCCCGCCGCCATCGACCCGGTCTTCCTGCGCACTCCGCTGCTCCGCGGCACCTCCCTCGACGAGGCGCTCGGCGCGGAGCTCCTGCTGAAGGTCGAGACGCTCAATCCCATCCGCTCGTTCAAGGGACGCGGCACCGAGCTGCTCGCGGCGACGCTGCCGCCCGGGCGGCCGCTCGTCTGCGCCTCGGCGGGGAACTTCGGCCAGGGGCTCGCGCGCGCGGGCGCGCGGCGCGGGATGCCGGTCACGGTGTTCGCCGCCGAGAGCGCGAACGCGCTGAAGCTCGCCGCCATGCGCCGCCTCGGCGCGGACGTCCGCCTCGCCGGCGCGGACTTCGACGCGGCCAAGTCGCACGCCCGCGCGTACGCCGCCGAGGCCGGCGCCCTGTACGTGGAGGACGGCGCGCTGCCGGAGATCGCCGAGGGCGCGGGGACGATGGCGCTGGAGGCGACGGAGAGCGCGGGCGCGCCCGACGTCGCCCTCGTACCGCTCGGCAACGGCGCGCTCGTGACGGGGGTGGGCGCGTGGCTGAAGCACGCGGCGCCCGCGACGCGCGTCGTCGCGGTGGTGGCGAGCGGCGCGCCGGCGATGCTGCGCTCGTTCGAGGCGGGGCGGGCGGTGCCCACCGCGCGCGCCGACACCATCGCCGACGGCATCGCGGTGCGCGAGCCCGTGCCGTGGGCCGTCGGGCAGATGCGCGGGACGGTGGACGAGGTGGTGGCGGTGGACGACGCGCACATCGTCGCCGCGATGCGGCTGCTGCACGAGCACGCGGGGCTCGTCGTCGAGCCGGCGGGGGCCGCCGGGCTCGCGGCGTTCGTCGCCTTCCCGGAGCGCTGGCGCGGAGCCAGCGCGCTCGTCCCGCTGTGCGGCGGGAACGTCACCGCGGCGCAGGCGCGCGAGTGGCTCCTGGCGCGGTAGATTGAGCGAGACGTCTCTCTCCCGGGTTCGCACGCATGCACGCACGCACGACGGCACTTCTCGGCGCCCCCGGCACCGGCGCCGACGCGTCCATCCGCCGCTTCCGCACGCGCATCCGCGTGCCGTCCGCGGCGAGCGGCGGCGCGGCGTGCGTGCTGGAGCACGCGCTCCCGTCCGGGTGCGTCGCACTCCCCCTGCACCGCCACGCGGCGGCGGAGGTGCTGCACGTGCTCGCCGGCACGCTCCACCTCGAGCTCGCGGACGGCTCGCACCTCGTGGAGGCGGGCGCGAGCGTCGTGATCCCGCCCCACGCGTGGCACACCGTCTGGACGGACCCGGATGACTCGGCGGCTGCGCGATTCCTCGCCGTGTGCGCGCCCGGCGGGATGGACCGGTACTACGCCGACGTCGCCGCGCACGTGCCCCCGGCAGGCGCGGGGGTGCCGGACATGGCGGCCATCGAGGCCCTGAGCCAGCGGCACGGGGTCGAGACCGACCTGCTCAGCCTGTACGACCTCATCGAGCGGCACGGGGTGGAGCTCTCCTAGGAGGGCAGCCGCTGGCGCCACACCGGCCGCAGCCACAACGTCCCGGGCGCCGGGGGCGTACACGGCGTGGACTCCCCCAGACCGATCACCTCCCCAGAGGTCCACATGCATCTTCGTCTCTCGCTCCTGGCGGGCGCGCTCCTCGTCGCGCCCGCCCTCCGCGCGCAGGGTTCGACGGCCGCGCGGCCCGACGTCGCGCGCGACCCCGCCGACCGACTCTCCCTCGCCACGTACCTCGACTGGGAGGACGTGCAGGACCCGCAGCTCTCGCCCGACGCGCGGCAGGTCATCTACACGCGCCGCTGGATCGACAAGCTGAACGACAAGTGGGAGTCGTCGCTCTGGATCGTGAACGCGGACGGCACGCGCAACCGCGTCCTCCTCCAGGGCTCGAACGCCCGCTGGTCGCCGGACGGGACGCGCATCGCGTACCTCGCCAAGGGGGAGCCCAGCGGCACGCAGGTGTGGGTGCGCTACATGGATGCCGAGGGCTCGGCGACGCAGGTGACCCGGCTCTCGGAGACGCCGAGCGACCTCGCGTGGTCGCCGGACGGAAAGTCGATCGCGTTCCGCATGCTCGTCCCGAAGAAGGACGACTGGCGCCTCGACATCCCGGCGGCGCCCAAGGGCGCGAAGTGGACGGAGCCGCCGCGCGTCGTCACGAAGCTGAGCTACCGGCGCGACCGGCAGGGGTTCATCGACGACGGCTACCGGCACGTGTTCGTCGTGAGCGCCGAGGGCGGGACGCCGCGGCAGGTGACGAGCGGCGACTGGGAGCACGGCGCGCCGCGGTGGACGCCGGACGGGCGCGGCATCCTCTTCAGCGCGCTGCGCGTAGAGGACGCGGAGTACCGCTGGCGCGAGAGTGAGATCTACCGCGTGGACGTGGCCACCGGGCGCTTCACGCAGCTCACGAATCGCAAGGGGCCGGACGGCAACCCCACGCCGTCGCCGGACGGCCGGTTCGTCGCCTACACCGGCTTCGACTCCACCGACGCGACGTGGAAGGACAGCCGCCTCTACGTCATGAACGCCGACGGCTCGGGCGTCCGGAACCTCACGGAGCAGCTCGACCGCTCGCCGACGGACATCTTCTGGGCGCCGGACGGCACCGGGATCTACTTCGTGGCGGAAAACGAGGGCGCGCGGAACCTGTTCTTCGCCCCGCTCAACGGCGCGGTCCGGCCGGTGACGCGCGGCCCGCAGGTGCTCACGGTGGGCGACATCGGCCGCGGGGTCGCGGTCGCGGTGCGCTCGACGGCGAAGGAGCCGAACGACGTCTACATCTTCCCGCTCGCGACGCCGGCGTCGATGCGCCGACTCACGAGCGTGAACGAGGACGTCCTCGCCGGCAAGACGATCGGCGACGTCGAGGAGGTGTGGTACACGTCGAAGGACGGGCTCCGGGTGCAGGGCTGGGTGATCAAGCCGCCGCACTTCGACCCGTCGCGGAAGTACCCGCTGATGCTGAGCATCCACGGCGGGCCGCACGCGATGTACAACACGGCGTTCAACTTCGGATGGCAGGAGCACGCGGCGCACGACTACGTCGTGCTCTACACGAACCCGCGCGGCTCCACGGGCTACGGGTCGAGCTTCGGGAACGCGATCAAGAACGCGTACCCGGGGAAGGACTTCGACGACCTCATGGCGGGCGTGGACACGGTGATCGGCCGCGGCTACGTGGACACGACGCGCATGTACGTCTACGGCTGCTCGGGCGGCGGCGTGCTCACGGCCTGGACCGTCGGCCACACGGACCGCTTCGCGGCGGCGGCCTCGATGTGCCCGGTGATCAACTGGATGAGCTTCGTCGGGACGACGGACGGGCCGAGCTGGTACCGGAACTTCGAGAAGCTGCCGTGGGAGGACCCGTCGGAGCACCTGCGCCGCAGCCCGCTGATGTACGTCGGCAACGTGAAGACGCCGACGATGCTGATGACGGGCGTGCAGGACCTCCGCACGCCGATCTCGCAGACGGAGGAGTTCTACCAGGCGCTGAAGCTGCGGAAGGTGCCGACGGCGATGATCCGCTTCAACAACGAGTGGCACGGCACGAGCTCGACGCCGAGCAACTACCTGCGGACGCAGGCGTACCTGCGGAGCTGGTTCGAGCGGTACCCGGGGAAGCGCGTGGCGGCGGTGACGCCGTGACCTAGGCCGTGAGTCGTTGGGCCAACGACCGACGACCAGAGACCACCGACCACCGACCACGAGCCACAGGACCAGCCCCGACCGGTCCTGTGGCTCGTGGGTCGATAGTCTGTAGACGTCGGTCTCTAGCTCACGACCCACGACGCCGTTAGGCACGCTCCCTGCGGGCAGGCCTCCGACTCTTTCCGGGGGCGATCATGCCGCAGGGCGACAAGACGTCGTACACGGGCAAGCAGCGGCGCCGCGCGAAGCACATCGCGGAAGGCTACCAGAAGCGCGGCGTGTCGAAGAAGACGGCCGAGGCGCGCGCCTACGCGACCGTCAACAAGGAAGAGGGCGGCGGCAAGAAGTCCGGCTCCGGCCGCGGCAAGACGGCCAACCGCTCCGCCTCCAAGAAGGGCGGGCGCAAGGCGGGCAGCAGCCAGTCCACCGCGAAGCGGAGCGCGGCCGGCAAGAAGGCCGCCGCCACGCGGAAGCGCAACGCGGCGAAGAAGGGCGCCGGAAAGAAGAGCGCCGCCCGGAAATCCTCCAGGCGGCGCACGGCGCGCTGAGTCGGCGCGGCGGACCGCGGGGGCTCGCCCGTTAGGCGGGGCGATTCCCCTGGTCCTTGCTCTTCATCCAGAA
>JBJMNJ010000144.1:0-11809 GCA_045804325.1 Gemmatimonadaceae bacterium
TCGCGAGGCTCTACTCGCTCACCAACCGGCCCGCCGAGGCGCGCGCGACGCTCGAGGAGATGCGCCGGCGCACGCCGGGCAACGCGCGGATCCTGTACGCCCTGGCCGAGCTCGAGGCGCGCCAGCCCGACGCCGCGGCGGCGCAACGCGCCGAGGCGCTGCTGCGCGAGGCGCTGGCGGCCGCGCCGGCGAACCTCGCGGTGCGGCTCCGGCTCGCGGGCCTGCTCGCGCGACGCGACGAAGGCGACAGCCCCCCCCGGCACCTCGAGGAGGTGCGCCGCCTGCCGCCCGAGCCGCCCGAGGAGGTGCGCGCGGCGCTCGACAGCTCCATCGCCCTCTTTCGCGCCGGCGACCTGGCGCGCGCGCGTCCGGCGCTCGATCGCGTGGTCGCGCTGCTGGAGGTGACCTCGCCCTTCCAGGCCTCGCTGGAGGAGGTGCGGTGGGTGGAGGGGCCGATTCCCGGGCGCCTCGTGCTCGGGTTCGCGCCGAAGGACTTCGTGACGCTGAGGCAGGTGCGCGGACAGGGGACGCCCGAGGTCGTGCGCTTCACCGACGCGACGAGCGAGGCGGGCTTCGAGCCCGCGGGCGCGCGAGGCTCGGCGGCGGACACGGCGCGCGGGCCCACGGCGCTCGCCGCGGGGGACGTGGATGGCGACGGCGCGGACGACCTCTTCACCTCTTCGTGGTCGGCGACGCAGGCGCGTGCCGTCGCGCGGCTCCACCGCGTGCGCGGCGGGTTCGTGCGGGACGTGAGCGACCGCTCCGGCATCGCACTCCCGCAGGGCGCGTCGTTCGCGACCTTCGCCGACTTCGACAACGACGGCTGGCTCGACCTCTTCGCCATCGGCGGCGACGGGCGCGCGCGTCTCTTCCGCAACAGGGGCGACGGCACGTTCGAGGACGCGACGGCGCGCGCGCGCATCGCCGACGCCGCGGGCGCGCGCCGCGCACTGTTCGCGGACCTCGACCACGACGGCGACCTCGACATGCTGCTCGTCGGCGACGCGGGCACCCGCATCTACCGGAACAACCTCGACGGCACGTTCGCCGAGGCGACGGCGGCGTTCGGGCTCGGGCAGGGCGGGGCGAGCGACGCGGCGATCGGCGACTTCGACGACGACGGACGCATCGATCTCGTGACGGCGGGTGCGCGGGGCGCGGCGCTCTACCGCAACGGCGGCGCGACGCGCCTCGCCGACGCCACGGCGGCGAGGGGGCTCGGGGGCAGCGCGGCGAGCGCGGTCACCGTCGGCGACTACGACAACGACGGCGCCCTCGACCTCTTCGTCGGAGGCCCGGGCGGCGGCGACCCGGCGCTCTGGCGCAACGCGGCGCGCGGGGCGTTCGCGCGCGACGACCGATCGGCCGCAGCCCTGCGCGCGCTCCGCTTCGTCGCCGTCACGTCCGCGAGCTTCCTCGACTACGACAACGACGGCTGGCTCGACCTCGTCGTCGCGGGGACGCCCGCGGGGCGGGGGCCCGCGTCGCGCGGAATCTTCCTCTTCCGGAACGACGGCGCCGGGCGGCTCGTCGATCGGTCCTCCATCCTCCCCGAGGCGGCGCGCTCGGCGGGTGCGTCGGCCGTCGCGGTGTCGGACGTGGACGACGACGGCGACCTCGACCTCGTGCTCGTGGACGCCGACGGCGCGCCGCGGCTCCTGCGCAACGACTTCGGGAACGGCAGCCTCGCCGCCAAGGTGGAGCTCAAGGCACTCCGCGACGGCAGCGGCAAGAACAACGCGTTCGGCATCGGCTCGCGCGTCGAGCTGCGGGCCGGCGACATCTACCAGACGCGCGTCGTCACCGGGCGCGTGACCCACTTCGGGCTCGGGCCGCACCTCAAGGCCGACGTGCTGCGCGTCGAGTGGCCGAACGGCGTGCCGCAGACCGTCTACGTGCCGGGCTCCGACCAGGACGTCGTGGAGCGCGAGCTGCTCAAGGGCTCGTGCGCGTTCGCCTACACGTGGGACGGCACGCGCTTCCGCTTCGTGACCGACGTGATGTGGCGCAGCGCGCTCGGCATGCCGCTCGGCCTGATGGGAAGCTCCAGCGCGTTCGCGCCCGCGGGTGCCTCGCAGGAGTACATCCGCATCGACGGCAGCGCGCTGAAGCCGAAGGACGGGCGCTACGTCATCCAGTTCACCGAGGAGCTCTGGGAGACGGCGTACGCGGACGAGATCAAGCTGCTCGCCGTCGACCATCCGGACTCGGTGGACGTCTTCGTGGACGAGCGCTTCGTCCCGCCCGGGCCCGTCTCGCTGCGCCCCTTCCAGGTCGCGCGCCCGCAGCTCCCACGTTCGGCCACCGACGAGCACGGGCACGACGTGCTGCCGGCGCTGCGCGCGGCCGACGACGTGTACGTGTCCGACTTCACGCCGACGCGCTACCAGGGCGTCGTCGAGCCGCACGAGCTCGTGCTCGACCTGGGGCCGGACGCCGGCGCGCCCGGGACGTTCCTCTTCCTCCGCGGCTGGATCTACCCGACCGACGCGAGCATCAACGTCGCCCTCTCGCAGCAGACCGCCATCGCGGCCGCGCCGCCGTCGGTCGAGGTGCGCGACGCGCGCGGCCGGTGGGTGACGGCGGTGCCGAGCATCGGCTTCCCGTCCGGGAAGGACAAGACGGTCGTCGTGGACCTCGCCGGCATCTTCCCGACCGCGGACCGCCACGTGCGGCTCCGCACCGCGATGCAGATCTACTGGGATCATGCATTCGTCGCCCGGCACGAGGCGGCGAGCCCGCTGAAGGTCACGGCGCTCGCCCCCGTCTCGGCGGACCTGCACTTCCGCGGATTCTCGCGCACGTACCGCAGGGGCGGCCGCCACGGGCCGTTCTGGTTCGACTACGCGGACGTGACGAGGGAGAACCCGTGGCGCCCCATCGAGGGCGCGCTCACCCGCTTCGGCGACGTGCTGCCGCTGCTCGGCAGGGCCGACGACATGTACGTCGTCATGGGGCCCGGCGACGAGGCCACCGTGCAGTTCGACGCGACGTCGGCCGGCGAGCTAAAGGCCGGGTGGAAGCGCACGTTCCTGCTCTACACCGACGGGTGGATCAAGGACTCGGACCTGAACACCGCGCACGGCACCACGGTGGAGCCGCTGCCGTTCCACGCGATCCGGTCGTACCCGTACTCGCCGGGCGAGGCGTACCCCAGCGACGCGGCGCACCAGCGCTACCTGCGGGAGTACAACACGCGCGTGGTGCGGGGACGCGCCCGCCGCGAGCGGATCGCGGCGGGGGGACGCTAGCTGTCGTACCCGCGCTTCAGCAGGAACTCGCCCGACTTGCGGTAGAACTGCTCCGCCGGCAGCTCCCAGCCGAGCGTGTCGGCGAGGCGGTCGTACGTGTTGAAGAGGAACGCGACGTAGAACGCGTCGCGAATCGCCTCCTTCGTCACGCCGAGCGCGAGCACCTCGCGCACGCGCTCGGCGCTCAGCTCATCGGGCGAGAGCGTGAGCGTCTCGAGCAGCCCGATCGTCGCGCGAAGCTTCTCGTCGATGGGGGCCGTCCGGTAGTCCTCGAGCACGGGCCCCATCGTCCCGTGGCCGAGCGCCGCCTCCGCGACCGCGGAGTGGGACTTCGTTCAGAAGACGCACTGGTTGAAGCGCGAGACGACGGCCGCGAAGATCTCGCGCTCGCCCACCGTCCACGGGGACGGGCCGCGCATCACCTGCTGCGTGAGCTTCGACCAGTGCTTCCCGAAGAACTCCTTGCGGTAGAGCAGGGTGCGCACGACGCCGGGCGCGTGGCCCATGACGAGGCGCATGACGCCGAGCATCGCCTTGTCGGCGAGCGGGTGCCCCGCGTGGACCTTCTTGAGTCTCATGCCTCGTCCAGGGCGCGGAGCCCCGCCTCGAGCCGGCGGCGCGAGGCGCCGAGCGCGGCGCTGACGATGATCTCGAACAGGCGGTCGTCGCCGTGGACGGCCTGCAGCCGCGCGATCTCCTCGTCGGTCACGCGGTAGGCGTGCCGGTCGATGCGGTCCACCAGCGCCTGCAGCTCCGCCGACGAGCCGACGCCCTCGGCGGCAGCCTGGCGGACGGCGGGGTCGCTCTCGCCGGGGCCCTCGAGCACGCTGTGCAGGGCGGCGTCGCGGAGCGGGGCGTGGGGGTCGGGAATCATGGGCGTACGGTGCTGCCGCGTTCGGGGGCCGTCAAGATCGGGAGAAGAAATCGGACAGGATGTCCCATACGCGCTGCGAGTGACTCACTCCTGTGAAGGACCCCGCCTCCGGTCGAGATCATCTAAGGTCATTAGATGATCTCGACCTGCACGGACGCCATTCACAGGAGTGATCCGATGTGCAGGCAGATTGGACATCCTGTCGAATTCATGTCCTTGCGGAGTCCAATCGAAGACGGGCTCCGGCCCATTCCCCCGGAGGGTGGGTAGCGCCTCGACGAGCTCCTCCCGGGTCATCCCCAGCAGCGCGTGCCGGTGGAGGAGGACGTCGAGGTCCACCGGGTAGAGATTGTGTCGCGCCGGGTCCGCGAGCCCGGCGACGTTGCGCGGCGCGATGGCCGCGTGGATCCACGCGACGAAGCGTCGGCGCGCGGCCGCGTCGCCATTCGAGTCGCGCAGCGCGCGGAGCCGCGCGAGCGACTCGCGGGGCAGCGGCTCGAGCACGGGGTCGCCGACGCCGAGGAAGCCTTGCCACGGCGCGCCGTCGTCCTCCCGGACGCGCTGCCGCAGCTCGGCGAAGCTCACCGTCGCGAAGTAGAGCATCGCCTGCGCGGCGAAGAGGTCGAAGTGCCGCATCGCCTCGTACGCGCCGGCGACCACGCGGTCGATCTGGGCGGCCTCCGCGGCGAGGAGCCGCTCGTACCGCGCCAGCCCCTCGGCGCCCGGTAGGCGCGGCTCGCCGTCCTCAGACTCGAAGAGCAGCGCGAGCCGCTCGACCGCGCGGAGGCCCCACGCGATGCCGGTGGAGAAGAGTGGATCCACGAACGCGTACGCGTGCGGCAGCACGGCCCAGCGCTCGCCCGCCGCGCGCGCGAGCCGGTGCTGCATGCGCGGACTGAACCCGAGTGGCATCACGGGCGTCGCGCCCTCGAAGGTCGCCGCAACGGTCGGGTAGCGCTCGAGGAGCGCGCGCCAGATCCCCTCGGGCCCGCGCGCGCCCGCCCTCGCCAGCGCCTCCATCCCCCGGCGCGAGAGGCAGAACCCGGCGCTCGTCGTGCCGTGGTCGAAGCGCAGCGCGTACATCCACCCCTCGTCGAGCAGGTGGTGCACCGCCGCCCAGTCGTCCGGATACGGCCCCGCCGGGAGGCCGGGAACGACGTCGCGCACGAGGCGCATGCCGTCGAAGTGCCCGAAGACGAGCGCCGACTCGGTCTCCGTCGAATCCAGCGCGCTCGGAACCCCGAGCTGCCGCGCGAGGAAGCCCGCGGGGCCCGTCGCGTCCACCACGAAGTCTGCCCGCAGTGCGAAGGGCGCGCCGTCCCGGCGGCCCGACAGCGTCGCCCCGTCCGGGTCGAAGGCCGCGGACGAGAGCTCGGCGCCGTCGCGGTAGTCCACTCCGGCCGCCTGCGCCATGCGCACGAAGTGGTGGTCCACGTCCGCGCGCAGCCAGTGAGTGTCCGCGAGGCGGGCGTCGGGGCTCGCCGCCACGAGCAGGCGCTCCGACTCGAGGCCGCGGTCCTCGAGCTCCGTGCCGGGGTGGTGGCGGTAGAAGGTGAAGCCGCGCTTGAGGCCGCGCCGCACCTCCGGCAGGTGCGCCATCCAGCGCCCGTGCGCCGCGAGCCGCCAGCAGTCGGCGAGCCCGTAGCGGCGTGCGATGCGCTCGAGCGAGAGGTTCGCGAGCGGCGTCGTGGACTCGCCGATGGCGAAGCGCGGGTGCGCCCCTCGCTCGAGCAGCACGACGTCGCGCCCCATGACGGCGAGCACGCGCGCCAGGAGCGAGCCCGTGAAGCCGCTCCCGACGATGGCGATCTCACAGCGGGCCGTCACGAGGCCGCGCACTCCGCGCAGGACACCGGAGGTTGGAGGACGCCCGAGACGTTCATCGCGCGCAGGCGCTCCACGCGCAACGGGCCGCACGCCGCGCACGCGGCGAGCTTCCCGGCGTCCCACAGGTCGGCGGTGACCACCGTCGGCGCGAGCGCCTCGACGCACGCGTCGAGCGCCGCCTCGAGCTGGCGGAGCGTCGGCGGCGTGAAGTGACCGAGGGCGGCGAGGCGCTCCATCTCGCCGTTGCCGCCGCGCACGGGGATGATCGACACGACGGCCGCGCCGCGCGCGGCCGCATACGCCGCGGAGCGCACCGCCCACTCCACCGACGCCTCCGTCGGCACGTAGGGCACCCCGAGCAGCACGAACACGCGGAGGTCCACGCCGCCGGCGCCGAGCAGCTCGGCGGCCCGGTCGAAGCGCGCGAGGTCGAGCCGCTTGTTCAGGTGCCGCGCGCCCTCCGGGTGAATGGTCTCGAGCCCTGCGGCCACCTCGAGGCGGCCCGCGATGCCGCGCGCGAAGTCGAACGTCGCCGGACCGATCGTGTTGACGTGCGACTCGACGGTGACGCCCGCGAACGGCTCGACGAGCCCGACGATCGCCGGCACGTCCTCGGCGGGCACGGCGCGGCGGTCGAAGAAGTTGCTCGCGTTGTACAGCTTGATACGCGCCGGGAGCGGGCGCGCGAGCTCGCCGAGCACGCGCTCGAGCTGCCGCGGCAGCGCGCCCGGCGGCGTGGCGCCGTCCGTCGTCCAGCGCCACAGGTCGCAGAACGCGCACGTGAACGGACACTCCGCGCCTGCGAGAAACACGGTGAGGGCGCGCTCGACGGCGCCGCCCGGCCGGCGCTCATCCTCCACCAGCCACCCGTGCGCGACGGAGAGGTCCACCGGCGGCTTCGGCGGGCGGAGCGCGCGGATGCGGCGGTCCGCCGTGGGGCCCGACGCCGCCCGCGGCGGCGCGGGGGAGGGGAGAGTCACGTCGCGGCCGCGGGCGCCGCGGCGTGCAGCGCCTCGAAGTGCCGGCGGTAGCGCGCCTCGACCTCGGGGAAGAAGCGCGCGACCTCGGCCTCCGCCACCGAGCCGTGCTGGAAGCGGCGCTTCGGGAACACCGGCATGTCGACGCCGAGCACCGCGCGGATGCCGCGCGAGACGACCTCGCCCTTGAGGGCGTAGAGCCGCTCGTGCGAGCCGTCGGTGAGCGCCGCGAACGGGATGGCCTCGGCCACCGCGATCACCGAGGGTCGCAGATAGGGGCTGAACCCCACGAAGCCGAGCGCCTGCTCGCACGCGTAGCCGCGCACGCAGCCGCGGCTGAAGCCGCCGGAGTAGGTGAGCGAGTGCTTGATGGACTCGACGCCCCAGCCCTCCTGGTAGAGCATGCGGTTGTTGACGACGCTGCGGATCGTGAGCTCGCTGTTCGCCTCGATGGGGTAGTCCTTGAGGTTCTCGTCGCCGCCGTCGCCGTCCACGAGCAGGCGCCACTCGGGGTAGCGGTCGCGGACGGCGCCGAGGAGCGCGAGGTTCACGGCGGCGCACTCCACGTCGAGCGGCTTGTAGTCCTCGATCACGGCCACCGCGCGGGCGGTGTCGAGCGCGCTCGCGCGGACGTCGACGAGCTCGCCGAGCATATCGAGGTCCGTGCGGCGGAGGAACTCGCGCGCCTGGCGGGCGTCCTGCCCCTCGCCGTCCACCGAGAGCGTGAACGCCTTGAGCCGCGCCGGCGACTGGCCCGCATCGAGCAGCGCGCGGTTGAGCAGGAGCAGCACCGCGCCGCTGTCGATCCCGCCGGAGAATGGCACGCCGATGGGCTCCGCGCGGTCCTGCGCGGCCAGCCAGCGGCGCAGCTCGCCGTACACCGCCTCGACGTAGCGCCGCCCGATGACGTCCAGGTCCGCCGGGAGCGCGCCGCGCGGCGGGTCGAAGAACCGCGCGTGCACCGGATTGGGATCCGGACATCCCACCAGCCGCAGCGTCGTCACGTGGTGCGCCGGGACCATGCGCGTATAACTCGGGTGGAACTGGTCGCTCCAACCCCGTCGTGACAGCTCGGCCGCGATCTCGTCGATCCGTTCCGCGACGATGAGCACCGGGCCCTCGGACGCCTTCGCCAGGAAGTAGCGGAGGGGCCGCTCGAGGCTGCGCGCGAGGACGACCCGCTGGCCGTCCTGCGCCACGAGGGCGAAGGAGCCGTCGAGGTCGAGCACCGCGGCGGGGTCGCCGGCGAGGAGGCGGCGGCGGGCCTCGGCGAGGTCCACCGTCCAGAGGCGCTGGGACGCGTCGGGGACGAGGTTCACGACGCGGCCGACGTAGTGGTGTTGGGTCATGGCGCAATCTTATCGCCCGGCCGCGGCGGCGGCCATCGGCGCGGCGCTCGCCCTTGCTCGGGGGTGTGCCGTGGTCGCAACTTGCGGCTCCCTCCCTCGTCGTCGCGCGCCCGGGCGTCTCTCGCCCCGCGGCCCCACGAGCCCTCCCGACCACATGCGCCGCACGCGCCTTCTCGCCTCCGCCGTCCTCGTCCTCGCCGCCGCCGGGTGCGGGGGCGACCGTCCGATGTTCGAGCGCCTGAGCTCGCGACGCACGGGCGTCGACTTCGCGAACCGGATCGCAACGAGCGACACGCTGAACGTCCAGACCGACGTCTACGTCTACAACGGCGCCGGCGTGGCCATCGGCGACGTGGACAACGACGGGCTCGCGGACGTCTTCTTCGCCGGCAACCAGGTCTCGAGCCGCCTGTACCGCAACAAGGGCGGCATGCGCTTCGAGGATGTGACGGAGCGCGCGGGCGTCGGGACGAAGCGCTGGGCGACGGGCGTCGCCATGGCGGACGTGAACGGCGACGGGTTCCTCGACATCTACGTGTCGGTGTCGGGGCCGGGCGCCGCCCGGTCCAGACCGGAGGACCGCGCGAACCTCCTGTTCATCAACGACGGCGACGGCACCTTCACCGAGTCGGCGGCGAAGTACGGCGTCGCGGACCAGGGCTTCAGCACGCACGCCGCGTTCTTGGACTACGACGGCGACGGGTGCCTCGACCTCTTCGTGCTGAACAACTCGCCCGCGGACTTCACGCGCGCCGACATGGCGTCCACGCCCCTCAGCGGCATGCGGGGGCAGACGCCTGGGAGCCTCAACGAGCTCTATCGCAACGGGTGCAACGGCACGTTCGCGAACGTGTCGCAGCAGGCGGGCATCCTGCGCACCCCCGGCTACGCGCTCGGCGTCGCGGTCTCGGACCTGAATCGCGACGGGCGACCGGACATCTACGTCTCGAACGACGCCGGGCCGAACGACGTGCTGTACGTGAACAACGGCGACGGGACCTTCACGGACAGGGCGGGCCGGTGGCTGAAGCACGCGAGCCAGGCGGGGATGGGCGTGGACGTCGCCGACGTGAACGACGACGGGTGGCCCGACATCCTCCAGGTGGACATGATGCCGCGCACGCTGAGCCGCCGGAAGCGTCTCAGCGGCGTGCAGACGTACGGGAGCATGCTGGAGTCGCGCGGGCGCGGCTTCCGCGACGACTACTCCATCAACTCGCTCCAGCTCAGCAACGGCGTCACCATGGACGGGGAGCTCGCGTTCAGCGAGATCGGGCGCATGGCAGGCGTGGCCGCCACGGAGTGGAGCTGGAGCGCGCTGCTCGCCGACTTCGACAACGACGGCCACAAGGACGCGTTCATCGGCAACGGGTACCCGAAGGCCGTGAATGACTTCGACTACCAGAACGCGATCTACGGGCTGCGCGGTTCGGCCGGGGAGGCGCGCGCGCGCCGCGTCGCCCTCGACATGCTCGCGAAGCTCCCGCAGTACCTCGAGCCGAACTTCATGTTCCGCAACCGGGGCGACCTCACCTTCGCGGACGAGTCGAAGGCGTGGGGCGTTGACCAGCCGAGCCTGTCGTACGGCGCCGCGTACGGGGACCTGGACAACGACGGCCGGCTCGACCTCGTCGTGAGCAACATCGACGCGCCCGCCTTCGTGTACCACAACGTCGGCCGCAAGGGCGCGCCCGCGCGCCACTGGCTGCAGGTGCGGCTCGAGTCCGCGTCGAAGCACCAGCGGGGCGTCGGGGCCGCGCTCACGCTGACGGCCGGGGGGCGCAGGCAGTACCTCTACCACAGCCCCTACCGCGGCTACATGTCCACGATGGACGACCGCGCCTACTTCGGGCTCGGGCAGGCGGCGCGCGTGGACACGCTCGAGGTGACGTGGCCGGACGGGCGCCGCCAGGTGCTCACCGGCATCGCCGCGGATCGGCTCCTCACCGTGCGTCAGGCCGAGGCGACGGAGCGGGTGCAGCCGGCGCCTCCGGCCCGGACGCGAGACTGTCTCTTCGAGCCGCTGGGGTCGGCGCGCGCGCCCGCCTACGTCCACCGCGTGCCCTCGCAGCCGGACTTCACGGTACAGCCGCTCCTCCCATACCAGCTCTCGCGCCAGGGCCCCGCGCTCGCGACGGGGGACGCGGATGGCGACGGGCTGGAAGACGTGTTCGTGGGCGGCGGGGGCGGGGCGCCGGGGCAGCTCTTCCTCCAGCGGCGCGACGGCGCGTTCGTGCCGTCGCCGGACCAGCCGTGGGCCGCCGAGCGGCCGCACGAGGACTGGGGCGCGCTCTTCTTCGACGCGAACGGGGACGGGCGGCTCGACCTCTACGTGGCGAGCGGCGGCTACCAGCTCGCGCCGAGCTCCGCGCAGCTGCAGGACAGGCTGTACGTGAACCGCGGCGGCGGCCGCTTCGTGCGCGACAGTCTCGCGCTGCCGCCGATGGGCGGGAGCACGGCGGCGGTCCGCGCGGGCGACTTCGACGGCGACGGTCGCCTCGACCTCTTCGTGGGCGGGCGGCTCACGCCGCGCGACTACCCGCAGCCCGCGCGGAGCTGGATCCTCCGCAACGAGGGCGGGCGCTTCGCGGACGTCACCGAACGCGTGGCGCCCGAGCTCGCGCGCCCCGTCGGCATGATCACCGACGCCGCCTGGGTGGACTTCGACGGGGACCGCCGGCTCGACCTCGTGACCGCGGGCGAGTGGATGCCCGTCGACTTCTACCGCAACGACGGCGCCCGGCTGAGGCGGGTGACGGCGTCCGCCGGTCTGCCTCCGATGCGGGGCTGGTGGTACAGCCTCGCAGTGGGCGACTTCGACGAGGACGGCCGGCCGGACGTCGTCGCCGGAAACCTCGGCCTCAACTCCACGTACTCCGCGCCGAGCGCCGGCCGACTCGGCGTCTACGCCGGCGACTTCGCCGGGAACCGCGCCACGGACGTCGTCCTCACCCAGCAGGTGGACGGCGCCGAGTATCCGCTCTCCGGCATCGCGGTGCTGGGACGGCAGATCTACACGCTCGCGGCGCGCTTCCCGACGGCGGGGTCGTTCGCCGGCGCGACCGTGGAGCAGGCCTTCGGCGCCGAAGCGCTGAAGCGCGCGCTGCGCTATCAGGCCGACACCTTCGCGAGCGTCCTGCTGCGCAACGACGGGGGCGGGCGGTTCACGGCGCGCCCGCTGCCGAGCCTCGCGCAGATCGCACCCGTGCGGGGCGCGGTGGTCCACGACGTGGACGGCGACGGCCACCTCGACCTCGTCGTGGCCGGCAACATCCGCGACACCGACCCGAACGTCCCGCCGGTGGACGCCGGGAACGGGCTGTGGCTGCGCGGGGACGGTCGCGGGCGCTTCGAGCCGGTGCCGGCGGCGGAGAGCGGCCTGCTGGCCCCCAAGCGCGTCGTCGGGCTGGCGCTCGTCGCGACGCCGACGGGGAAGATCCTGCTCGTCGCGAACAGCGGCGACACGCTCCAGGCGTTCGCGGTCCGGAAGCGTTAGGCCCTCGCGGCGCGGTGGCCGGAGAATGAGAGGGG
>JBJMNJ010000145.1:0-4469 GCA_045804325.1 Gemmatimonadaceae bacterium
GAGGCGAGCGCCGAGGCGAGCAGGTTCTTCCCCAGCCGCGCGTCCAGCGCGGCCGCGCCGGCGCCGATCGCCGTCAGGAAGTCGACGTAGTAGCCGGTCGCCCCGTTGCGGCGCAGCGTGAGCTCGAGGCCCGCCAGCTGCTCCAGCTTCTTGAGCGCCGAGAGCGGCGAGTCCCAGGAGAACGAGAGGTCGATCGCGGGGTCCGCGTCCAGTGTGCCGCGCGCCACCGGGATCCCGGTCGTCGCCATCGCGGCCACCACGTAGTCGTCCACGAGCTCCGAGAGCGTCGACCCGACCACGTCGAAGTTGTAGCGCACCACGCCGTCGCCGTCCTTCTGGCTCACCAGCGCGCGCGAGCCGAGGAAGACGGGGAAGCCGTCGCACTCGACCACCACCTGCCCGGGCTCGGCGTCGCGCCGCACCGAGGCGATGCGCCACTCGTCGACCACCCCGTCCGAGCCCTCGACGCGCAGGACGCGGTGCTGCAGGAAGTGGTCGGCGCTCGGGTCGTCGAGCGGCACGGCGAGCGAGAGCGACAGGTCGAGCCCGAGCGCGCTGCGGCCG
This sequence comes from Gemmatimonadaceae bacterium, assembly GCA_045804325.1. Classification (GTDB taxonomy): domain Bacteria; phylum Gemmatimonadota; class Gemmatimonadetes; order Gemmatimonadales; family Gemmatimonadaceae; genus JBJMNJ01. The sequence continues at coordinate 565 of JBJMNJ010000145.1, forward strand.
CGCAGCTGCGTCGCGCTCCCCACCACCGCCAGCCGCTTGCCCCCCGCGCACTCGGGCGCGCTCCACACGTCGGCGCGCGTGGCGGTCTGCACCGTCAGCATCGGCTCACCGCCACGCCTTCGCGTACGCCACGGTCGCGGCGAACGTCGTCAGGTTGCGCACCGCGCGCGGCCACGCGCTCGTCGCGTAGTCGCCCTGCGTCGCCACGTCGAGCAGCGGGAAGTCGCCGAGCAGCAGGTCGATGCGCGGCAGGCCGTTGAGCGTGAGCGTGCGGCGCGCGCAGTCGATCACGATGGTGTCGGTCGTCTGGAACGTCCCCGTGGCGCCGACGAGGCCGATCGTCGTGGAGCCGACCGCCTCGAAGAACTGCAGCTGCGGGTTGACCGTCGCCGCCGTGAACGTGAGCGTGATGACGGGGCGCACGGGGCCGGTGCCGAGGGGCATCGCGGTCGTGGCCGTGATGCCCGTCGAGGTCTGTGCGGTGTCGTAGGCGTACGGGTCGGGGCACACGAGCGCGATCTCCACGGGGAGGTCGCGCGCGATCGTGGACGCCGGCGGCGGCGGGGCCGCGAACGACTCGCACACGGCGTTGTACTGGCGCGTCGCCGCGTCGTCGAGCACGACGGCCAGCGGCGTCTTCCCGCGCCCCTTCGTGAAGAGCGCGCGCAGCGCGTCGAGCTTCGCGCGCGCGTCGGCCGCGCTCGAGCCGCGCACGACGCCGCGCGCGACGAGCCGTCGCGCCTCCACCTGGGGGGCGGTGGACAGCAGCGCCTCGCCGTAGCCGTTCGGGAGGCGGACGCTCGGGTACTTCTCCTGCGCGGCGTCGAGCCAGCCAGTCACCTGCTCGACGACGAGCCCGTAGGCCGCGCGGGGGTCGGTGCCGTTGATCTTCCACGTCATGGGAGGGCGCCCCTACCGGGCGGCGTCGCCGGCGAGCCGGCGGCGGCGGAAGAGTTCGCGCGCGAGCGCGTCGTTGATGCCCGTGGCCACCGCGGCGCCGACCGCCTGCGCGCCCGCCGCGGTGGCCGGGTCGGCGCCCGCGGGGAGCACCACCTGGACGGTGAGCGACGCGACCGAGAATGCCACGCCCGCGGACGGGGACGCGAAGGTGCTCGTCGCCGGCGGCGCGATCGCGACCGGCGCGCCGACGCGGATCCCGGCGAGCGCCTCGACCGCCTCGGCGGTGCGGCGCCAGAACGCGAGCCCGGAGGTCAGGATCCCCGCCAGGTGCGACGCCGAGGCCTCGGTGATCGTGCGGTCGACGTTGAAGCCGCCCGTCCCCTCGAGCCCCGCGCCGCTGCGCAGCTGCTGGATCAGGTCGACGATCGTCTGCCGCGCCTCGTCGAGCGACGCGGCGCCGAGGTCCGCGGCGGAGAGCTCGCCGGTCGCCAGCTGCTCGAACAGCTGCTGCAGCGCGGCGATCGCGCCCTGCGCGCCCTCCTGCGTCGTCGTGTCGATGCCGGCGAGCGCCTTCGCGAGCGCGGGGATCCCCGTCTTCGCGTTCGTCACCGCGGCGATCGTCATCTGAAGTTGCTTCGCCGGGTCGGTGACGCCGTAGACGGCGAACGTGTCCTGCAGCCGGCGCAGCGAGCCCGCGAACGTCTCGGTGTACGCGGCGAGGTCGGCGGCGAGGATCGCGTCGCGCAGCTTCCGCAGCGCGCCGACCGTGCCGTCGAGGGTGATCCCCAGCGCCTCGGCGATCTCCTTCAGGTCGCGCTCGGACGTGCCGGCGGCCGCGAGCGCCTGGGCGCCGAGCGTCACCGTCGCACTGTTGCCGACGCGCTCGGCGCGCGGGTCGTTCAGCAGCGCGTCGAGGAACGTCCGCGCCCCGGTCAGCTGCGCGCCGCTGACGCGCGAGCCGGCGAGGTCGCCGATCCGCGCCGCCAGCTCGCGCAGCGCGACGGTGTTCTCCCGCTGGACGCGCTTGCGCTCCTTCTCCTCGGCGGAGTCGCCGAACAGCGAGCCGGCGAGCGCCGCGACAGCGCCGACGACAGGGAGCACGGCGCCGGCGAGCGCCGCGGCGGAGGTGAGCGCCTTCCCGTCCGTCCCCTTCTTGCCGACCTTCCCGAGCTCGTCGATCAGCCCCGGCAGGTTGGCGCCGAGCTGCGCGACGTTCGCCAGCACCGCCGCGGTGGCGTCGTCGACGATGCCGAACGCCTCGGCGAGCTGGAGCGCGCCCCGCGCCGCCGCTTCGATGGCGCGCGCCGTCTCGCGCAGGTGATCGCGGCGCTTCTCGGCGGCGGCGTTCCCCTTCTTCGTCTCCTCGGTGATCTGCTTCTCGATCTCGGCGCGCCGCTTCTGCACCGCCTCGATCGCCTGCTCGATCTTCTCGCGCTCGGCGCCGGCGGCCGTCTGCCGCAGCTGCACCTGCAGCCCGGCCTCCGCGGCGGCGAGCGCGCGGAGGTCGCCGGCGTTCACCTTGCCGTCCGGCCGCTCGGTCGCGTGGATCGCCTTCTGGGCCCGCTCGAGCGCCTCGGCGACGACGAGCGCCTCGCTCCCGAGCGCGACCAGCTGGTCGTACGCCGCCCGGGAGATGAGGCCCTGCTCGAGGAGCGGCCGCGCCTGCTTGATGAGGCGCTCGAGCGCGAGCGAGAGGTCGTCCACCGCCGTCGCGGTCGACTGGACGGCGCGCTCCTCGAGCGTCGCGATGAGCCGCGTGGCCTCCTCGGCCTGCGACGCGAGGATCCGCCCGACGGTCTCGGCACGCTGCTCCGCGGCCTCGCCCGCCGCCTCGAGCTGGTGCGCGGCGAGCTTTGCCGCCTCCTTCTCGGCCTCGACCTCCTCCGGGGTCTCGAGCGCGACGTTCGGCTTCCCCGCGACGCCGCCGGCGCCGGGCGCTGTCGCCGCGGCGAGCGCGGGCGCGGCCTTCTTCGCCTTCTCGTCGAGCTCCGAGAGCAGCTTCGAGTACCGCTGGAGGTCGACCATGCCGGAGGCCGCGGCGGAGCGGATCCCGGCGGCGGCGCGCTGCGCCTGCTCCGCCGTGACCCGCTCCATGCTCACCCAGCCGTTCTCGTAGTCGTGGAGGAAGTCCCGGACGGTGCTCTGGAACTCCCACCACGCGCCGCGCATCGCCTTCGGCGCGTTGAAGTCGCCGCGCGCACTCTCCGCCGCCTTCAGGTTGGCGGGCGTGAGGTTCCCGATGGTCGCGAGCCGCGCGTCGTCCTGGATCGCGAACTTCGTGCGAGCCTGCGCGCCGTTCAGGGCCGTGACCAGGTCGAGCGTCTTCTGGAGCCCCGCGTTGTACGCCGGCAGGAGCTGCGTGCCGAGCTCGCGGAGCGTCTCCGACAGCTGGTTCCGGAGGACTTGGTCCTGGCTCTTCGTCGCCTCTGTCACCGCCTGCGACTTCTTCGCCACGCCGCCGTGCGCGTTCGCGATCCGCTCCTGCATAGCGACGAGCCCCGCGCCGCCGTCCTTCAGCGACGCGAGCGCCGCGGTCAGGCCCTGCACGTCCGGGAGCACCGCGGTGATCGCCTTCTCGTTCCCGCCAGTCGCCTCGTAGAGGTCGATCAGGAACTGGACGAGCCCCTTCGACTTGAGCGCGGCGAGGTCGAAGCCCTTCGCGAGCTCGGGGTAGTCCTTCGCGAGCTGCTCCGACGGCCGGATGATGTTCACCAGCGCCGAGCGCACGCCGACGAGCGCGGTCGCGGCGTCGATGCCGTTGACCGATAGCTGCGCCGTGATCGCGAGGACGTCGTCGAGCTTCACGCCGACGGTGGCCGCGACGCCGGCGGCCGCGCCCAGGTGGTTCGCGAGGTCCGCGAATTCCACCTTCCCGGCGTCCACCGCCTCGGCCATCTTGTCGGCGATCTCGGCGACGGTGAGTCCCTCCGCCTTGAAGGCGTTGAAGGTGCTCGTGAGCCCGTCGACGACGGTATTCACGTCGGTGAACCCGCCGACCGCGGCCC
>JBJMNJ010000146.1:0-14168 GCA_045804325.1 Gemmatimonadaceae bacterium
CGGCTTCATCGACGCGGCCAAGAAGGAGTCGCTCGACGCGATCATCGAAGCCGGCCGGATGAAGGACGATGGCCGCTGCCAGGCCGTGGTGGCCGTGGGCTGCATGGTCCAGCGCCACAAGGACGAGCTCAGCGAGGCGCTTCCCGAGGTCGACCTCTTTCTCGGCGCGTCCGAGATGGATCGACTGCTGCCCGAGCTCGAGGCCCGCGGCCTGATCGACGATCAACCGTCGGTGCACCCCGGCGTGCGTCTGTTCACCGGCGACGTGGCGCACATCCGGTATCTCAAGGTGAGCGAGGGGTGCGACCACGGCTGCGCCTTCTGCGCGATCCCGCTCATGCGCGGCAAGCACCGCTCCTTCTCGCTCGACGAAGTCGTGCGCGAGGCGCAACTACTCGAGCTGCAGGGCGCGCGCGAGGTGAACCTCGTGGCGCAGGACCTCGCCCACTACGGCCGCGACCGGCGCGACGGCGTCGGGCTCGCCGAGCTGCTCGAGGCGCTGACGCGCGAGACGACGATCCCGTGGCTGCGCATGCTCTACCTGTACTCCACGGGCATCACGCCGCGACTCCTCGAGGTGGTCGCGCGCGAGCCCCGCGTCCTGCCGTACATCGACATGCCCATCCAGCACGCGAGCGACGCCGTGCTGGCGCGCATGCGGCGCCCCGAGCGGCGGAAGACGATCCTCGAGCGCGTGGCGCGCTTCCGCGCCGCGGTGCCCGACGTGACGATCCGCACGACGTGCATCGTCGGCTTCCCCGGCGAGACGGACGAGGACTTCGAGCAGCTCCTCGCGTTCCTCGAGGAGGTGCAGTTCGACCGCGTCGGCGCGTTCACGTACTCGCCGCAGGAGGGCACGCGCGCCTTCGACTACGAGGACGACGTCCCCGAGTGGCTGAAGCGCGAGCGCCTCGACCGCCTCACCGAGCTCCAGCGCGCGATCACCGCCGAGCGCTACGAGCGCCACGTGGGGCGCACGGCGGTGGTCCTGGTGGATCGCGCGGCGCTGGGCGACGAGCCCGCGCAGGCGCGCGCGCCGTGGCAGGCGGACGACGTGGACGGCGTCACGTGGGTCGAGGGTCCCGGCGCCGGCGCGCTGGCGCCCGGGACCCTCGCCGAGGTCCGGGTCGAAGAGGTCGTGGACGACTACGACTTCCGCGCGACCCTGCTGCGCGTCGTGGACGCGCCGACGGCGCCGCGGCGCGCCGGGCGGCGGCTGCCGCTTGTCGCCACGACGATCGGGAGCTTCGGGCGGTGACGACCGCCGGCGTCTCGCACCTCAGCGCCGTCGGGCCTCGCTCGGCGGAGCTGAACCGGCGCGCGCGCGAGCTCTTCCCGGGCGGCGTGAACTCGCCGGTGCGCGCGTTCCGCGGCGTGGGCGGCGAGCCGTTCGTCGTCGAGCGCGGCGAGGGCGCGTGGATCTGGGACGTGGACGGCCGCCGCTACCTCGACTTCGTGCTCTCGTGGGGCCCGCTCGTGCTCGGCCACGCCGCGCCGCCGGTGCTCGACGCGATCGAGGGCGCGATGCGCAACGGGACCTCCTTCGGCATCCCGACGGCCCTCGAGGTCGAGCTGGCGGAGCTCGTGCGCGAGCGCATGCCGCACGTCGAGATGCTGCGCTTCGTCTCGAGCGGCACCGAGGCGACGATGAGCGCCGTGCGCCTCGCGCGCGCGGCCACGGGGCGCGACGCCATCCTCAAGTTCGACGGCTGCTACCACGGGCACGCCGACTCTTTCCTCGTGAAGGCCGGCTCCGGCGTGGCGACGCTGGGCCTCCCGAACTCGCCCGGCGTCCCGGAGGCGCTCGCGCGGCTCACGCTCACGGCGCCCTACAACGACCTCGACGCGGTGCGCGAGATCGTGCGCTCGCACGGCGACGGGCTCGCGGCGATCATCGTCGAGCCCGTGATGGGGAACGTCGGCTTCATCGAGCCGGCGCCGGGGTTCCTCCGCGGCCTCCGCGAGGCGGCCGACGCGTGCGGCGCGCTCCTCGTCTTCGACGAGGTGATGACGGGGTTCCGCATCGCGCCCGGCGGCGCGCGCGAGCGCTTCGGGGTCACGGCCGACCTCACGACGCTCGGCAAGGTCATCGGCGGCGGCCTTCCGGTGGCGGCGTACGGCGGACGCGCCGACCTGCTCGCGCGCGTGGCGCCATCGGGAAGCGTCTACCAGGCGGGCACGCTGTCGGGCAACCCGCTCGCCATGGCGGCGGGCCTCGCGACGCTCCGCGCGCTGACGCCGGAGCTCCACGCGCGCCTGGCGCGCCGCACGGAGCGCCTCGTGGACGGCCTGCGCGGCATCGCGTCGCGCGCCGGCGTGCCGCTCGCCGCGGGGAGCGCGGGCTCCATGTGGGGCTTCTTCTTCCACGAGGGCCCCGTGCGGAGCTACGACGACGCGAAGCGCTCCGACGTCGCCCTCTTCGGCCGCCTGTTCCACGCCGCGCTCGCGCGCCAGGTCTACCTCGCCCCCTCCGCCTTCGAGGCCGCGTTCACCTCCGCGGCGCACGGCGACGCCGAGATCGACTTCGCGCTCGCCGCGCTCGAGGACGCGCTCCACGCGGCGCTCGGCCAACGCCAGTGAGAGGATGAACCCAGGATGCCGCGCGCGACACTGATCTGGGCGATGGTGGCATTCTGCGCGGCATGCTCGCTCCTCGGAGGCGGGAACCCGGAGCGGGCGCCTCGGCCGGCACCACCGGCGCCCCACGCGAGGCGCTCCGCCGAGAGTGGCGGCGCAGTCGAGCGGCGGCGTGTGCGCGACGCGGTGGTCCGGGTCGCCGTCGCCTACGGCGCCACGCGCGGCAGGCTGTCGGGGTCGGGGGCGTGGCGGTTGTACGACCAGGACGGGTTCGGCGTGCCCGTGGTGCGCGCGGAGGTGGCGCAGGCGTGGGGCATCGAGCGGCGCGCCGGGCGGCTGCGCGCCGTTCGCGCGGACGGCGTTCCGACGCAGGGGTTCGAGGGCACGCTCGTGGCCCGGCCCGTGGAGCCTTCCGGCACGCTGAGCTGGGACGGGAGGCGCTACCGCGGCGAGCTCGCCTTCGTCCCCGCGGCGGGCGGGGGCATCACCGTCGTCAACCGGCTGCCGATCGAGAGCTACCTGCGCGGCGTCGTGCCGCGCGAGCTCGGCGAGGTGCCGCGCGAGGCGCTCGCCGCCGCGCAGGCGCAGGCGGTGGCGGCGCGCAGCTACGCCTACGTGCGCGCCGGCGTCCTCCCGGACCGCCCGTACGACGTGGAGGCCTCGGTGGCCCACCAGGTGTACGGCGGCGCGGACGCCGAGCGTCCACTGAGCGACGAGGCGGTGGCGAGCACCGCGGGCCTCGTGCTGATGTACGGCGGGCGCGTGGTCGACGCGCCCTACCACTCGACCTGCGGCGGGTCCACCGCCGAGCCGCAGGAGGTCTGGCGCGCCGACCCCGAGCCCTACCTCCGCGCGGTGAGCGACCGCATCCCGGGGACGGACCGCTTCTACTGCGAGGGCGGGAGCCGCTTCGCGTGGACCCGAACGTTCACCGGGCCGCAGCTCGACGCGCTCCTCGCGCGCTACCTCGGCGCCTACGCCACGGGAGTGCCCGCGGGCGGGCCGGGACGGGCGTTCTCGGTGGCCGTCTCGGGGCGCTCGCCGTCCGGGCGCGCCGCAGGGGTCCTCCTGCGCACGGACCGCGGGACCTACGCGCTGCGCGGCAACGACGTCCGCTACGTCTTCCGCGCGCCCAATGGCGAGATCCTCAACAGCACCTATTTTTCCGTCGACGAGGCGGTGGTCGGGCGGGACGGCCACCTCGCCCAGCTCACCCTCCGGGGCAATGGCTACGGCCACGGCGTCGGGATGTGCCAGTGGGGCGCGATCGGCCGCGCCCGCGCCGGGTACGACTTCCGCACCATCCTCCGCACCTACTACCCCGGAGCCACGGTTGGCACGATCGACTGACAGGAGGCCGCGCGCCCGACGGTGCGCGCGCGCGCTCCTCGCGGCGCTCTGCCTCGCCGCGGCTCCGTCCGCGCTCCGCGCCCAGGCGGTGCCTCCCGAGCAGCCGGCGTGCCCGCCGCGCGAGGACGAGTCGCTGTTCGAGCGCATGGGGCTCGACCGCCTGAGCCTCGCCGCGATCGGCGTGTCCTTCGGCGGCGTCACGCCCGCGCAGGTGGAGGCGACGCGACTCTACGCCTTGCACGCCGACTACGGCGCGCTCGCCGAGCGGTGGCGGGTGACGTTCGTCGCGAGCTACTGGGGGTCGCGCTACACCGACGAGACGACGCAGCGCTTCGCCGACTCGCTGCGCGCGCAGATCGTGGACCCTTCCGGGGACGACACGCTGGACGTCGGCACGATCCGGGTCTCCGACATCACCCTCGGCGCCGACCTGCGGTGGTTCCCGCTCGCCGGGCGCAACACGTTCCTCCGCCCGTACGCCGGCGGCGGGCTCGCCGCGCACGTGATCAACGCCGAGGGGAGGTTCATCGCCGGCACCCTCATGGAGCGCGCGCTCGACGACATCGCGACCGGCACCGTCGCCGTCGTCGGCGTGGACGCCGTGCTCGCCCGCCGCCTCTCGGCGGGCGCGCAGCTCCGCTACGACCTCGTGAGCGGCACCCGCTTCGCGTCGCTGCGCGTCGGGGCCACGTACCACTTCGACGCGCAGACCGTGCGCCGCCGCCCCAGCCCGGAGCCCGTTCGGTGAGCAAGCCCCCCGTCCGACTCGCCATCGTCGGCGCGGGCGCCGTCGCGCAGACGGCGCACCTGCCCATCCTCTCGAAGATGCGCGGCGCGCAGCTCGTCGCCCTGTGCGACAGCGACGGCGCCAAGGCGCGCGCGCTGGCCGAGCGCTTCGCGGTCCCCGACACGTTCACGGACATCGAGGACCTGCTCGAGCTCGACGAGGTGGACGCCGTCATCGTCGCGACGCCCAACCACCTGCACGAGCCGCACGTGCTGAGCGCGCTGAAGCGCGGCGTCCACGTGCTCTGCGGGCGGCCGCTCGCGCTCACGGCACGCGGCGTCGAGCGGATCCTCGCCGCGGCGACGAAGGCGGAGCGCAAGGTGCTGATCGACAACCACCACCGGTTCCGCACCGACGTGCAGGCGCTCGACGGCTTCATCCGCGGCGGGGAGCTGGGCCGCGTGACGGGCCTGCGCGCGGGCAGCTACCGCCTGCCGCGCCCGCGCGAGGGCTGGCGCTTCCGGCGCGCCGAGGCGGGCGGCGGCGCGTTCCTCGAGCTCGGGTACCCGCTCCTCGACCTCGCGCTGTGGCTCACCGACTTCCCGGAGCCGGTGCGCGTGACGGCGCACATGGAGCGCGGCCGCGCGGCCGCCGCCGTGGAGGACGCGATGCTCGTGCAGCTCGAGTGCGCGAACGGCCTCAGCGTCGTCCTCGACGTGCACTGGAGCTACGTCGCGGAGCAGGAGCGCTCGTGGTTCGAGGTCGTGGCGGGGCGGGGGAGCGCGCGCCTCAACCCGCTGCGCGTCGTGAAGGAGCTCAACGGACGCCCCACCGACGTCTCGCCCGCCGGCGCGGCCGCGCGCGAGAGCCCGTTCATCCAGAGCTACCGCGCCGAGCTCGCGCACTTCGTCGCGGTCGTGAGCGGCGAGTCGAAGTACGAGGCGCCCGAGGACCAGGTCACGGTGCACCGCGTCCTCGAGGCCGTGTACCGCTCCGCCGAAGAGGGGAAAGAAGTCCGCCTGTGAGAGGCGCCCTCGCGCTGGTCCTCGCGTCGCTGCTCGCCGTCCGCGGCGCCGCGCAGCCCGGCCCGCCGCCGGCGCCGCGCACGCCGGCCGACACGGCGGCCGCCGCCGGGCTTCGCGTGTACCTGCTCACGTTCGGCCCCGGCGACGCCATCTGGGAGCGCTTCGGCCACAACGCCATCTGGGTGCACGACGAGGCGTCCGGGACGGACCTCGCGTACAACTGGGGGATCTTCGACTTCCGCCAGCCGGGCTTCCTCCGCCGCTTCCTCGTCGGCGACCCGCTCTACTCCACGGAGGCGTTTCCGGCGCAGCCGATGGCGGAGTTCTACGCGCAGAGCGACCGCTCGACGTGGATGCAGGAGCTCGCGCTCCCGGCGGAGCAGCGCGTGGCGCTGCGCGACTTCGTCGAGTGGAACGCGCGGCCCGAGAACAAGCTCTATCGCTACGACTACTTCCGCGACAACTGCTCCACGCGCGTGCGGGACGCGCTCGACCGCGCCCTCGGCGGCGCGCTGCGCCGCGCGCTGGCCGACACGACCGAGCTGACGTACCGCTCCGAGTCGTTGCGGCTCATGGCGGGCCTCATTCCCGCCTACGCGGGCATGGACGTCGCGCTCGGCGAGCCGGCCGACCGTCCGCTCACGCGCTGGGAGGCGGGCTTCATCCCGATGCGCCTGCGCGACGCGGTGCGCACGGTGCGCGTGCCCGACGGGCGCGGCGGCGTGCGGCCGCTCGTCGCGAGCGAGCGCGAGCTCTACACGGCGCGGCGCCCGGCCGAGGACGCGACGCCGCCCCGGCGCCTGCCGTGGTTCCTGCTGTTCGGCGTCGGCGTGGCCGCGCTGATCGTCTTCCTCACGCGCCGCGCGGAGCGCGGCGGCCGCGGCGCCCGGCGCGGCGTCGCGACGCTGGGCGCCGCGTCGGGCGCGCTGGACGGCATCTTCGGCGTCGTGCTGACGCTCGCGTGGGCGGCGACGAACCACTTCGCCTGGTACCGGAACGAGAACCTGTTCCAGTTCTCGCCCATCGCGCTGTTCCTCGCGGTCGCGTTCCCGCTCGCGCTCCGCGCGCGCGCCAGCGAGCGCTCCATGCGCGCCGCACGACGGCTCACCGCGGCGCTCGCGGCGCTCTCGGTGCTCGGCTTCCTCATCCAGGTGCTGCCGGGCTTCGACCAGTCGAACGGCAGCATCATCGCCGCGGCCATGCCCGTGCACCTCGCGCTCGCGTGGGCGGCCTGGCGCCTCACCCGTAGCCGCTTCGTCGACGAGCGGGTCGCGCCGTGACCGCGCCCGAGGTGGCACGTGGAGCCCCCCGGCGCGGCGAAGGAGTCGGTGCCTCGGTTGGAATAGACGTCGGCGGCACCTTCACCGACCTCGTCGCCGTCGCGCCCGACGGGGCGGTGACGTCGCACAAGGTCCCGAGCACGCCCGCGGACCAGAGCCAGGGCGTCGAGGACGCACTCGCGGCGCTCGGCGAGCCCGGCGACCGCGTGGAGCGCGTCGTCCACGGCACCACGGTCGCCACCAACGCGCTGCTCGAGCGGCGCGGGGCGCGCGTCGTCCTCTGCGCGACGGCCGGGCTCACCGACCTCCTCGAGCTCCGGCGGCAGGAGCGCGCCTCGCTCTACGACCTCGCCGCGCACCACCCCGCGCCGCTCGTCCGCACTGGCGACGTCGTGGCCGTCGCGGAGCGCGTCGCGCCCGAGGGGGTCGTGCGCGCGCTCGGCGCCGACGCGTCGCGAGAGGTCGCCGAGGCCGTCGCGGCGCTCGGGGCCGACATCGTCGCCGTCGCGCTCGCGCACAGCTACGCCGAGCCGGCGCACGAGCGCATGCTCGGCGAGGCGCTCCGCGCGCATCTCCCGGCGAGCGTGGACGTGGTGCTCTCGAGCGACGTGCTCCCCGAGATCCGCGAGTACGAGCGCACGGCGACGACCGCCGCGGAGGCGTACCTCCGTCCGGGCGTCGCGCGCTACCTGCGCAACCTCGCCATCCGCTTCCGTCGCGCCGGCTACCCGGCGCCGAGCGTGATGACGTCCGGCGGCGGGATGCGCGGGGCGGAGGAGGCCGCGTCGTCCGCGGCGTCGCTCGCGCTCTCCGGCCCGGCGGGCGGCGTCGTCGGTGCCGCGCTCGCGCTGCGCGCCGCCGGGCTCCCGGACGCGCTCACCATCGACATCGGCGGCACGAGCGCGGACGTGGGGCTCGTGCTCGGCGGCTCGCCGCTCGTCGAGCCCGGAGGCGTCGTCGCCGGCGCGCCCATCGCGCTGCCGCGCGTGCTGGTCGAGACCGTGAGCGCCGGCGGCGGGAGCGTCGCGTGGGTGGACGAGGGGGGCGCGCTCCAGGTCGGCCCGCGCAGCGCCGGCGTGTCCCCGGGCCCGGTGGCCTTCGGGCGCGGCGGCACGGAGCCCACCGTCACGGACGCGCACCTCGCGATCGGAAACGTCCGCGCCGACCGCTTCAGCGGCGGCGTGCGGCTGGACGCCGCCACCGCGCGCGAGGCCGTCGCCGCGCTGGCGCGACGGCTCGGCGCCGACGTCGAGCGTACGGCGCGCGGCATCGTCGCGATCGCGGATGCCGCCATGGCTCGCGTGCTCCGCCGGCTCAGCGTGGACCGCGGCGTGGACCCGCGCCGCTGCGCGCTCGTCGCCTTCGGCGGCGGCGGCCCGCTCCACGCCTGCGGCCTCGCCGACGCGCTCGGCATGCGGACCGTGCTCGTGCCGCCCTTCGCGGGCGTGCTGAGCGCCCTGGGCCTCGCGACCGCGCCCGAGCGTCGCGAGGCCCTCGCGAGCGTCATGCGCCGCGCCGCGGACCTCGACGCGGCGGCGCTCGGCGCTGTGGCGCGGGAGCTCGCGTCGCGGGCCGGCGAGCTCGATCGGCGCGAGTGGTGGGCGCGCGCCCGCTTCGTGGGCCAGGGCTACGAGCTCGACGTGCCGTTCGCCGAAGGAGACGACGGCGCGGCGGTCGCGACGCGGTTCGCCGACCTGCACCGCGCTCGCTTCGGCTTCGTGCTCGACCGCCCCGTCGAGGTCGTGAGCGCGCGCCACGCGTCCCTCGGCCCGACGCGCGACGCACGCCTGGCGCGACGCGGAGCGAGCGCCTGGAGCACGAGCGCGCTCGTCGACGACGGCGCCGCGCTCGAGGCGACCGTGCGCGGCCCGGCGTCGATCGCGCTCCCCGACGCGACGCTGCTCGTGCCGGAGGGATGGACGGCGCGCGCTCTGGAGATCGGGGGCTGGATGGTGGAGCGCCGATGAGTGATGAGCGGCCGAGGGCCGAGGGCCGAGAGCCGAGGGCCGTTGCGTTCGACCCGCTCGATCTCATCGTCACCTCGCACGCCGTCTCGATGATCGCCGAGGAGATGGGCGCGGTGCTCGTGCGCGGGTCGCTCTCCCCGAACATCCGCGAGCGCCGCGACGCGTCGTCCGCCGTGTTCGACGCCGCGGGACGCATGGTCGCGCAGGCCGCGCACATCCCCGTCCACCTCGGCGCCATGCCGGAGGCGGTGAAGGCGGTCGTCGCGCGCCGGCCGCGCCCCGGCGACGTCTTCCTGCTCAACGACCCGAACTACGGCGGCTCGCACCTCCCCGACCTCACGCTGGTGGAGGCGGTGGACGTGCGTGGCACCCTCGGCGGGTTCGTCGCGGTGCGTGCCCACCACGCGGACGTCGGCGGCATGAGCCCCGGCAGCATGCCGCAGGGCGCGACGGAGCTCGTGCAGGAGGGGCTCGTGCTCCCGCCGGTGCGCATCGCGTGGCCCGGCGGGTGGGAGGACGACCTCCTGCGCGTCGTCCTCGCGAACGTCCGCACGCCCGACGAGCGGCGCGGCGACCTCATGGCCCAGCGCGCCGCCTGCGCCGCCGGCGCCGAGGGGTGGCGCGCGCTCAATCACCGCGAGGGCGTGGGGCGCCTCTCCGCGGCGATGGACGCGCTCCTCGACTACACGGAGCGCCGCGCCCGCGCCCGCATCGCGCAGCTCGAGGGGCGCGTGGGCCGCGCGGAGGACGCGCTCGAGGGGGACGGCGTCTCGGACGCCGACGTCGTCGTGCGCGCGACCGTGAGCGTGCACGCGGGGCGGCTGCGCGTGGACTTCGCCGGCACCTCGCCGCAGGTGCGCGGGAACGTGAACTGCCCGCTCGCCGTCGCGCGCGCGGCGGCCGTCTTCGTGCTCCGCACGCTGCTCCCGGACGACGTGCCGACGAACGACGGTATCGCCCGCGCCGTCGAGGTCCTGGCGCCGGAGGACTGCGCGCTCAACGCGCGCCGACCGGCCGCGGTGGCCGCCGGCAACGTCGAGATGTCCCAGCGCATCACCGACGTCCTCTTCGCCGCGCTCGCCGACGCGGGGCTGGAGGTGCCGGCGCAGGGGCAGGGAACGATGAACAACGTCACCTTCGGCGGCGCGGGCTGGACCTTCTACGAGACGCTCGGCGGCGGACAGGGCGCCAGCGCGCGAGGGCCCGGGCCGAGCGCGGTGCACGTCGGGATGAGCAACACGCGCAACACGCCCGTGGAGTCGCTGGAGACCGCGTACCCCATCCGCATCGACGAGTACGCGGTGCGCCGCGGATCGGGCGGCGCGGGGCGCCACGCGGGCGGGGACGGCGTGGTCCGCCGCTACCGGGTGCTCGAGCCGTGCACGGCGACGCTGCTCACGGAGCGGCGGCGCCACGCGCCGCGCGGGGCGCACGGCGGCGCCGACGGCGCGCGCGGACGCAACCTGCTGAACGGCCGCGAGCTCCCGGCCAAGTGCCGCGTGGAGCTCCGGCCCGGCGACGTGCTGACGATCGAGACGCCGGGCGGCGGCGGCTGGGGGCCCGGCGGGGCCTAGCGGCGGCTCACGGCTCGTCGTCGCGCCAGTCGCGCGCGCCGACCGCCTCGAACACCCGCGCCTCCACGAAGGCGCCGAGCAGGTCGCGGTCGAGCTGCCCGTCCCTGGCCTCGAGGTCGAGGATCTCGAGCGCGCGCGCCACCGGCACCGCGCGCTTGTAGGGGCGGTCGGTCGCCGTGAGCGCGTCGTAGATGTCCGAGATGGTCATCATGCGCGTCTGCACGGGAATGTTGTCCGCCGCGATGCCGCGCGGGTAGCCCTGGCCGTTGAGCTTCTCGTGGTGGCCGTAGGCGATCGCGGGGATCCCGCGGAGCTCGCGCGTCCACGGGATCTGCTCGAGGAACCGGTACGTGTGCGTGACGTGCGACTCGATCTCGCGGCGCTCGTCGTCGTCGAGGTTCCCGCGGCGGATCGAGAGGAAGCGGAACTCCTCGGGCGTGATCAGGGGGCGCCTGTTCCCCTCCACGTCGGTGTAGACCTCGCGCGTCACGCGCGCGAGGTCCTCGAACTGCCCCTCGGGCATCACGGACGGCTCGTTCGCGCTCATCACGGCGTCCATGAAGCGCCGCAGCTCCTCGCGCCGGCGCGCGAGCGTGGCGCGCATCGCGCGCTCCGCCTCGGGGAATCGCGACGGGCCGTGCTCGAGCAGGTACGCCGCGCGCTCGCGCTCGAACTGCAGCTCCGCCGCCTGGAGCAGGTACCCGAAGCGGTGGCGGATGACCTCGAGGTCGGCGGGGTAGAGCTTCTTCTCCTTCACGAGCACCTGCTCGCGCACGCCCACCTTGCCGAAGTCGTGCAGCAGGCCGGCGTAGCGGATCTCGCGCAGCTGCTCGCGCGTGAAGCGCAGGTTGCGGTACGGGCCCGTGCCGCCGCGGTCGATCGCCTCGGCGAGCCCCACCGTGAGCGTGGCCACGCGCCCCGAGTGGCCGCTCGTCGTCGGGTCTCGCGACTCGATGGCCGTCACCGCCGCCGTGACGAACCCCTCGAACAGCCGCTCGATGTCCTCGTAGAGGCGCGCGTTCTCCACCGAGACGGCGGCCTGCGACGCGAGCGCCGACACGAGCTCCACCGAGCGCTGGTCGTACGTCAGCACCTCGCGCTCCGTGACCTCGGGCGAGGTGAGCAGCGCGCCGCCCGTGCGCTTGCGGTTGAGGAGCTGCAGCACGCCGACGACCTCGGCCCGGTGCGTCATCATCGGGATCACGAGCATCGACTTCGTGCGGTAGCCGAACTTCTCGTCGATCGCCCGGTTGAAGCCGTACTCGACGTCGTCCGGCAGGAGGTACACGTCGGCGATCACGAGCGGCTCGCCCGTCGCGGCCGCGTAGCCCGCGAGGCTCCCGTGGTCGATCGGGACGGTGTACTCCTGGAGCGGGATGTTCGGGATGGACGAGTTCTGCGCGAGCTTGAAGCGGAGGTTGCGCGGGTGCCCCTCCTCGTCGCGCTCCACGAGGTACACCGAGCCGGCGTCGCTCGCCGAGATGCGACGCGACTGCGTGAGAATGAGCTCGAGCACCGTCAGCAGGTCGCGCTCCGTCGAGAGCGCGACGCCGACGCGCGTGAGCTCCGTGAGCTCGTCGTGCCGCCGGCGCTCCGCGTCGCGCGCCGCCCGCTCGGCCACGAGGCTCGCCGCGTGGCGGAACGCGCCGCGCAGGAGCGCGATCGTCGTCCCGATCGCGGCGTTGCCGGGGATGTAGCTCGTGAGGAGATCGGTGGGGAAGTCCTCGGGCGGCTCGAGGTCGTCCGGGTCGCCGATGCCCACGAGCGCGGCGACGCGTGCCACGTCCGCGAGCCGCACGCGGTCCGCGCCGACGCTCTGGAGGAGCGTGCGGTCGAGCAGCACGACCGTCGGGCGCGCCGGGTCGATCGCGCCCGCCGTGGGGACGGCGGGCGCGCGGCGGAGCTCCACGTCGTCTTCTCGGCGGCCGAAGGGTGCGGCGCGGAGCGCTCGCCCGTGCGGGGCGATGAGGAGTGGCTTCACCTGGGTCGGATCGAACTCCCGGTGTGGTGGCGTCGATCGGTCGCGACGGCCTATGACGGGCCTGCAATTGAGGACGCCGCCGGTGACCAGGGGGTCACCGGCGGCGTCCGCGCGACGTACTACGTACGCGCCCGTACCGAGCTCAGTTGCCCGCCTTCTCGAGCCGGTCGAGCTCCTTCTTGGGCGCCGGGTAGCCCGGGAACTTGTCGAGCGCGCGGCGATAGAGCTCGACGGCCTCCTGGCGGTTCCCCTTGTCCGCCGCGGCGAGCCCCTTCGAGTACAGGAGCACGGCCTCGAACGGCACCTTCTTCGGCTTCGCCTCCGCCTTGGCGACGCGCGCCTCCGGGGCGTCCTTGCTCACGCCGAGGTCCGGCTTCGCGCCCGTCGCGCCGTCGCTGCTGCCGGTGCGGCGCGGCGCGGCCGTGATGGCGGGGAGCTTCATCCCCTTGTTCGTGTTCGACGCGAGCTGCGCGACCATGTCGAGCAGGTCGTCGGGCGTCTTCGTCACCGACGTCGTGTACTCGACGCGCGACGTCGCGACGTCGACGGCGCGGAGGTCGAGGCGCATGCGCCCCTTGCCGTCCGTGACGTACACGCCGGTGATCATGTGGTGCGCGCCGAGCGTCTTGCCCATCGCGATGGCGGTGGACGGGTCCACGCGGTCGCCGGCGCTGAGGTTCTGCTCGCGGAACAGCTCCTCGATCTGCGTGCGCTCCACGACGCGGATGTTCGGGTTCGCCTGGAGCTCGGTGATGAGCATGTCGGCGAGGCCCTTCGCGAGGGGCCGGAGCTCCTCGTTGTTCTTCCCGATCGCGCCGTTCGTGAAGTAGCTCACGAAGACGGTCGGCCGGGTGTCCGCGGCGTCCTGCGCCCGGGCGGCCGGCGCGGTGCCGGCGGCGAGGGCCGCGAGGGCGGCGGCGGTGACGAGCTTCCTGTGCGCGAGCATAGTCTCCTCCAGAGACCCGAGATACCTACACCGTCATCGTCAGCCCTTCCGCGGCCGCCACGACGCGCAGCCTGCCGCCGCGGCCCTTCACCAGGGCGTGGCAGTGGGCCACGCACCGATCCACCTGCTCGTCCGTCCGCTCCGGCTCGTGGTGGAAGAGCACGAGCGTCTGGACTCCCGCGTCCATCGCCAGGTGCACCGCCTCCTGGTAGGTCGAGTGCCCCCACCCGCGGTGGCTGTCGTACTCCTCGTCGGTGTACGTCGTGTCGTGCACGAGCACGGACGCGCCGCGGATGAACTCCACCAGCGCGTCGCGCCATCCGTCGGCGATGCCGTCGTACCGGGCGCTCGGATTCAGCTCGTTGTCCGAGATGTAGACGAGCGCCCCGTCGGCACCGTTTCGGTCGCTGAAGCGATACCCCAGCGCCCCGCCGGGATGCCGCACCTGCATGGCCCGCACGCGGAACCCCTCGCCCTCGCACTCCTCGCCCTCCGCGAGCTCGCGGAAGTCGATCGCCGCATCCAGCTGCTCGAAGCTCACCGGGAAGACCACGGGAGACATCTGATCCCGCACCACCCGGTCGATGCTCGTCTCGAGCGACTTGAAGCCCCAGATCATGAACTGGTTGCCGCGCTGGAAGATCGGCGCGAAGAACGGGAGCCCCTGGATGTGGTCCCAGTGCGCGTGCGTGAGGAAGATGTCGCCCGCGATGGGCGCACCGTCGGCTCGGGCGAGGAGGG
>JBJMNJ010000147.1:0-3223 GCA_045804325.1 Gemmatimonadaceae bacterium
CGCCGATCCACGCGGAGATGCAGGACCGCCTCAACGAGATCAAGGACCGCGAGGACTTCCGCCCGGTCGCCCCCGTCGTGCTGGAGGAGGCGGCGGCCGAGTGGTTCGAGAACGCCGGCCCCTCGCCGTTCATGCTCTTCATCCACGACGTCCGCCCGGATAAGGCCGACCGCATCCCGGCCGTCCGGCACACCGACGGCACCGCGCGGATCCAGACGGTGAATCGGGCCCAGAATCCACTGTATTACGAGCTGCTCCAGGCATTCCAGGCCCGGACCGGCGTCCCGGTGCTGGTCAACACCTCGTTCAACACGCGCGGCGAGCCGATCGTCTGCTCGCCGCGCGACGCGATCGAGTGCTTCTGGACCTCGCCCCTGGACGCGCTCGTGATCGGCTCCTATCTCGTGGAAAAGGCCCGCGCATGAGGCTCGCCGTATCGGTCGTCGTCCCCACCTACCGGCGCCCCGAGCTGCTCGAGCGCTGCCTGGAGGCGCTCGCGGACCAGGATCTCGACCCCGCCGGCTACGAGATCATCGTGGTGGACGACGGTCCCGAGGCTGCGACCCGGGGGCAGGTCGAGCGCTGGGCCGCGCGCTGTCGCGGGCGCCCGATGATGCTCTACGTGCCGGTCACCGGCACCCAGGGGCCGGCGGGCGCGCGCAACCGCGGCTGGGAGGCGGCCGAGGGCGAGGTCATCGCGTTCACCGACGACGACACCGTGCCGCACGCCGACTGGCTCTCGGCAGGGTTGCGCGCGATGGAGCCGGACGTGGTCGCGGCAGCGGGGCGGGTCGTGGTGCCGCTGCCCGCCGACCGCGCGCCCACCGACCACGAGCGCGACATCGCGCGCATGGAGCGCTGCGAGTTCGTGACCGCCAACTGCTTCGTGCGCCGCGATGCGCTCGCCGCCGTCGGCGGCTTCGACGAGCGCTTCACCGCGGCGTGGCGCGAGGACTCCGACCTGCACTTCTCGCTCCTGGCGCTGCCGGGCCGCGTGGCCTGCGCCCCCGAGGCGGCGGTGGAGCACCCCGTGCGTCCGGTGGACGACTGGACCGACGGCATTCGGCAGCACCGCAAGATCGCCTTCGACGCGCTGCTCTACAAGAAGCATCCGCGCCTGTACCGCGAACGCATCCGCCGGCTGCCCCCGCTCGACTATTACGGCATCGTGCTGGCCCTGGTGACGCTCGCGGCGGGCGCCGTCCTGCGCGCGCCGGCGCTCGCGCTTGCCGGCTTCGCCGCGTGGGCGCTCTTCACCGGCCTCTTCCTCGTGCGGCGGATGAAAGGCACGTCGCTCGCGCCCAGCCACGTCGCGGGCCTCGTGGCCACCTCGATCGTAATCCCCCTGGTGGCGGTGTACTGGCGGCTCGCCGGCGCGTTCCGCTATCGCGTGGTCTTCCTGTGAACGCCGACATCTGGTCGCCGCGGCCGGCGCGCGTCGCCGTCTTCCGCGCCCTGCAGCTGGGCGACATGCTGTGCGCTGTGCCGGCGCTGCGCGCGCTGCGCGCCTTCCTCCCGCAGGCCGACATCACTCTTGTAGGCCTGCCGTGGGCCGCGGACTTCGTCGCGCGCTACCGCCATCTCGTGGACGACTTCATCGCCCTGCCGGGCTATCCGGGCAACCCCGAGCAGGAGGGGCCGGTGGAGGGTTTGCTCGACTGCCTCAACGCCGCGCGCGAGCGTCGCTTCGACGTGGCCCTCCAGATGCACGGCGACGGCGCGATCACCAACCGCATCGTGGCGCTCATGGGCGCAGGGCGCATGGCGGGCTTCCGCGCCCGCGGGTCGCAGCCGCGCCCGGGCTTCATCCCGTGGCCCGACAGCCAACGCGAGCCGCACCGCTACCTGAGTCTCATGGCATTCCTCGGCGTGCCGCTGCAGGGCGACCACCTCGAGATGCCGCTCGAGGACGCCGACCACGCGGGCTGGCGTGCGCTTGCCACGGAGCACGGCCTCGTCGCGGGCGGCTTCGTGTGCATCCACCCCGGCGCGCGCATGAGGTCGCGCCGGTGGCCGGTGGAGCGCTTCGTGGCGGTGGGCCGCGCGCTCGCCGCGAACGGCTGGCGCGTCGTCGTCACGGGATCGCCGGGCGAAGCCGGGCTCACCGCCGCCGTGGCGTCCGGGCTCCCGGGGACCGTGGACCTCACGGGCCGCACCACGCTGGGCTCGCTCGCGGCGATGCTGCGCGAGAGCGCGCTGCTGGTCTGCAACGACACCGGCATCTCGCATGTCGCGGCCGCCGTGGGCGCGAAGAGCGTCGTCGTGGCGAGCGGCAGCGACGTGAACCGCTGGGCTCCGCTGGACCCCACCCGCCATGCCGTGGTGTGGCGCGACATGCCGTGCCGCCCGTGCGCGCACGAGACGTGTCCCGTCGGGCACGGCTGCGCCTTGGGCGTCGGCGTGCCGGAGGTGCTCGTACGCGCGCGGGCTTTCCTCGCGGAAAGGCTTCCCGATGCCGCCTAGCCGGCTTCGCATCCTCACCTGGCATGTCCACGGCAACTACCTCTACTACCTCTCGCAGGTTCCGCACGAGTGGTACGTGGTCTCGAAGCCGGGCCGTCCGGCGGGCTACAGCGGCCGCTCGGGAACGCTTCCCTGGGGCCCGAACGTGCACGACATGCCGGTCTCCGACCTTGACCTCGCCGACTTCGACTGCATCCTTTTCCAGTCGCAGGCGCACTACACCACCGACCAGCACGAGCTCCTCGGCCCGCGCCACCGGCACATCCCGCGCGTCTACCTCGAGCACGATCCCCCGCGCGAGCATCCCACCGACACGCGGCATGTCGTGCAGGACGCCCGGGTGCACGTGGTCCACGTCACCCACTACAACGCGCTCATGTGGGACAACGGCGAGGCGCCCACGCACGTGGTCGAGCACGGTGTCGTCGTGCCGAAGGGCGTGCGCTACAGCGGCGAGCGCGCCGAGGGCATCGCGGTGGTGAACAACCTGCGCCAGCGTGGCCGCCGCCTGGGGCTCGACGTGTATCGCAGGCTCCGCGCGGAGGTCCCGCTCGCGCTGATCGGCATGGACTCGGAAGTCGAGGGCGGCCTCGGAGAGGTGCGCAACGTCGACGTGCCGGCCTTCATCTCCCGCTACCGCTTCTACTTCCACCCGTGCCGCTACACCAGCTGGGGGCTCGCGGCGTGCGAGGCGATGATGATCGGCATGCCGGTGGTCGCGCCCGCCACCACGGAGATCGTGACCGTGATCCTCAGCGGC
>JBJMNJ010000148.1:0-24036 GCA_045804325.1 Gemmatimonadaceae bacterium
CGCGGCGCTTCAAAGAGCCGTTGCGCTTCGCGTAACTGTGGGTGACCTCCGCCCCATCAAGATGATCTGTGACGTGTAGTAGACCCAGATCAGCACGACGGCGAGCGAGCCCGCGGCGCCGTACGCGCTTCCCGGGTCGACGCCGCCGAGGTAGAGGCCGATCACCCACTTGCCGAGCACGAAGAGGAGCGCGGTGCCGAGCGAGCCGGCGCGGACGTCGCGCCAGCCGACGTTGGCGTCGGGGAGGAACTTGAACATCACCGCGAAGAGCCCGGCGACGACGGCGTAGGAGATCAGCGCGTCGAACGTGGCGAGGATGGCGGCGGGCAGCCCCCAGCCGCTCATCAGGCGACTCCCGAGCGCGGCGAGGAACGCGCTCAGCGCGAGCGAGACGAGCAGCAGGAACGCCACCGTCACCACGACGCCGAACGAGAAGATGCGCTTCAGGAGGAAGTTGCGGACCTGTCCCCGGCGCGGGTCGGGCTTCACGCCCCACGCCTTGTTCAGCGCCGCCTGGAGCTGCGCGAACGCCGTCGTCGCGCCGGACAGCACGGCGAGGAAGCCGAGCAGCGCGGTGAGCGACGCGTCGCCGACCGTGCGGCTCGCGTTGCCGATGATCGTCCGCACCTGGTCGGCGGCCGAGCGTCCGATGAGGCCGCCCACCTCCGTGACGATGCCGCGCTGCACCTCCGCCGGGTCGGCGACGACGCCGACGAGGAGCAGCACGAGCGCGAGCAGCGCGGGGAGCGAGAAGAAGGTGTAGAACGAGAGGGCGGCGGCCATGGTGGGGCAGCCGTCGCCGAAGAACTTGTCCAGCGCCGCCCAGACGAGCTTCGGCGTCTCGCGAAAGCGCTGGACGAGGCCGGGCGCGCGCGGCGAGCCGGCGCCGGGTGCGGCGGGGACGGCGCGGGACTCGGGCGGCTGCTCCTGCGGCAGCCGGTCGGGCGTCTGCGTCGCGGTCATGCTTCGCAGGCTCGGCAAGAGCCGGTCCCGCATCGGACCGAGGGTCCGCGTCGGCGACGCCCGACAGCGCGCGCGGCGCAGGCAAGGTTGTTCGGGGTTTGTGGCCGCTCTTGCCGTCCGGCCGGCGGCCACCGTACACTGGGCTTCCCATAGTCTTGCCACGGGAGCGGCCGCGCCGCGCCCCATAGTCTTGCCAGGGAAATACCATGTCCGACGGCCAGGCGGACCTCCTCCAGGGGACGCTCGCGCTCCTCATCCTCAAGGCCCTGCTCAACGGCCGCCCGGCGCACGGCTACGGCATCGCGCGCTGGATCGAGTCCACCACGGGTGACGCGCTCCGCATCGAGGAAGGCTCGCTCTACCCGGCGCTCCGGCGCATCGAGGACCGCGGGTGGGTGACCTCCGAGTGGGGCCTGTCCGAGAACAACCGGCGCGCCCGCTTCTACACGATCTCCCCCGCCGGCCGCGAGCACGTGCGGGCCGAGGGACGCGCGTGGCTCAGGCACGCCGCGGCGGTGTCGAGCGTGCTGCGCGCGGCGCCGGCGATTGGATGAAGGGCCGAGGGCGGAGGGCCGAGAGTCCGATGAGACGCGACCATGACCGCTGAGAAGACTCCCGCCTGGCGCCGCTACCTCCGCTTCTGGGGCCAGAACGTCGGCGCCGACGTGGACGACGAGCTGCAGTTCCACCTCGAGATGCTCCAGCGCGACTTCGAGGCGCGCGGGATGCCCGCCGACGCGGCCCGCCGCGCCGCCCGCGAGCGCTTCGGGAACGTCGAGCGCGTGCGCAGCGCGCTCGAGTCGCACGACCACCGCCGCGAGCGCGGCCGCCAGAGGAGAGAGTACATGTCCGACCTGCTCCAGGACCTCCGCTTCGCGCTCCGCAGCCTGCGCCGCGCCCCCGGCTTCGCGTTCGTCGCGGCGCTCACGCTCGCCCTCGGCATCGGCGCCACCACGGCCATCTTCTCCGTGGTCAACGCCATCGTGCTGCGCCCGCTGCCGTATCCCGACGCCGACCGCATCGTGATGGTCTGGATGGACAACGTGCCGCAGAACATGCACGAGGACATCCACTCCTACGCGAACTACGCCGACCTGCGCGACCAGGGGAAGGCGGCGTTCGCCGAGATGTCGGCGTACTACCCGGCGGGCTTCAACCTCACCGGCGGGTGCGTCGACGGCGCGTGCGATCCGCAGCGCGTGCGCGCCGCCGTCTCCACGCCCGACCTCTTCGCCGTCCTCCGCACGCCCCCGGCGATCGGCCGCGCCTACGAAGCCAGGGAGACGACGGAGGGGAACGACAAGGTCGCCGTGATCAGCCACGGGCTGTGGACGCGCCTCTTCGCCGCCGACCCGCGCGCCGTCGGGCGCACCATCCGCCTCAACGGCCGCGAGCGCACCGTCATCGGCGTCATGCCCAGGTCGTTCGCCTTCCCGGACAAGGACACCGACGTGTGGGTGCCGCTCACGGTCTCGCCGGAGGCGCAGCAGGCGCGCAGCTCCTTCGGCTACTGGGTGATCGGCCGACTCGCCCCCGGCGTCACCTTCGAGCGCGCGCGGGCGGACCTCGGCACGATCTGGAAGCGGCTCCAGCAGCAGTACCCGCGCGCCCTCGCGGACTTCGGGCTCAACCTCGTTCCGCTGCCCCGGCAGGTCGTCGGCGGCTCGCTCCGCACCGCGCTCTGGGTGATGCTCGGCGCCGTCGCCGCGGTGCTGCTCGTCTGCTGTGCCAACGTCGCGAACCTCATGCTCTCGCGCGCCGCCGTGCGCGAGCGCGAGGTGAGTGTGCGCCTCGCGCTGGGAGCGAGCCGCAGCCGCCTGGTGCAGCAGCTCCTCACCGAGAGCCTCCTGCTCGCGGTGGTGGGCGGCCTGCTCGGCGTCGCGCTCGCGTGGGCGGGGCTGCGCGCGCTCGTGGCCCTCGCGCCGCCGGACCTGCCGCGCATCGGCGAGGTGCGGCTCGACGCGCTCGTGCTCGGCGTCAGCACGGCGACGGCCCTGGTGACCGGGCTCCTCTTCGGGCTCGCGCCGGCGCTCCAGACGTCGCGCCCCGACCTCACCGGCGCCCTGCGCGAGGGCGGCCGGGGCGGCACCGCGGGGCAGCGCGGCCACCGCATGCGCCATCTCCTCGTCGCCTCGCAGCTCGCGCTCGTCGTCGTGCTGCTCACGGGCGCGGGGCTGCTCCTGCGCAGCTTCGCCGAGCTGCAGCGCGTCCAGCTCGGGCTGAGGCCGGAGGGCGTGCTCACCGCGCGCGTCTCGCTCCCGCAGGCGAAGTACCGCGACGCCGCGCAGCGCCTCGCCTTCTTCCAGGCGCTCACGGACCGGCTGCGCGCGCGGCCGGAGGTGAAGGGCGTCGCGGGAACGACGTCGATCCTCCTGAGCAAGACGCCGAACTCCACGACCTTCACCATCGAGGGGCGCGCGCCGAACCCGACGGACGTGCGCGTCGAGGTGCCCGTCGACGTCGTGACGCCGGAGTACTTCCAGGTCATGGGGATCCCGCTCCGGCGCGGCCGCGCGTTCACCGCGGCGGACCGCGACACGTCCGCGCAGTCGCAGGTCGCGATCATCAACGAGAGCATGGCGCGCCGCTTCTGGCCCGGCGAGGACGCGGTCGGCAAGCGCTTCCGGTATGGCACGGGCGACTCCAACAATTCGCCGTGGACGACGATCGTCGGCGTCGTCGGCGACGTGCGACGCACGGGGCTCGACGAGCCGGTGCGCTACGACACGTTCCTCCCGCACGCGCAGGCCGCCACGGGCTCGCTGACGCTCGTGCTCCGCACCGACCGCGACCCGGGCGCGCTCGCCGGCGCGCTGCGCGCGGCGGTCCACGCGCTCGACCCGGAGCAGCCGGTCTACGAGGTCGAGACGATGGAGCAGATGCTCGGCGAGCGCGTGGCGCAGCGCCGCTTCACCATGGCGCTGCTCGGCACGTTCGCGCTGCTGGCGCTCGTGCTCGGCGTCGTCGGCGTGTACGGGGTGACGAGCTACCTCGTCGCGCAGCGCACGAGGGAAGTCGGCGTGCGCATCGCGCTCGGCGCGCAGCCGCGCGGCATCGTGCGCATGGTCGTGGGACAGGGGATGCGGGTGGCCGCGGTGGGGATGGCCGCGGGGCTCGCCGGCGCGCTCGTGCTCTCGCGCCTCATCGCGGGCCTCCTGTACGGCGTGAGCCCCACGGACGCCGCGACGCTCCTCGGCGTCGCCACGGTCCTCGGCGCCGCCGCGCTCGCCGCGAACTGGCTCCCGGCACGAAAGGCGGCGCGGGTGGATCCGCTGGTGGCGTTGCGCGCGGACTGAGCCACGAGAGCTCCCGCGGAGGCGCGGAGGACCGCGGGAGCATTCTGACAGGATGAGACCGGGATCCGGAACGGGCCCGGCACGTCGCACCAGATTGGGTCGGTCGACCCACGCGCGGTGGGCCGGCCAGTCGCAGCGCGCGCGGGTGGTGGACGGGAGCCGCGCCGCGCCGCACCATTCGGGCGTGCCGCTCACCCGTGACCCCCGAACGTTGCAACCAGACCGGCCGACGCAGGCCCCCTCCGCCGAGGAGCGTCCCGAGCCCTCGGAGGGCGCGGACCGCGTCCGCGGTCGCGTCGCGCGGCTCTTCCTGGCGTGGGCCGCGCTCGCGGCGGGGATGTTCCTCCTTCGCGCGCAGATCGACGACCGGTTCTGGCGTGCGCTCCTCCTGCCGATGGCGTTCGGGGCGGTCGTCGTGCTGGCCATCGTGACGGTGCGCATGGCACGGTTCCGCACCGGCGCAATGCGGCGGCGAGCGGAGCGGCGAAGAGCCGAGCGCAGGGAGAAGGGACGGGAAGCAGGAGACGGGAAGCAGGAAGCAGGAAGCCGGAAATAGGAAACAGGAGATAGGCGCGTCCTCGGCACTCCCTATTTCCCGTTTCCCGTTTCCTATTTCCTGCCATGCACGCCACGCCCGAGGTCCTGCCCCCGGCCACGCTCCGCGCGCGCCTGCGTCGCAACCTCACCGTCCAGGTCCTCGTCGCGATCACGCTCGGCATCCTCCTCGGCGCGGTCGCCCCGCAGTGGGGGCGCGCGATGAAGCCGGTGGGGGACACGTTCGTGAACCTCGTGAAGATGATCATCGCGCCGATCATCTTCCTCACGATCGTGCTCGGCATCGCGAGCATGCAGGACCTGAAGAAGGTCGGGCGCGTCGGGGGCAAGGCGTTCCTCTACTTCGAGGTCGTCACGACCTTCGCGCTCGCCATCGGGCTCGCGGTGGTGAACCTCACGCGTCCCGGCGCGGGGATCGACGTCTCGCGCGCGGCGGGCGCGGACGTCTCGCGCTACACGAAGGCGAGCGAGGCGGTGGGGTTCGTCGAGATTCTCACCCACGCGGTGCCCGCGAGCATCGTCGGGGCGTTCGCGAACGGCGAGATCCTCCAGATCGTGTTCTTCGCCGTGCTGTTCGGCGTCGCGCTGCTCGGGCTCGGCGAGCCGGGGCGGCCGCTGCTCGTCGGCCTGGAGCGCCTGTCGCACGTCTTCTTCCGCCTCACCGCGCTCATCATGCGCGTCGCGCCCCTGGGCGCGTTCGGGGCGATGGCGTACACGATCGGCACGTTCGGGCTCCGCGCGCTCCTGCCCCTCGCGCGCCTCATGGGCGACGTGTACCTGACGATGGCGCTGTTCATCTTCATCGTCCTGAACGTCATCGCGCGCCTGTCGGGGTTCTCGCTCTGGCGGCTCCTCAAGCACATCAAGGAGGAGATCCTCATCGTCCTCGGCACGTCGAGCTCCGAGGCGGCGCTGCCGCGCATGCTCGTGAAGATGGAGCGCTTCGGGTGCGACCGGAGCGTCGTGGGGCTCGTGATCCCGGCGGGCTACTCGTTCAACCTCGACGGGACGTCGATCTACCTCTCCATGGCCGCGCTGTTCATCGCGCAGGCGTACCGCGTGGACCTGTCGCTCGCGCAGCAGCTCTCGCTGCTCGGCATCCTCATGGTGACGTCGAAGGGCGCGGCGGGGGTGACGGGGTCGGGCTTCATCGTACTCGCGGGGACGCTGGCGGCGACGAAGGCGGTGCCGGTGGAGGGGCTCGCGCTGCTGCTCGGCGTGGACCGCTTCATGAGCGAGGCGCGCGCGATCACGAACGTGATCGGCAACGCGGTGGCGACGGTGGTGGTGGCGCGGAGCGAGAACGCGTTCGTCGAGGGCGGACGCGTGGTGCACTCGGCGGACGTTCCGGAGGCGGAAGCGGTGCCGGGGTGACGGCTGCGGGCTGACGGCTGCGGGCTGCGGGCTGCGGGCTGCGGACTCTACCGCTCCGTATCCGGACGGATCGTGCGGTTGCGCTCCTGTGGGATCGCGGTGAGCAGAATGCGTCGTACGCGCGAGAGCCTCTCGTCTTGCTGCTCGATCCGATGTGGGTCGAGAAACGGGGCCGCGGCTCTGTACCAGTGGAGACTCTCGCGTGCCGAGCCGAGCGCATACTCGAAGAGGCGGACGCGATCCCGTCCGGAGCTACGGCTGTATCCTTCGGCGATGTTTGCTCCGACGGAGCCTACGGCCCGGTACAGCTGGTCGGCGACCGCACGCCCCGGGGATCGGCGCAGCAGAGCGATCGCGTCGTCAGCGGCTGCCGCCAGCGCCTCGGTCGCCAGCTGGTATGCCGCCATGCGGAAGAGCGGGTCCTGGCGAGACTGGGCCGTAACGTCAGCGAGCATGCTTGGAGGATGTAGGCCAGCGCGGTTCATGGTGCAACCACACCGCTGCAGCGATCATCCGCGCAGCCCGCAGCCCGCAGCCCGCAGCCCGCAGCCCGCAGCCCGCAGCCCGCAGCCCGCAGCCCGCAGCCCGCAGCCTCACCCCTCTCCCCTCAGCAACGCCCTCGTCGCCGCGTGCTTCGGTCGCTCGAGGATCTCACGCGCCGGCCCCTCCTCCGCGAGCATCCCGTCCGCGAGCACCAGCACCCGGTCCGCGAAGTCGTGCGCGAAGTCCACGTCGTGCGTCGAGACGAGGAGGCCGCGGCCCTGCTGGGCGAGCGCGCGCAGCGTGTCGCCGAGGGCGCCGCGGCGGGCCGGGTCGAGGGCGCTCGTGGGCTCGTCCATGAGGAGGAGCATCGGCCCCGGCGCGAGGGAGCGGGCGATGGCGACGCGCTGCTGCTCGCCGCCGGAGAGCTGGCGCGGGTAGGCGTGCGCGCGGTGCGACACGCCGAGCTCCTCGAGCAGGCGCATCGCCTCGGCGTCGGCGCGCTCGCGTGGCCACCCGAGCGCGTGCACGGGTGCGAGGGTGACGTTCTCGAGCGCCGTGAGGTGGTCGAACAGCGAGTGCGCCTGGAAGACCATCCCCGCCGCGCGACGCAGGGCGCGCAGCGCGCGCTCCGGCGGCACCGGGCCGGGGCGGAGCGCCACGTCGCCCACGCGCACGCTCCCCTCGTCGAACGGCTGGAGCGCGACGACGGCGCGGAGGACGGTGGACTTGCCCGCGCCGCTCACGCCCATGAGCGCGCAGACCTCGCCCGGCGCGACGTCGAGGTCCACGCCGCGGAGGATCTCGCGCTCGGCGCGACGCACGCGGAGGCCGCGGATGGCGAGCTGCCCGCTCACGCGCGGCGCCTCACGCGTGGCTCCAGCTCCGCTCCAGGCGGCGCGCGAGGCGTGAGAGCGGGAGCGAGAGCGCGAGGTAGGCGAGGGCGCAGAGCGCGCCCGGCACCACCCAGCTCCCGACGTTGGTCGCGTAGATCGCCGTCTGCTTCGTGAGCTCCACCACGGTGATCACCGAGACGAGCGACGAGTCCTTCAGCAGCGCGACGAAGTCGTTCGTCATCGGGGCGAGTGCCAGGCGCAGCGCCTGCGGGCCGCGCACGAGGCGCAGCACCTGCCGCTCGGAGAGCCCGAGCGTGCGCGCCGCCTCGAGCTGCGCGCGCGGGATGGCCTCGAGCGCGGCGCGGTAGATCTCCGACTCGTACGCGGCGTAGTTCAACCCGAGGCCGAGCACCGCGGCGAGAAACGCGGGGAGGCGCACGACGCCCGAGAGGCCGTAGTAGAGCACGAAGAGCTGGAGCAGCACGGGCGTGCCGCGCACGACCTCGACGTAGCCGCCGAGCAGCACGCGCGCCGCGCGCCCGCCGTACACGCGCCCCGCCGCGATGGCGACGCCGACGCCGACCGCGAGCGCCATGGCGAGCAGCGTGAGGAGGACCGTGACGCCGGCGGCGCGGAGGAGGGCGGGCGCGTAGGCCCCCACGCTGCCGAGGCCTCTCAGCACGCGGCTCTCGGCTGCCGTCCCGCGGCCGAGAGCACTGTCGGCGAGAACGCGCGCGTACAGCCGCAGCTGCGCCTCGTTCCACACGTCCCACCGGCGGAACGTGCGCTCGAGCGAGCCGTCGCGCATGCGGGCGCGGAGGATGGCGTTCGCGGAGTCGCGCAGCGCCGTGTTCGTGCTCGCGAAGACGGCCACGTAGTGGTTCGTCGCCACGGGGTCCGGCTGCACCACGAAGCCGCCCATGCGGCGCAGCGAGCGCGCGGCGAGCACGTCGTCGAGGAGCACGGCGTCCACGCGGCCGGCGACGAGGTCGTCGTACGGGTGCACGTCGTCGTCGTACGAGACGGGCACGAGCCCCGCGCGCCGCTGCTCGCGCACGAGGATCTCGTACGCCACGGTGCCGCCGAGGGTGGCGACGCGGCGCCCGGCGAGGTCGGCCAGCCGGCGGTAGCGGGCCGCGTCGGCCGGCCGCACCGCGAGCACCTCGCGGAACTCGTAGTACGGGACGGAGAGGGCGTGCCGCCCGCGCAGCTCCGGCCGGTCCTCGATCCCCGAGAGCCCGACCTCGAAGTCGCCGCGCTCCACCGACTGCGGGATGTTCGCGTACGCGGCCTGCACGAAGCGCGGCTCGCGCCCGAGCCCGCGCGCGAGCATCTCGGCGACCTCCACGTCGAACCCGCGCACCCGCGACGGATCGGCCGGGTCGGCCTCGACGAAGGGGGCTCCGCCCTCGGCGTCGCCGCCCCAGCGGAGCTCCCGGCGCGTGGCGGATTGCCCCTGGAGCAGAGAGGCAACCAGGCTCGTGATGACGAGCGTGCCGCGCACGAAGCTCTCGGCCGAGGGCCGAGGGTGGGAGGTCGTGAGCACGCGCACAAACTACACCCCCGTCGCGACCTCGTCAGCGCCGTGGTAACCTCCTGCTCTCGCCCGTCGTCTCCCCTCGATGCCCAGCCGCACCCCCGCGCTGCCGCCCGCGCGGCGCCGCCTGTTCCTCGCCGTCGCGCTCCTCCTCCCCTGGCTGCTCCTGCTGGCGGCCGAGGGCGCGCTGCGGCTCGGGGGGTACGGGAGCTCGTACCCGCTGTTCACGCCGCACCGCGGGCACCCGGGGTGGCTCGCCATCAACCCCGACGTCGCGCGCCGCTGGTTCTCCGGGCCGTTCGTGCCGACGCCGGAGCTCGAGCTGTTCCGCGCGGCCAGGCCGCGCCGCGGCTTCCGCGCCTTCTTCCAGGGCGAGTCGTCCGCGCAGGGCTTCCCCTACGGGCATGGCGCGATGCCGTCGCGCATGCTGGCCGAGCGGCTGGCGGCCACGTTCCCCGGGCGCGAGATCGAGGTGGTGAACACGGCGTTCACCGCCATCAACTCGTACGCGCTCCTCGACCAGGCGCACGAGATCATCGCGCAGCGTCCGGACGCGGTGCTGATCTACACCGGCCACAACGAGTACTACGGCGCCCTCGGCGCCGCGTCGACGACGGCGCTCGGCGGGCGGACGGCCGCGCGCGCGTCGCTGCTCGTCCGCCGCTCGCGGCTCGCGCAGCTCCTGGCGGCCGGGGTCGCGCGGCTGCGGCGCCCGCCGGCGCGCAAGGGCGCCGCGCCGCGCACCGTCATGGAGCTCCTCGCCGGCGGCCAGCGCGTCCCGTTAGGCAGCGCGCGCTACCAGCGCGGGCTCGAGCAGTTCCGCGCGAACCTCGCCGACCTCCTCGAGCGCTACCGCGCGGCCGGGGTGCCGGTGTTCATCGGCACGGTGGCGAGCAACGAGCGCGACCAGCCGCCCCTCATGGGCGCGCGCCCCGCTCGCGCGTCGGGCATGTGGGCGAGCGACTACTACGCCATGGCGCGCTCGGCCGAGGCGCGCGGGGACACCGCGGCGGCGCGCCGCGCGTACCGGGAGGCCAAGGAGCGCGACGACCTGCGCTTCCGCGCGCCCGAGGCGATCAACGCGATCATCCGCCAGGAGGCCGCGCGCCACGGCGCGCGCGTGGTGGAGACGCAGCGCGCGCTCGCGGCGGCGTCGCCCAACGGCGTCGTCGGCGGCGCGGTGATGCTCGAGCACCTGCACCCGAATCTGCGCGGCTACGAGATCATCGCGGACGCGTTCTACCAGGCGCTGCACGCCGCGCGCATGCCGGAGGGCTGGCCGCTCGTCCTCCCCCCCGCCGGCGACGTCGCCACGACGCCGCTCGACTCCGCGGCGGGCGCGCTGCGCGCCGACCGCCTCCTTTCCGGCTGGCCCTTCCGGCCGCGCGGGCGCGAGCGCACGCCGGCCGTGGACACGCTCCACCCGCGCACGCAGGCCGAGCGCCTCGCGCGCGCGGTGGTGCTCGGGCAGCTCCCGTGGCCCGAGGCGACGGAGCGGCTCCGCGCGGGTGCCCAGGCGGAGGGCGACTACGCGACGGCGCTGCGCGCGTCGCTCGCGCTCGCCCAGGAGTACCGCCACGCGCCGGAGGGGTACGTGGACGCGGCGCGCGCGGCCGCCTTCCAGGGCCGCGACGACGAGGCGCTGCGCTACGCGCAGCTCGCCATGGCGCGCCGCGAGACGGCGTTCACGGCGCGGCTCGCGGGGATCCTCGCGCTGCGGAAGGGCGACCGCGTGCTCGCCCTGCGCCTGCTGCGCCGCGCCTCCGAGCTCGCGCCCTCGGACCGCCGGATGACGGTGCCCTACCAGGCGGCGGTGTGGCTCCCGTCGCTCGAGGCCAACGTGGCCGAGGACCCGCGCGACCCCGCGTCGCTCTACGAGCTCGCCGCGGCGTACGCGATCACCGAGCAGGCGGACAAGGCGCGCGCGACGCTGAAGAAGCTCATGCGCGTCGCGCCGGAGCATGCGGCGGGCAGGGAGCTGCTGGCGCGGGTGTCGCCGCCGTAGCGCTGCTCGGCTCTCGGCCGGGCGCGAGTCGCTCTCGCATCGTGCGCGTCCACGCCGGTGTGTATACTCCGAACCATCGCCGTGCGACCAGGCGTAGCGTCGCCGCGGCTTCCCGTGTTGCCCGGGTATGACCGACCGTCCTCCCGCCCCCGACAGCGCGCCCGACTGGGAGGCGCTCGCCCGCTACCAGGCGGGGGAGAGTCCCGAGGCGGAGGCACGCGCGGTGCGGGCCTGGCTCGCGGCGCACCCCGCGGTCGCGCGGATGCTCTGGGAGCTCGACGCGGTCATCACCGCCGACATCCAGCCGAGCCTGCCGTTCGAGGCGGGAGCGGCCGGGGAGGTCGACGTCGAGGCGGCGCTCGCGCGCCTGAAGGCGCGGCGCGGCGCGGAGGAGGGGGGGCCGGAGATGCCGGCGCGCGTCATCCCGCTCCAGCGTCGTCAGGCGCGCGTGAGCCGGCGCGCCGCCTGGGGCGGGCTCGGCATCGCGGCGGCGGCGGCGGGGGTCATCGGCGTCGCGCTCGTGATGCACGACGCCGACGGCGCGCGCCTCGCGGCGGCCGGGAGCGCGGTGACGACTTCCGTCGGCCAGCGCGACTCGGTCCGCCTGCCCGACGGGTCGCGCGTGGTGCTCGCGCCCGGGAGCCGCGTCACCGTCGCGCGCGGGTACGGCGAGGGCGCGCGCACCGTCACGCTCGACGGGATGGCGCTGTTCACCGTGCGGCACGACGGCGAGCGGCCGTTCACGGTGCGCGCCGGCGGCGCGCTCGTGCGCGACGTCGGCACGGTGTTCACCGTTCGTACGGACGGCGTCGGCGGCGACGGCGTCGCGGTGTCGGCGACCGAGGGCGCGGTGGCCCTGCGCGAGGCGGGCGCGGACGGCCCCAACAGCGCGAGCGAGGTGGTGCTGCGCGCCGGCGACCGCGGCGAGCTGCGACCGGGCGCGGTGCCCCTCGTGACGCGCGGTGCCGCGGGCGCGGACGACGCCGCGTGGGCGCGCGGGCGGCTCTCCTACCGCGCGGTGCCGCTCGAGCAGGTGCGGGCGGACCTGCGCCGGTGGTACGGCCTCGAGCTCCAGGTGGACGACCCCGCGCTCGCCGGGCGCCGCATCACGGCGACGTTCGACCAGGCCGACCCGCCGTCGCGCGTGCTCGACGTCGTCGCGCTCTCCCTCGGCGCCACCGTGGAGCGCTTCGGGAGCACCGCCGTGCTGCGCGCCGCCGAGCGCCGCCCCTAGTCCAGCCAGCTCTCCGGCGCCAGCAGCGTCGGCGCGCCGCCGAGCGCGTCGCGGCGCACGCGGTCGGTCTGGAAGGTGATGTCATGGCCGGGCACGCGGTCGGCCGCCCTGCCCACGCCCTGGCGCATCTGGAGCCCGCGCACCACCGGCGCCTCGTCGGCGTTCAGGTTGTACGCGCCCCAGTAGTGCGTGAAGCGGAGGTCGTAGTAGAGCTGCCGCGGCGTCAGCCCCGCGTGCCAGCCCACGTACAGGCCCGGCTGGTAGCCCGCGGCCGCGACGCGCTCGTGCCAGCGGTTGCAGTAGTCGATCACGTCGCGCCGCGGCGTGGCCGTCGCGACGCCCTCGAGGTCGCACCACACCGTCACGCCGGGCGGGATGCCGATCGCCTCCGCCTCCTCGGCCGCCGCGCGCCCTTGCTCCGCGCCCTTCCGCGCCGTGGGGCTCCACGCGGACTCGGACTCGACGTGCTGCACGGCCATGAGGCCGAGCCCCGCGCCGAGGAGCGCCCGCGCCTCCGCCGCCGTGAGGTCGCGCGCGTGCTTCACCTTGCGCCGCACGTAGCGCACGCAGAACGAGTAGCCGCGCGCGCGGAACGCCGCCGCCGTCGCGGCGCGGATGGTCTCGTCGGCGTCGAACCCCTTCGCGCCGTCCGGCGCCGTGAACACGTGGCCGTCGAGCGGCACGCCCGGCGCCTTACTGCGGACAGGGCAGCGCGCGCGCGCCGCCGATCGCCTCGAGCGTCTCGCGCGAGAGCGCGGGCAGCTTCTCGAACACGTCCACGCCGAGCACCTGCACGGAGAGCGACCGGTCGCCGCCGTCGACTCGCCGGTCGGTGGTGAACCGGCAGACGCCGCGCACCGACACGCCCGCGTCGGCCACCGCGAGCGCGATGCGCCGCAGGTCCGCCACCGGCACGCGCGACCCGGCGGCGACGAAGTTCGTCGGCACCTCCGCCGCCAGGGCCGAGCGCAGGCGGTAGTCGTAGCCGAGCGTGCGGAGCGCGACGCCGAGCTTGGGCGGGTCGCCCTGCTTGCCGAAGTGCTGGAGCTCGATGGCGCGCGGGTCCACGGGCGGCGCGGCCGCGCCCGACGGTGCGCGGGCCGGCCGCGGGGTGAGGGTCGGCACCGCGAAGGCGCGGCCCGTCGCGACCTCGCGCTGCACGCGCGTCTGCTCCGCGGCGTCGCGCAGGGAGTCGCTCTTCGCGCTGTTGGCCAGCGCGAGCTGCCCGTTCACCACCTTGAGCGACTCCTTGACCGTCTCGAGCTCGCGCTTCGTCCGCTCCAGCCGCGCGCGCGACTTGCGCGACTGCACCGTGAGCGCCCACGACAGCACGAACAGCAGGACCAAGCCGAAGAATCCCAGCATGCGGAGCCGGAAGCGCCGCACCGACGCCCGCATGAACGCCGCGAGCTGCGCGTCCGCCGGCGCGCTGTGCGACGGCCGGCGGCGGGTCAGCGCGGCCACCATGGCGCCCGTGATCTCGGGGTCGAGCGGCGAGACGAGCAGGTCGTCCGGCCGCCCTTCGCGCGCCCAGCGAATCGCGGACTGTTCCAGCGTGTCGAGGTTGGCCGTGCGCCAGCGCGCGTTGTCGCCGAGCACGGGGCCCACGAGCCGGTCGTGCGCGAGCTCGAGCCACACGCCGCCGCGCCGCTCCTCGCGCCGCAGGACGTACCGGTCCTCCAGCGTCTTCACCGCCGCCGGCGTCACGCCGCTCTTCGCCTCGGTGCCCGTCAGCGCCTGCGCGCGGCGCCGGTCCACGATGAGCTCGTCCTCCACCCACGCGCGGACGTCGCGCTCCTGGCAGCCGCCGGCGGCGGCGGCGCGCGCGACGGCGTGCGCGAAGTACGCCATGAGCGCCTCGTCCACGCCGCCCACGCCCTCCACGTCCGCCGGCCTGATCTCCGTCACGCCGTCCGGCACGCGGTCCCACAGCTGCGTGCACACCACCTGGAGGTGCACCGGCTCGACGAACGCGCCCCCCTCCGTGCCGCCGAGGTCCTTCACGAGGCGCTCCACCGCCTCGGCGGAGAAGCGGCGCCCCGCCTTGTCCGCCGGCTGGGTGATCGCCTCGCGCGCCGTCTCCGGCGTCAGCAGCTCGAGGCGCGTGCGGTGCGCGAGGCACGTCGGGATGTGGTGCAGGTAGGGCGCGAGCGCGCCCATGAACTCCTCGCGCATCGCGATGATCGCCCAGCGCGTGCGCACCTTGAGCGCCTCGCCGAGCTGGCGGCAGAACTCCTCCTTCCCCGCGACGTCGCTCGGGTCCACCGTGAGCAGCTCCTCGAACTGGTCGAGGATGACCACCTCCGGCGCCTCGCGCGACACGCGCGGCCGCTTCCACAGGTACTCCGCGAGCGTCATCCCCACGAGCTCGGACGCCTCGCGCTGCTCGTCCTTCGGCCGCTCCTTCTCGAGCGAGAGCAGCGCGCTCACGACGTAGCGGTTGAACGCGACGCCCGGCGGCACCTCGCACAGCGAGTTGACGCGCGCCGGCGGGAGCACGTCGAGCCCCTCGGCCTGGAGGCGCGGGAGCACCTGCGCCTGGAGGAGCGAGGTCTTCCCCGCGCCCGACGGCGAGTGCAGCAGCACCACCCGCTCGGCCAGCAGCAGGTCGACGAGCGAGTCGGTCTCGCGCCGCCGGCCGTACAGCAGCTCGCCGGGCTTGAACGGGCGCGGGCCGACGTAGGGGTTGTTCGCCTTCGTGGGCACGGAGCTACGCCGCGGGGGGGCGGCCACCTGCTCGTCCGTGGTGCTCCCGTGCAGGAGGCTCGCGCCCGCCGCGCGCCCCTCGGCCGCGGCGTGCATCGCCTTGGCGAGGAGCTCGTCGCCCAAGCCCGGCGCGCTCCCGCGCGAGGGGCGCGGCGCGTCGCTGTCGCTGGGTGTCATCGCCTAGTCTCCGCCGGTGGTGACGGCCGCGGGGCCGGGGACCGCCACGCCGGGGCTCGTCGCCGGCGCGCGCACGGGCGGGGCCATCGCGTCCTCGCCGCGCTGGCGGTAGAGCTCGCACATGAAGTCCTCCACCGTCCCCCAGTAGATGCCCACCTTCTCGGCGTTGAGGTGCTCGCCGAGGTACTGCTTCACGAAGTACGCGGCGGCCTCGGGGTCGTCGAACCCGCTGTCGTCCGGGTCCACCTGCACGGCCACGTGCACCTTGTCGCGCAGGAGCCCGCGCCCTTCCTGGTTCATGATGAAGCGGTAGAGCGCGCGGAAGCTCCAGTCGTTGAGCTGGAAGCCGAGCAGCATCAGGGTGCGGCTCGTCAGCGCGGCGCGCACCGACTGGGGCACCGTCTGGTCCTGCGTCCGCGAGGCGGCGACGAGGGCGTCCACGTAGTCGTCCTGCGTCACCGCGAGGCTCGTCTGGTACTCCGCGCTGCCGAAGAAGTGGAAGACGAGCGGCCGCTCCGTGCTCGGGCGGTACTCGCCCTTGCCGTCCCACACCGACGGCACCGGCGGCGGCGCGCCCGGCTCCGGGGCGGCGCGGTCCGCCTCGCGCCAGCGGTGCACTTCGCTGACCGGGACGACGCCGCGCTCCCGGACGATCGCGCGGGCGAGCGTGTCGTCGTGGTTGGCGGTCACGTAGAGCGGAATCTCCAGGCGCGCGAGCAGCCGGTGCGGCTCCGTGGGCCCCGCGCGCTCGGTGGCGAAGTCGAGCACCGCGCGCAGCCGCTTCAGCACGGCGGCCGGCGGCGCGCCCGCGGGCATCGGCGCGAGCAGCTCCGCCGGCGCCACGCCGCGGTAGCGCTCGGTCACCATCTGCCCGATGAGCATCAGCAAGCGCCGGCGGATGACCTCGCGCGGCTGGGTGACGGCGAGCTGCTGGGCGACGAGCGCGAGCAGGTCGTGCTCGCCGCGCGGCACCGGCCGCTTGAAGTGCTGCGCGAGGCGCACGGCGAGCTCGCGGCGCGTGCCGATGTGCCGCTCGAGCAGCGCGGGGCCGAGGATGGGGAGGCAGGTGCCGTTGGCGATGGCGGTGATGACGCCCTCCCAGTGTCGCTCGAACTGCTCGGCGGGACCGGCGAAGCTCGTGCGGCGGAAGATCTCCCCGGTCCGCAGGCGCGTGATGAGCGCGGGCGCCCACCAGTCCCGGTGCTTCGCCTCCACGCGGGCGCGTGCCTGGCTCACGGCGCGGTCCACCGTGCCGTGGCGCGCCACCTGGCGGAAGAGCTCGGGGACGAAGTCGTTCACCATCTCCACCGAGACGTCCCCCTGCATGGCCACCACGGCGGCGATCCCCGCCTCGGCGAGCCGCGGCCCGAGCGGGGCGAGCGCGCCGCCCGCCCCGTACACGGGCGGGTCGTCCGGCGCCGCGCCGGCGCTCTGGCAGGACGCGAGCACGACGAGCCGCGGCCGGTCGCGCAGCCCGGCCACGCGCTCCACGAACGCGTCGCCGCTCACGGGGTCCGCGGTGCCGTCGGCGGCGTCGAGGTAGAGCACCGGCGTGCCGCGCTTGTCGAGCGCGCCGTGGCAGCAGAGGTGGAGCACGTCGTAGTCGTTCTCGAGCGCGGCGAGGAGGGCGTCGAGCGTCACGGGCCCCGCGCTGGAGCGCAGCACGTCGGTCTGCGCGCTGCCGGCGAGCGCGCCGCTCAGCCGGTCGATCTCGACCGACTCCTCGACCGGCGGCAGCCGAGTGCCGCGCACCTCGTACTCGCCGATGTCCTTCGGGCTCGCGACGGCGACGAGCACGCGCATCGTGCCGGGGGGCCGCCGGTAGAGCGCGCGGATGTCGCCGCTCGTGACGAAGCGCGAGAAGATCCGCCGATCGCCGCCGAAGAGCAGCGCGCCGCCCCGGTCGGGGCGCGGGTCGCGCGCCGTCTCCCACGCGACGCCGTAGAGGCGCGCGGCGTCCGGGTGCACGTACACGCGGACGCGCAGCGGCTCGGCGCCGGCGAGCGCGGTGGCCTCGTCGACGCCCTCGCGCACGCGCTCGTGGTGCAGCAGCGCGGCCCCGAGCGCCTCGCCGTAGGCGCGGCCGTCGCCGACGGCCGGAAGGTGCTCGGGGTCGAACTCCGGCGCGAGGACGCCGAGGTAGCGCGTCTCGCCCGCGTCGTCGCTGCGCGTGAGGCGGAGCTCCGCCTCGTACGCCACGCGGTAGCCGCGCCGCAGCGTGATCTCCAGCGTGATCGCCATCGATGCCTCAGGCCGGGGGGGCGGCGAGCACGGCACCCCAGAACAGGTGCCCCACCTCCGGGTGCGCGATGTCACTGTGCGCGCCGGAGAGCCCGCCGCCGTTCTTGATGACCGAGTCGCACTTGACGTTGTAGACGCGCTTCGGCGCGAAGCCGTAGTCGTGCGCGAGGTCGGCGGCGATCTCGCGCCCCTCCGCGCCCACGCCCGCGCCCTGGAGCCCGAACGCGCCGATGGCGCCGTACTTCGGGAGGTCGTCGCCGAAGTCCATCTGCCGCGCGGCGCCGGCGGCGATCGGGTAGAGCTTCCCCACGGCGTTGTCGAACCGGGACGTCGTGACGACGACGGGGCCGCGGACGCACGCCTTCTCGAGCACGGGGCGGAAGTACCCGGGGCCCGTCGCGCCGCCCGGCAGCTCGCTGGCGTACGACCAGAGCGACATCGCGCCCTGCGCGAGGAGCGCGCTGTCCACGCACACGCCGCCGTCGCCGCGCTCGCCGCGCAGCATGCCCGAGGTGACGATGCAGCCGAAGCTGTGCCCCATGACGTGCACGCGCGGCGGGCGCCCGTCGCCCACGGCCGGGCGCGACGCGGTGAGCATCTTGAGGAGCGCGTGCCCGCCACGCTCGCCGACCTTCCGCGCGCGCCGCTTCATCGTCCAGAACGAGAGCTGCCGCAGCGGCGAGAGGAGCCCGCCCACGAGCCCGCCGCCGAACGACGCGGCCTCGAGGTCGCGCCACTCCTCGTACGACCCCTGCGGGTCGAGCGGCTCGCGGTCGGCGTCGGGCGACGCGCCCGGACCCTTCGCCTCGAGGGCCGCCTCGCGCTCCAGCGTGCGGTACGCGTCGACCACGGGGCCGGGGAGGCGGTCGGGCTCGATGTCCTCGAGCGCCGCGCGGTAGAGGATGCGGAGCGAGTCGCGCGCGGCGGGCGAGTCGGCGATGCGCGCGGCCCACTCCTCCACGAACGCGTCCTCGGACGCGCGCGCGGCGTTCGCGCCCATCGCGTCCAGCGCGAACGATCCCTTCGCCTCCTCGTCGCCCCACGGCAGGCTCGGCCAGTGGAAGCCGACGAGGAACGGGCGGAAGTTCGGCCAGCGCTGGCGCGCCGCGGCGCGGTCGCCGTCGCACTTCGCCATCGCGGCGCTCCAGCGGTCGTACTGGTCGGTGGCCGCCGGGACGTCCCCCTTCCACCCGTGGCTCATCACGAACACGTCGCTGACGCCCGCGCTCCGGTCGTGGAGGCGCCTGACGACTTCCACCGAGAGGAGCGTCCCGTCCGGCTCGCGGCGCTCGCGCCCCTCGTCGTCGTAGAGGACGAGCGCGTACTCCAGACCGGACTGCGTGTCGGTGCGCATCGGCATGGGAAGGGCCTCTCAGTTCGGAGTGGAGGGGGCCGTCGGCCTCGACGGCTTCTGTGCTGCGAGGGGGACGCGCACGGCGGGGTCGCCGAGCACGACGTAGTTGCGGGCGTCGGTGCGGGCGAGCCACAGCCCGGCGACCTCGCTCTGGTTCTGCTTGCCCTTCGCCGTCTTCTCGAGCGCGGCGGCGAGGTCCACGGAGATCTCGGCGTAGCGCTGGTTGAGGCTCTCGACGGCCGCGCCCACGCGGCGCCCCTGCGCGAGCATCGCGAGCGCGTCCTCGAACACCGTCGTCGCCGACCCGGCGCCCGGCCACGAGAACGACGCCGTCCACGCGCGCTCCACGTGGCCGATCACGGCGCCGGCGCCGCGCGCGAGGAGCGCGCGCGGCAGCGCGGACTCGAACGGCTCCGGCGCGAGCGCCTTCGTCGCCACCTCGGGCGGGAGGAACTCGTCGGTGGCGGGCGTTCCCACGCCGAAGCACGCGAACAGGAACGCTACCATGCCGTCGAGCCGTGCCGATGGGTCGAGGTCCTCCGCGGCGAAGCGCGCGCCGACGTCGAGCGGCCCCGCCGCCTCGAGCGGCCCGGGCCACTCCTGCGTCACGAGCGCGCCCTGCAGCGCGCGCTGCTCGGCCGCGCCGGCCGGGTACACCGCGCCGTGCGTCGCGGTGAAGAGGATGGCCGGCGGCGCCGGGTCGCGGAGCAGCGCGCCGAGCGCCGCCTTCGTGGCCGCGTCGGCGAGGAGGCGGTCCACCTGCCACGCGGCGTGCGCGTCCGCGAAGGCGTTCGCCACCGGCGCGGCGAGGCGGCGCGCGCTGCGCTGCGTGCTGATGTCGCCGCGGTTGGCGGTGGCGAACATCGCGAGGCGTCGCGCGAGGCCGCCCGCGCCCGCCTCCGCCCGCTGCTCGCGCGCGACGACACCCCGCGCGTACTCCGCGAGCGCGGCCGCGCCGCCGAGGTCGAGGCGGCCGACGGCGTGGCGCACGTCCATGTCCGCCTGCACGTCGAACGGGATGCGCGACGGCGTGCCGACGAGCAGGAGGTAGTACGGCACGCCCTTCTTCGGGTCCACGGGCCCGGGCGCGGAGCCGTGGCGCGCGAGGAACTGGGAGCCGCTCTCGCCGGGGCGCAGCCCGTCGGGGCCGCGGAACTCCTTGTAGAGCGCGCCGGCCTGCTCCTGGCGCCGCCGGAGCAGCGGGGAGAGCGCCTCGCTCGCGGCGCTCGCGTCGGGGTCGTCGGCGGCGAACACGACGCCCCAGCCCGCCTGCGCGAGGTCCTCGTTGTCGATGCCGAACTTCACGGCCAGGTGCGTCTTCGCGCCCTGCACCTTCGCCTTCAGCTCGTCGAGCTCCGCCGGGCTCGGCGCGCGTCCCTCGGCCACCGCGGCGAGGAGGGCGGGCGGGAGCGGCGGGACGGCGTACGTCCCGGTGCTCGCGAGCACGCCGTTGACGGCCACGCGGTCGGGCGCGGGGTCGTCGAAGTCCGCTAGCCCGCCGAACGCAGCGTCGCGTCGCTCGACGGAGAGGTCGCCGGAAGCGGCCATGGAGCCTCCCGCGGGGCACTGTCGGGGGGCCTACAGTATGGTGTCACAACAACATGTGCAAATTCTCATGGCTGCGTCGGCGCGCCGTCGCGCACCGCCTTGTGCACCGCCTTGTGCACCGCGCTCTCCTGAAGGAAGTTCGCCGCACCCACGCCAGCCCCGGAGATCGCATGTCGTCCCGCACGATCGTCGCGCTGCTCCTCCTCGCCGCGGGCCCCGCGCTCGCGCAGCGCCGCCCCGCCGAGCCGAACTGGGCGCAGGTGGAGGAGGAGACCATGCGCCACTTCCAGGCGCTCCTCCGCATGGACACCAGCGACCCGCCGGGCAACGAGCAGCCCGCCGTGGCGTACCTGCGGCAGGTGCTCGAGCGGGAGGGGATCCCGGTCGAGGTGTACGCGCTCGAGCCCAACCGGCCCAACCTCGTCGCGCGGCTGAAGGGGAGCAGCCGCAAGCGGCCGATTCTCGTCATGGGGCACACCGACGTCGTGAACGTCGACTCCACGAAGTGGCGGCACCCGCCGTTCAGCGCCACGCGCGAGGGGGGCTACGTTTACGGGCGCGGCACGGTGGACGACAAGGACAACGTCGTCGCGTCGCTCATGACGCTGCTGCTCCTCAAGCGCCAGAACGTCCCCCTCGACCGCGACGTGATCTTCCTGGCCGAGGCGGGGGAGGAGGGGACGACGCGCGTCGGCATCCAGTACATGACGGAGCAGCACTGGCCGTCCATCGACGCCGAGTACTGCCTCGCCGAGGGCGGGGGGAGCGCGCGGCAGGGCGGGCAGGTGCGCGTGTCCGCGGTGGCGACGACGGAGAAGATCCCGCGCGCCATCGAGCTGGTCGCGCGCGGACCGGCGGGGCACGGGAGCGTGCCGCTTAAGGGGAACGCGATCGCGCACCTCGCGCGCGCGGTGAGCGCCGTCGTCGCGTGGCGCACGCCGACGCGCCTCAACGAGACGACCCGCACCTACTTCGAGCGCCTCGCGCGCAACTCGCCGCCAGAGCAGGCCGCGCGCTACCGCGCCGTGGTCGGCAGCGACACGGCGGCGGCGGCGGCCGCCGACGCGTGGTTCGCCGAGCGCGAGCCGGCGAGCGCGTCGACGCTCCGGACGTCGATCTCGCCGAACATGATCTCGGGCGGCTACCGCGTGAACGTCATCCCGTCCGAGGCGCGCGCGACGCTCGACGTGCGCATGCTGCCCGACGAGAACGTCGAGGGCTTCCTCGAAGCGGTGCGGCGCGTCGTCGCCGACACGGCCGTCACGGTGCGCTGGGCGCAGCGCGACGTGCGCCCCGGCGCCGCGCCCTCGCCGCTCGGCTCGGAGGCGTTCCGCGCCATCGAGTCGAACGTCACGAAGCACTACGCGGCGCCGACGCTCCCGAGCATGCTCACCGGCGCGACCGACATGGCGTACCTGCGCGCGAAGGGCGTGCAGTGCTACGGCATCGGCCCCGCCGTGGACCTCGAGGACGGCCCGCTCGGCTTCGGCGCGCACAGCGACCAGGAGCGCATCCTCGAGAGCGAGCTCCATCGCTTCGTGCGATTCCAGTACGACGTGGTGCGGGAGCTGGCGGGGCGGAGGTGACAAGGGCCCTCGGCCCTCGGCCCTCGGCCGCCGAACAGCGCATGCGCCGCCCCGAACATGGGGCCAGTGACTGCGCGGCGCGGAACCGGGTCTCACCCTTGGAGAGTCCCCGCCGCAACCGGGAGTCGTCATGCGCCTTCGTCGTCCTGCCTCGCTCGCCGCAGTCGTCCTCGGCGCCCTCTCTCTCGCGGCCGCGAGCTGCGACCGGACGCTCGGCCCGCCCGGCGCCGAGGCGGGCACGTACGTGGCGGTGAGCGCCGCCGGGGCGCCGCTGCCGTTCAGGTTCTATCAGAGCGCCGAGGAGACGTTCGTGCTGCGCGCCGACACGATCACGCTCGACGGCCACGGCCACGCGAGCAGGGCCACGGCAGTCGAGCACGTCTGGCGCGGACAGGACCTCACGCCGCCGCCGAGTCGCACGAGTCCCGACTA
Source organism: Gemmatimonadaceae bacterium (assembly GCA_045804325.1). GTDB lineage: Bacteria > Gemmatimonadota > Gemmatimonadetes > Gemmatimonadales > Gemmatimonadaceae > JBJMNJ01. The sequence goes on from JBJMNJ010000148.1 coordinate 22,325, forward strand.
CCGTCTCGACGGCGAGTCGTTCGAGATCGGGTGGTTCTCCCCGTGCCCGCCCAACGCCCTCTGCGTGCGCCCCGAGTCGGGGTCGCTCCGCGGGGACGAGCTGACGCTGCGCACGTGGGGCGAGGACGGCGAGGTGCAGTACCTTCGCGTGCGCGACTGACCGCCCGAGGGCCGCGGGCCGAGGGCCCATCTGACCTGCCTACCGCTCGCCCACCGGCCGCCCTTCGGCGAAGTCGTGCAGCGTCACACGGCGCAGGCGGTAGTAGGCCGTCCAGTAGCCGCGCAGCGCGGCCACGTACGCGAGGAGCGCCGCGTCCTTCTCGCTCTGCGCGACGAACAGGTTGTCGATCCCGATGCGGCCGATCATGTACCGGTTCTTCGCGACGTCGAACCGCTTGGCGGCCACGGTGTCGGCCTTGGCCGAGATGGCGAGGACGCGCTGCGCCTGGCTGAGCTGGAGCGCGGCGAAACGCGCCTCCTGCTCGAGCTCCTCGCGCCGCGCGCGCCCCTGGCTCTCCACGCGCTGCGCGTCCGCGCGCGCCGCCTGCACCGCGGCCTTCCCGCCGCCCCACTGCAGGAGCGGCATGTCCACGCGCACGCCGAACTGCTGGCGCTCGAGCAGGTCGCGGTAGACGAGGTCGAACGCGCTCGCCGTCTGATTGAATCCCGCCGACGCCGTCACCGTCGCCCCGGGGAGGCTGCCGAGCCGCGCGGCGTTCACGCGCCGGCTCGCCTGGGTGCGCTGGAGGATGGCGAGCTCGACGACGCTCGAGTTGCGGAGCGCCTCCGTGGCGGCCGCCGAGGGGTCCACCTCCACCGCCGGGCCGGTGGGCGGCGCGGTCACCACGAGGGGCGCGGCATCCCGCACGCCCGTGAGGCGCCGCAGCGACGCTTCGGCGCGGTCGCGCTCGAGGCGGGCCGCGTCCACCGACGCGCGGGCGCGCAGCAGCGCGAGCTCGCTCTGGAGCAGGTCGTTCTCGCCGATCTTGCCGACCTCGAAGCGGCCCTTCGAGATGACGTAGAGGCTGTCGTTCACCGCCGCGTTCGCCTCGGCGTTCTGCAGCGAGGCCTGCGCGGCGAACAGGTCGAAGTACGCGGCCGAGGTGCTGGCGGCGATCTCCTCGCGCGCCTCGAGGTACTGCCGCTCGGCGAGCTCGTTCACGGACGCGCGCTCGCGGCGGTCCCACACGACCTCGCGCGGACGGAGGATGCTCTGGCTCAGCCTGACCTCGAACGGCGTCGTGCGCCACGACTGGTCCCACGACTGCCCGTCCGCGGAGGCGAGGCTCCGGGTCCGCGAGAGCCCCGAGCCCACCGTGAGGTCGCCCCCCGTGAACGGCAGGCGCTGGGTCACGCCGAGCAGCAGGGAGCCCTGCTGGACGCGCACCGGCACGAACGCGGTCGACCCGTCGGGCTGCGGCACCGCGTCGATGCTGCGATTCACGAGGCTCGGCGCGTCGGCGACGAGCCCCAGCCGCGGCAGCAGGCTCGCCGAGAACGCCCTGTCTGCCCAGCGCGCGGACTCGAGCTGGCTCCGCGCGGCCTCGGCGGCGAGCCCCTGGCGCTGCGCGAGGGCGACGGCGTCGGCCAGCGTGAGAGCCCTCTGCTCCTGAGCGCTCAGCGTGGCGGTCAGCGTCAGGCACGCCGCGAGAATCAGTCGGTACTTCATGGCAGTTGGCGGAGAGAGGGAGAAGCTGATGCGCTGCAATCTC
>JBJMNJ010000149.1:0-14798 GCA_045804325.1 Gemmatimonadaceae bacterium
ATCTTGGCGAGCCTGTGGCCGTTCGTGGCGACCATGCGCATCTGCTCGGGGCGGAGCTCCCAGAGCACGCCGTTCAGGATCGGGCGGCTCTCTTCCGTGGACACGGCGAACGACGTGGCGGCGATGAGCTTCTGCAGGTCGCCGCTCTTGATGCGCCACGAGTCGTCGAACTTGACGCTCGGGAACGCCGGGAACTCGTCCTTCGGCAGCCCGAGCAGCTTGAAGCGCGAGCGCCCGCACTCCAGCGTCACCCGCTGCTCCCCCGTCGACGCGATCTTCACCGGGTTGGGCGGGAGCTCGCGCGCGATCTCCTGGAGCCTCTGCGCCGGGATCGTGATCGCCCCCGGCGTCTCCACGTCGGCCGCGACCTCCGTGCTCACCGCGATGTCGAGGTCCGTCCCGGAGAGCCGGATCCCGCGCTCCGTCGTCTCGAGCAGGATGTTCGCGAGGACCGGGAGCGTCGTCTTGGCCGGGATGCTCGCCGCGACGGCGGTCAGTCCTTCCTGTAGCTTCTCGCGCGCGATCGTGAAGCGCATTACGCGTCCTCTTCGGGGATCCCCGTCGCCTGCCTTGCCCCGTGGGCGCCCGGCGCGGCGAAGGATGACAGGCTTCGTCCGTTCACGGTCAGCCGATCGGCGACCGTTTCCCACACGGAGTTTTCCGGGCTTCTATCTGCCCTGTCTTATAGATCAAAACCAGCAGTAGCAGTAGAGCCTGTGGGGTTGTGGACGACCGGGCGCAACTTACGCCGGCAGTGAGACTTTGCCTAGTGCGCCTCGTGTGGGCTCGCTGGGGACGACCGGGGAGAACGCGGCGATCTCCACAGAGGCGTCGCCACGCCGCCGGAGTTCCCCACCGCCGTGTGCAGAACGGCGGTCAGCCGCGGAGACTTTCCAACATGCCGCGGAGCTTCAACACGCGCGCGCGGAAGCTCGGGTCGGCGCTCATCTCCTCGTGCACGCGCTCGAGGCTGTGGATCACCGTGGAGTGATCGCGGCCGCCGAACGCGTTGCCGATCTCCACGAGCTGGAGGGAGAGCAGCTCGCGGCAGAGGAACATGGCGACCTGGCGCGGCGTCGTGAGCGTCTTCGTCCGCGTCTTCGACTTCAGCCCCTCGGACGTCACCCCCCACTCGGCCGCCGCCGTGTCCTGGATGACGGCGACACTGAGCCCGGCCGGCCCCGCTGACGCGCCCCTGACGCCCGAGCCGACGGCCGGGACGCCGCCCACCGGCGTGCCGCGCAGCTTGTCGCGCAGCGCCTCGCGCGCGACGTCCACCGTGATCTCGCGGTGCTTCAGCGACGCGTAGGCGAGGAGCTTGATCAGCGTCCCCTCGAGCTCCCGCACGCTACTCCGGACGTTCTCGGCGACGAAGTGCACGACGTCGTCGGGGATCGTGACCTCGAGGTGGTCGAGCTGGAGCTTCTTCCGCAGGATGGCCACGCGGTGCTCGACGTCGGGGAAGCCGATGCTCGCGACCATGCCCCACTCGAAGCGGCTGACGAGGCGCGCCTCGAGCCCGGGGATCTCCGAGGGCGGGCGGTCGCTCGTGAGCACGATCTGGCGCCCGGCCTCGGAGATCGCGTTGAACGTGTGGAAGAACTCCTCCTGCGTCGTCTCCTTCCCCTTGAGGAACTGGACGTCGTCCACGAGGAGGATGTCGGTCTCGCGGTAGCGCCGCTTGAAGTCTTGCATCGTGCGGGACTGGATGGCGGCGATGAGCTCGTTGGTGAACTGCTCGCTCCCCACGAAGGTGACGCGCGTGGCGGGGGCGCGAGCCAGGAGCTCGTGCGCGATGGCCTGCATGAGGTGCGTCTTCCCGAGCCCCGTGTCGCCGTACAGGAAGAGCGGGTTGTAGGTCCGCCCGGGGGCCTGCGCCACGGCGTGCGAGGCCGCATACGCCATGTCGTTCGAGCTGCCGACGACGAAGTGCTCGAACGTGTACCGGTCGCTCAGTGGCAGGCTGGTGCTGCGTTTATGCGCCTCGTCTGGCGCCACCGAAGGCCGAATGGCCGCCTGCGGGGTGGCGACGAAGAAGTCCATCTGCGGCCGCGCCTTCCGCTCCTCGTTGACGCGGAAGACGACCTCGATGGGGTGGCCGAGGGCGACGGGGCCGTAGCTCGAGAGGAGGGCGGAGTGCTTCGAGTCGTTCCAGTCGGCCGCGAACTGGTCCGGGGCCTCCACGACGATCGTCCGCTCGTCCACCGAGATCGCCTCGGTGGGCTCGAGCCAGGTCCGGAAGGTCTGAGGGGGAAGCTCCTGGCGGGCCCGATCGAGGAGCCGGGACCAGACTTCGGAGGCCGTGAGGGACATTCGTGCGGCGCGGCGGGAGGCGGAAAGGGCCGGCGAATCTGGGTGGGCAATGTGGAAAAGTCAACGAAGCGACGACTGACCCTGTGGTGTCGGAACACCATGGCGCGTACGCGCCAGCAAGCGACCACTTTCCGAAGGCGTCACGAGCGAACCCACAGTCGCCTGTCGCCCGTCGCCAGTGTCGGTAGCGCACGCCGGATCGCGAGCTCGCGAATGCGAGCAAGGACAGCGACGGGAGGAGAATCCAGGAGAGGAGGGTTGCTGTAGTACGCTGCCCTGGCTAGGTTTACCAGTCTGTGCCTTAATTCCCCCGGAGTCTTTTCATGGGCAAGCCCACCTATCGTCCGCGCAACAAGCGGCGTATTCGCACCCACGGTTTCCGCGAGCGCATGTCCACCAAGTGGGGGCGCGCGACGCTCGCGCGGCGCCGGAAGAAGGGGCGCAAGCGCCTGACCGTCCGCCTGCCGAGCAAGTACGTCAGCGGCGCCTGAGTCGCCGGCGCCCCGACCGGCGTCGCCGGAGCGGGGCGCGTTCCGCTTCCCGCGCAGCCATCGGCTGACGCGGGGGTCGCAGCTCGAAGCCGTCCGACGCGAAGGGAAGCGCATCCGTACCGGCACCCTCGAGGTCCGGGCGGCCGCTTCCCTTCTCTCGCATCCGCGGGTGGGGATCGTGGTGCCCAAGTACAAGCACACCGGGGTCGAGCGGAACCGCGTCAAGCGGCGTCTGCGGGAGCTCTCGAGGACGAGAGTGCTCCCTGCCCTCGCGGCCGCTCCGGCCGACCTCGTGATCCGCGCGCTCCCGGCGGCGTATCAGGCGCAGCTCGCCAGGCTCTCCGGCGATCTGGACCGCGTGATCGGGCAGGTCCTCGGCGCCCGCGGCACCAGGGAGCGGCCGAAGGAGCGGAGCGACGGCCCCGAAGGGTCCGCCTCGTGAGCCCTTCCGGCCTTCCCTCGCTCCCGCGGACTCTCGAGCTCGCCGCCCGGGTCCCGCGGTTGATCCTGGTGCTCCTCGTGCGCGCCTACCAGGTGGGCATCTCGCCACTTCTGCCCGCCTCGTGCCGTTATTATCCAAGCTGCTCGGCGTACGCCGTCGAGGCGCTCGAGCGGCACGGCGCGCTGCGCGGCAGCTGGCTCGCGGCCCGACGCATCGCGCGCTGCCACCCCTTCCGCCCGGGCGGCTACGACCCTGTCCCGTAAGGAGAGCCGAAAGGCACCTTGATGGATAAACGCTTCTTCATCGCCCTGCTGCTCACCGCGGCAGTGGTCATGCTCGCGCCGATCCTCTTCCCGACGCCGCGTCGCGTGCCGCCGAGTGCGGTGGCGGACAGCGCGCGAATCGCGGACTCCCTGCGGCGCGTCGCGACGCCGAGCACGACGCCCGCCGCCCCCGTGGGAGCCGCCGCGCAGCCGACCGTCCGCGCGGCGGACGGCGCCGGTGCCGGCGTGGCCGGCGCGCTGCCCGCCGTGCGCGCCGAGACGGCCACGGTCGAGACGCCGCTCGCCATCTACCGCTTCGCCGCGCTCGGCGCCGCGCCCGTCTCGGCGCGGATGAAGCGCTACGCGTCGCTCCGCCCCGGCGAGCGCGCGCAGCCCGTGGAGCTCACGCGCGGCGAGCCGCTGCTCCGCTACAGCCTCGCCGTGCCGGGCGACACCGTCGCGCTCGACCGCACGGTGTTCGCGCTGACGCGCACGCCGGCCGCGCGGCCGGGCGGCGCCGAGCGGCTGACGTTCACCGGTACGCCCGCCGAGCTGCCGCAGGCGCGCGTGACCATCACGTACGACGTGACGCCGGACAGCGCGAACGCCTACCTCGTCCGCACGGCGGGGCGCGTGGAGGGGCTCTCCGGCCCCGCCTACCTCCTCGTGGACCTGCCGAGCGGGCTGCGGTCCGCCGAGGCGGACACGGCGGAGGACCAGACGCACCTCGCGTTCGCGTACAAGCCGCGGAGCGAGGACGCGCGCGGCATCGCGTTCTCGTCGCTCGACCCGGGCGAGCGCGTGATCGCCGAGGGGCCGCACACGTGGGTGGTGTCGAAGAACAAGTACTTCATCGTGGGGCTGCTGACGCCGGAGGGGGACACGCCGTTCGCGCAGGTGGAGGTGACGGGCGGGGCGCGCACGTCGAAGCGCGCGCTCGTCGCGCACGCCACGGCCGCCGAGCCGCTGAAGGACGGCGCGTTCGCGTTCGAGCTCTACATGGGGCCGCAGGAGTGGCGGCGCATGGTGCGCATGGGGCGCGACTTCGAGAACGCGAACCCGTACGGCGGGTGGTTCCAGGGCGTCGTGCAGCCGTTCGCGACGATCGTGATGCGCATCCTCCTGTGGATGAAGGACACGCTGAAGCTGCACTACGGCTGGGTGCTCATCCTGTTCGGCGTCGCGATCCGCCTCATCCTCTGGCCGCTGAACCAGAAGGCGATGCGCGCGAGCCTCAAGATGCAGGCGGTGCAGCCGGAGATTCAGGCGGCGCAGGCGAAGCACAAGAACGACCCGCAGAAGATGCAGGCGGAGATCCTGCGCATCTACAAGGCGCACGACATGAGCCCCTTCAGCACGCTCTCGGGCTGCCTGCCGGCGATCATCCCGATGCCGGTGCTGTTCGCGCTGTTCTTCGTCTTCCGGAACACGATCGAGTTCCGCGGCGTGCCGTTCCTCTGGCTGCCGGACATCTCGCTCCACGACCCGTACTTCATCCTGCCGGCGCTGATGGGCGTCTCGATGTACGTGCTGTCGTGGATCGGCCTGCGCGGCGCGCCGCCGAACCCGCAGGCGAAGATGATGAGCTACATGTTCCCGGTGATCATGACCGTGGCGCTGTGGCGCTTCGCGTCGGGGCTGAACCTCTACTACACGGTGCAGAACCTCGCGGCGCTCCCGCAGCAGTGGATGATCTCGCGCGAGCGGCTGCGGGCCGCGCCGGCGCGCCCGGCCGCGGCGGCGCCCCCGGCGCGCCCGACGGACGGGCCGAAGAGCCTGAAGCAGCAGCGGGCGAAGGCGTAGGCGCGGGGCGGCCGGCGCAGGCGGCCGCCCCCCTGGCGTGTCCCGTGCAGCAAGGCCCGCCGCCATGCGCATCACCTACATCGGCCACGCCACGCTGCTGCTCGAGCTGGGTGGCGTGCGGATCCTCACCGACCCGAACTTCGACCCGCACCTCGGCCGCTTCCTGCCGCGCGTGAGCGCGCCGGGGATCGCGCTCGACGCGCTGCCGAAGCTCGACGCGCTGCTGCTCACCCACGCGCACGCGGACCACCTCTCGTTCGACTCGCTGGACCGTCTGCCGCGGGACGTGCCGCTGTATGCGCCGCCGGCCGTGGCGCGGTGGCTCCAGAAGCGCGGCTACGCGCACGCGGTGCCGCTCGCCCCGGGCGAGAGCGCGGTCGTGGGTCCGGCGAAGCTGTCGGCCGCGGCCGCGAAGCACCTCGGCGCGCGCTACGGCGTGGACCGCTGGCGCAGCGCCGCGAACATGTACCTGCTCGACGCCTACGTGGCCCGACCCGCGGCGGCCGGGGCGGCGGGCGGCGCCGGCGACGGGGCGGGGGCCGCGAGAACCGCGGCGAGGGCCACGTGCTTCTTCGCGGGCGACACGGCGCTCACGCCCGACAGCGACGACCTCGTGAAGCGCGAGCTCCACGACCGGGCGCGCCCGCTCGACGTGGCGCTCCTGCCCATCGGGCACCCGCCGTGGTGGAAGATGAAGGGGTTCCGGAAGGGGCACCTGACGAGCGACGACGCGCTGGAGCTCTCCGAGCGCCTCGCCGCGCGCTACTTCATCCCGTACCACTGGGGCACGTTCGACCACGTGACGTCGAAGGCCCACGACGCGATCGACGTGCTGCGCGAGCGCATCCCCGAGCACGCGCGCGGGAAGCACGTGCGGATCGTGGAGCCGGGCGAGACGTTCGAGCTGGCGATCGAGGACGGGAAGCAACCTCGCTGACTCGGTGACTCGCTGACGCGGGACGTGTCACGACCCCGCAGCAGCTCATCGCGTCCGGCCCGGCTCCGGGCGCCCATCCATCGGCGCCCGTCGCCAGCGCTCGTAGCGTCTCGCTGATGGCGCGATAGCTTCCCGGCCGTGCCATCGACCGCCGGTCCGCTCTCCGACGACACCATCGCCGCCCTCGCGACGCCGCCCGGGCGTGGAGCGCTCGCGGTGATTCGGCTGAGCGGCCCGGCGGCGCACGACGTCGCGGGGCGCGTCGTCGTGCCGTGGCCGCTCGCGCCGCGCGTCGCCACGCTGTGCGCCGTGCGGCACCCGGAGACGGGGGAGCTCGTGGACCGGGCGCTCGTCACGCTCTTCGAGGCGGGGCGGTCCTACACCGGCGAGCCCGCGGTCGAGCTCTCGACGCACGGCGGATGGGCCGTTCCCGCCGCGGTGCTCGACGCGCTGCTCGCCGCGGGCGCGCGGCAGGCGCTCCCCGGCGAGTTCACGCGCCGCGCGGTGCTCCACGGGCGCATGGACCTCGTGCAGGCCGAAGCGGTCGGGGACCTCATCGACGCGCGGACGGAGGCGATGCGGCGCGCCGCCACGCGCCAGCTCGACGGCGCGCTCTCGCGGCACCTCGAGGAGCTCCGCGAGCGCGTCCTGGAGATCGAGGCCCTCGTCGCCTACGAGATCGACTTCCCCGAGGAGGACGACGGTCCCGTGCCGCGCGAGCGCATCGCCGCGGCGACGCGCGCCGCGACCGCGGGCGTGGCCGAGCTGCTGGCCACCGCGCCCGTCGGAGAGCTCGTGCGCGAGGGCGCCGTCGTGGTGCTCGCCGGCCCGCCCAACGCCGGCAAGTCCTCGCTCTTCAACGCGCTCCTCGGGGAGCGCCGCGCGATCGTCACCGACGTGCCGGGCACGACGCGCGACGCGCTGGAGGCCGTGGTGGAGGCGGCCGGGTGGCCGCTCCGGCTCGTGGACACCGCGGGCCTCCGCGAGACGGCGGACACGGTCGAGCGGCTCGGCGTGGAGACCAGCCAGGCGTGGCTCGCGCGCGCGCACGTGGTGCTCGCCTGCGGCGAGACCCGCGCGCGCCTCGACGAGTCGGTGGCGCTGGCGCGCGCGGCCACCGACGCGCCGGTGGTCCCGGTGTGGACGAAGGCCGACCTGACGGGCGATTTGGTCACTTCAGGCGACCAAATGCCCTCCGCGGCCGTGCCGGTGAGCGCGGCGCAGCGGACGGGGCTGGACGCCCTGCTCGCGCGCGCCGCGGCCGAGCTGCGCGAGCGCTACGGCGCGCCGGACGCCGAGGTGCCGCTGCTGACGCGCGCGCGCCACCGCCGCGCCCTGACCGAGGCGCGGGGCGAGCTCGCGCGGTTCCAGGAAGCGTTCCTGGACGAGGGCGTGCCGGCGACGGTGGCCGCCGTGCACCTGCGCGCGGCCGTCCACGCGATCGAGGAGCTCATCGGCGCGGTGGACGTGGAGGACGTGCTGGGGCGGGTGTTCGCGACGTTCTGCGTGGGAAAGTAGTGGTCGCTGGCGACCCGGGACTGCTACGTGGTCGCCCCGCCGCTCGGGCCGGGGCTCGCCGCCGCCGCCCAGATCTCGTCGGCCAGCCACTCCATGCGCTGCTGGGCGTAGTCCAGCTCCACCTGGCTCATGTTGGCCGAGTGGCGGGCGAGGTGGCGCACGAGGGCGATGAGCTCGTCGAGGAGCTCGCGGAGGGCGCGGTTGGTGCGGCGCTCGCCCTGCGGCGGGGAGCCTCCGGGGGCGGTCATCGGGCGCGTCTCACGTTAGGCGGAGACGGCGCCGGACGCCTGCTCCGCCAGCGCGCCGAGCTCGCGGGCGCTCGCGCGCACCGCCCACGCGAGCCCGCGCGCGGCGACGGCCGGCTCCACCATGCGCGCGCCGAGGTAGTAGCCGCCGCGCTCGGGGAGGACGTGGCGGTCCACGCGCCGCGCCTCTTCGCTCATGCCGCCCGAGAGGTAGCGGAGGCGGAGGCCGAGCCCCGTGCGGTCGAGGTCCGCGGCGACGGCGCGCGCGAGGAGGGGCTCGAGCTCGCGGACGCGCGCGTACTGGCGGCGCCCGTAGCCGTAGTACTCCCACGCGGCGTGGCCGGGGCTGATGGCGCGCGCGGCCTGCACGGCGAGCCCCTCGTTCACGAGCAGCTCGCGCAGCGAGGCGCGGCGCCCGGTCTCCCAGTAGGAGTAGTACCCGCCGGCCTCCTCGACGAGCGCGCGCAGGTCGCTCCGGCTCCCCGGCGAGGTGTAGCGCACGGCGTGCGCGATCTCGTGGGCGAGCCAGAGCGGGATGAGCTCCGGGTCGAGGCCGAGCCCCTGCGTCTCGGGGTTGGCGACACTCGTGAAGTGCTCGAGGCAGACGAAGGCGATCCCGCGCCCGCCGACGACGAGCTCGCCCGCGTTCGCGGCGCCGACGCCGACCATGAGGACGACGTCCACGTCCACGTCCATCTCGAGGAGCGCGGCGCACTGCATCTCGGCGGCGCGCGCGAGCGCGACGACGTCGGTGCGCTCGAGCATCGCCCGCAGGTCGCCGCGGTCCGCCATCGCGGTGGCGCGCACGACCTCCTCGAAGTGGGGGCCCTCGGGCTCGATGACGTAGTTGTGCCAGTACGCCTCGAGGATGCGGCGGTGCTGCTCGAAGTAGCGGAGGTAGGCGGCCACCCGGTCGTCGGCGTCGAGCACCGCGAAGAAGTCGGGCAGCAGGTTGATCAGCATTACGGCCGGGCGCGGGTGACGGCGCGGTGGGGCGGGACGCGGGATTATAGCGGCGATGAATTGGGGCAACAAGACGCGACGTGGCGCCCTAACGGGGGCGGTTCTTTGCGGCCTGCGGCCGCGGTTCTCGGCGCTTCGCGCCGGTTCTCGGCTCGCTGCGCTCGCCGGTTCTCGGCGGCCTGCGGCCGCGGTTCTCGGCCGGCCTCCGGCCGGCGGTTGCTCATCGGCAACCGCGGGGCGAAGCCCCGCCGAGAACCGACGAGCGGCGCCGGAGGCGCCGCGAAGTAGAGCACGGACGAGCCGCGCGTAGCGCGGCGACGTAGAGAACCGGGCGAAGCGGAGCGGTGCGCCGCACGGAGTAGAAAACCGCGGCGCGAAGCGGCGCCGAACCGCGCCAACAGACGAGCCGAACCGTTCCGTCCCAGCCCTTATGACGGACGTTGGACCCGGCCCAGCATACTGGCCGCGGGCGGGCGCGTCGCATGGCATGGAACTTCCCTTCAGGGCTCCCGAGAGCAGGACCTACTGGCGGGCAGGCACTGACAGGCATGGCGGCGGACCCGGAGAGCCCGGCGAGCCCGGCGGACTCGAAGGCGGACAGCAGTACGGCAGCACGAGGGACGGAGTATGACGACGCTTCAGCAAATCGAACTCAAGTGCCCGGTGTGCGACACCCGGTTCCGTTCGCAGGCGGTGGTGTCGACGAACTCGTTCGGGGGCAAGCGCACCGACTTCCACGAGCGGGCGGCGGGGACGCAGCCGCTGCCCTACCTCGTGCACATGTGCAACCGCTGCGGCTACTCGGGCTCCGAGCGTGACTTCACCGAAGAGAGCGAGGTGAGCACGACGGTCAAGGAGCACGTGTGGAACGAGCTCGCGCCGATGCTGAGCACGGGCACGATCACGGGCTCGGAGAAGTACGAGTCGGCGGCGCGGGTGGCGGAGTGGCAGGGGCTCGAGCCGCGCCACATCGCCGACCTCCTGCTCCGCGCCGCGTGGTGCTGCGTGGACGAGGGGGACGTCGAGGCCGAGCGCTTCTTCCGCCGCAAGGCCGCGTGGGCCTTCGAGAAGGCGCTGGAGAGCTGGGACGGCGTGGCGCGCGAGGAGCGCGCGGTGCTCACCTACCTCGTCGGCGAGCTGTGGCGCCGCGTCGGCGACGCGACCCGGGCGGCCGAGTGGTTCGACAAGGTGACCGGCGAGATCATGGACGCGGCGGGGCAGCAGTGGGTGATCGATGCCGCGCGCCAGCAGCGCGACTGCCCCCGGGAATGGTTCGGCTGACGCGATAGCTCCTCGCGCGCCGGCCGCCCACCGGGCATGCGCCCGTCGCCAGCGCCCGTAGCGTTCAGCGGGTCCCGAACAGCCGATCGCCCGCGTCTCCCAGACCGGGAAGAATGTACCCGTTCTCGTTGAGCCCTCTGTCGAGGGAGGCGCAGTAGATGGGAACGTCCGGGTGCGCGGAGGCCAGCCGCTGTACGCCTTCCGGTGCGGCCACGATGCACATGAAGCGGATGCGCGTCGCGCCGGCGCGCTTCAGGGACATGACGGCGGACGCGGCGCTGCCGCCGGTCGCGAGCATCGGGTCGAGCACGAAGAAGTCGCGCTCCCCCGCGTCGCCCGGGACCTTGAAGTAGTAGTCCACCGGCTCGAGCGTGTCGTGGTCCCGATAGAGGCCGATGTGGCCGACGCGCGCGGTGGGGACGAGGCGCAGGATCCCCTCGACCATCCCGAGGCCGGCGCGGAGGATCGGCACCAGCGTGAGCTTCTTCCCCGAGACCTGCTTGCCGACGCTGCGCTCCAGCGGCGTCTCCACCGGGATGTCCTCCAGCGCGAGGTCCGAGGTCGCCTCGTACGCCATGAGCATCGCGATCTCGTCCACCAGGTCCTTGAACGTCTTCGTGTCCGTCGCCCGGTCGCGCAGGATCGTCAGCTTGTGCTGGACCAGGGGGTGGTGGACGACGCTCAGCGTCGGGAAGCCGGGGGTGGTGTCCATGGGCGGGAAGGTAGTAATGTTGCGCGCATGAAAGAATACCAGGCCGTCATCCTGCGCCTGACGCGGCGCACGCGCGACGACGAGGACGCGCTCACCGACCTGCTCAACGAGCGAAGCCGCGGCGGGTGGGAGCCGACGATGATGACCCACGGGGAGGACCGGCTGACGATCGTGTTCGCGAGAGACGCCAGCACGTAGTGCCGCTTGCCGTACATGGCCCGGCTTTCGCTCGTGCGCCGTGCCGTGACGCTCTACGGATACCACTGCTCGCACGAGCAGCACGCGCCGTCCAAGCTGCTCGAGTACGTGCGTGCCGCGGCCGACGCGGGGTTCGGGCGGGCGATGTGCTCGGACCACTTCCACCCGTGGACGGAGGCGCAGGGGCAGAGCGGGTTCGCCTGGTCGTGGCTCGGCGCCGCGCTCCAGGCCACGAGCCTCCCCTTCGGCACCGTCAACGCGCCGGGTTGGCGCTACCACCCGGCGATCATCGCGCAGGCCGCGGCGACGCTGGCCGAGATGTACCCGGGGCGCCTGTGGCTCGCGATCGGGAGCGGCGAGGCGCTCAACGAGGGGATCACCGGCGAGCCGTGGCCCGAGAAGCCGGAGCGCGACGCGCGGCTCCGTGAGTGCGCCGACGTCATGCGCGCGCTGTGGGCGGGCGAGACGGTCACGCACCGCGGGCGCGTCACCGTCATCGAGGCGAAGCTGTACACGCGCCCCGGGACGCCGCCGATGCTCTACGGCGCCGCGCTCTCCGAGCGCACCGCGGAGCTCGTGGGCGCGTGGGCCGACGGCCTCTGCACCGTCGGCGGGGAAGTCGAGGAGGTCCGTGCGCGCGTCGACGCGTTTCGCCGCGGCGGCGGCGAGGGGAAGCCGGTCGTCGTGCAGCACGTGCTCTCGTGGGCACGCTCGGAGATGGAGGCGCGCCGCGCCGGCCACCAGCAGTGGCGCTTCAGCGCGCTCGGCGGCGAGGTGCTGCCGATCCTCCGCACGCCGGCGCAGTTCGACGCGGCGAGCCGCACGGTCGCGCCGGCGGACGTCGCCCACAGCGTGCGCATGTCGGCCGATCTCAAGCGCCACGCGGCGTGGCTGCGCGACTACGCGGAGCTCGGCGTCGACGAGGTCTACCTCATGAACGCGAACAGCGACAACCAACTGGACTTCATCGAGACGTTCGGGGCGCGCGTGCTCCCCGAGCTCGAGTGACCGCGCCGGAAGGCCCGGGAGGTGGGACGTGCCGAAGCGAAATGGCAAGCGCGGGAATGGCAAGCACGGGAACGGTACCAGCGGCTCCAACGGCTCCGACGGAAGCGGCACGCGCAAGCGCGCCCGCGCCGCGAAGGCGCGCATGACGCGGTCGGCGACGCGCGTGCGCACGCAGCCCACGCCCGCGCCGCGCGGCACGCTGATCGTCATCGGCGGGCACGAGGACAAGGAAGAGGAGAAGCTCATCCTCCGCGCCGTCGCGGCGCGGGCCGGGAGCGGGCGCCTCGTCGTGGCGACGGTCGCGAGCGAGAAGCCGCAGCAGCTCTGGGAGACGTACGAGCGCGTCTTCCGCGGGCTCGGCGTGCGGCACGTCTACCACCTGGACGTCGACAGCCGCGAGGAGGCGAAGACGGAGCAGAAGCTCCGCGTGCTCGACGACGCGACGGTCGTGTTCTTCACCGGCGGCGACCAGCTCCGGATCACGAGCCAGCTCGGCGACACGCCGATCTACGACCGGCTTCGCGAGATCTACGAGAACGGAGGTACCATCGCGGGCACCTCCGCCGGCGCGAGCGTCGTGTGCGAGACGATGCTGGTCTCCGGCGGCCAGGGAGGCTCGAGCGCCATCGCCAGCGACCTGCGCATGGCGCCGGGCTTCGGGCTGTTCCCCGGCGTCATCATCGACCAGCACTTCGCCGAGCGGGGGCGGATCACGCGGCTCGTGGCGGCGGTGACGCAGAACCCGCGCATCCTCGGCATCGGCATCGACGAGAACACGGCCGTCGTGCGCGACCGGCACCGCCTCCGGGTGCTCGGCGCCGGCGCGGTGTACGTCCTCGACGCGCAGGACCTCTCGTACACGAACCTCACCGAGGAAGCGGGGAACCGCACGATCTCGGCGTACCACCTGCGGCTGCACCTGCTCAGCATGGGCGACGAGTTCGACCTGGTGTCGCGCGAGCCGAGCAATCACCCGGCGGAGGAAGTCGAGGAGGAGCTGGTCGGGGCTGATTGATTCCGGGGTATGGAGCCCGGCTTTCAGCCCCCGTGCCCGTGTGGGAACTCGACCGCCTCGTGTCCCCCGCGCGGGCGGTACGCCGACGCGGCGGCGTCGGGTGGAGCGGCGAGGACCGGGGCGATCGCGGACGTGCCGTTCGTGGCGAGCTGCGCGGCGGCGCGGCCGGCGAGGCGGCCGAGGACGTTGCCGGTGCCGCTGTAGGCGCCGACGGCCCAGAGGCTCGGACGCACCTCGTCGAGAATGGGCAGTCCCGTCGTCGTGAACGAGACCGACGCCGCCCAGCGGTGCGTGACCGGCGCGCGCACGCCGAGTCGGTCGCGGAGGATGCGCTCGAGCGCCGACTGCACGGGCTGGGTGGGCTCGGTGCTCGTCGTCCACTCGGCCTCGCCGCCCACGTCGCGGCCGCCGCCGAGGACGACGGCGCCGGAGTCGAGCTGCTGCCAGTAGTCCCAGCCCCAGCGGGCGTAGACGGGGCGCGGGATGCGCACCTCCTCCGCGGGCGCGGTGGCGAGCATCTGGAGGCGGGCGCTGCGCACGCGACCCGCGAGCTCTGGGAGGAGCCGCTCGAGCCGGCCGTCCGCCGCGACGACGATGCGCTCGGCGCGCACGCGCGCGCCGCCCGCGAGGAGCACGAGACCGGGCTCGAAGCCCACGGCGCGCGACCCTTCATATAGTCGAGCTCCGCGCGCGAGGAGCGCGCGGGCGGTCGCGCGGGCGCGGCGCATCGGGAGGAAGGAGCCGTCGGCGGGAAACAGGAGGCCGCGGCCGTCGGGCCCCTCGTACGGCTCGACGGGGAAACCGTCGGCGCGCATCGCGTCGCGCTGCCGCGCGCAGTCGGCCTCCTCCTCGGGGGACCAGGCGAGGCGCACGGTGCCGGTGCGGCGCACGAGGTCGGGCGTCTCGCGCTCCATGCGCGCTATCTCCTCGAGCGTGCGCGCGAAGACCTCGCGCGCACGCTCGTGCCCGATGGCGGCGATGGCGTCGTGGTAGAACCAGGCGAGTCCCGCGAGCAGGAGCCCGCCGTTGCGCCCCGCCGCCGCCCCGCCCACGGGCCCCGCGTCCACGCCGATCACCTGCTCGGGTGGGATCCCGAGGTCGAGGAGCTCGCCGACGCAGGCGAGGCCGGAGCCGCCGAGGCCGACGACGCAGACGGCGGCGGATAGCTCGCCGGCCACGGATGGCAGGGCGGGCCAGGGCTCGTCGTCCCAGATCGGGGTGTTGGACATTCGGGCATATTAAGCGGACGGCGAGAGTGCATCGCGACCCGGCCGGAACTGATCGCGGGCGGCCTGGCCACCGGGCATCAATCCTTCGGCGACGGGCGGAAGGCGACCGCTGCTCTTCCGCGGTTGCGGCGTCAGTGCGGGACGTAGAAGCGGACGGGCCGAAACGGATCTCGACCTGAACGCGAACAGCTGATTCGCTGAACCGCAGCAGTCGCCAGTCGCCCGTCGCCAGCGCTCGTAGCTTCCTGCAGAATGGCGAGATAGCTATCGACCTGTGCAGTTGTGACCTCTGCCCCCCACCGTGCAGTCAGTCCCTCGTGAAGACCCCACGCACCGACGCCGAGATAATTGAAGCGACCCTGGCCGGTGACGAGGACGCG
>JBJMNJ010000150.1:0-4914 GCA_045804325.1 Gemmatimonadaceae bacterium
AGCGCGAGGCCGCGGCCGACGCAGCGCTCGCGTCGGCGCGCGCCAGCGCCGCCGCCGTGGCTGCGCGCCTTCGCGCCGCGGGCGGGGCCCTGCCCGCCGACGTCGCCGAGCTGCGCGCCACCTGGACCACGCTCGACGCGGCGCTGCGGGCGGCGCTCGGACCCGACGTCTCGCCGCTGCTCGCGCCGCCGCACGCGTCGCCGCACGCGTCGCCGCCCTGACCTACGAGAGGAGGTGCACCATGCGAGGTTCCCTCACGTCCATCGCAAGCCTGCTCGCGCTCGCCGTGGGCGCCGCGGGTGCGCAGCCGAGCACGAGTCGCATCGGTGAGCCCGAGACGCGGAGCTGGCATGCGGAGGTCGGCGGTGGCACCGCACTGCTGCCGATCCGCGACGCGCTCGGCCTCACGCCGGGAGAGGGTGCGAACCTGCTCGCCGGGCTGGCGTCGCTGCGCTGGGCGCCCGAGTCGGGCGGCGGGTTCCGCGCCACGGGCTGGTGGCTGCAGCGCGGTCGGTCGGTCCGCGTCTACGACCAGAGCGGCACCGCGCGTCGCGAGCGGAGCGACGAGCGCGTCGCGGCGCTCGGCCTCGCCGCGGACGTCACGTGGCGCCTCGGCCGGCGCGCGACGCTCATCGGGTCGATCGGGGGCGCGCTCGCGTCCGCGCGCGGCGACGGGCTCGCCTCATACTACGGCACGGCTCCCGAGGGTGGTCCCGTGAGCGAGTCGGGACGCATGTGGACCGCGGGCGTCGCGCTCCGCGTCGGGCGCCTCGTGATCGAGCAGCACGGCCTCGGGCTCCTCGGCGCCGAGCGCGCGATCCCCGAGTCGCGGGAGTTCTTTCCGCTGACGGCGTCGTGGAGGTTCTGACCGCCGCGGACCGCCGGTAACTTGTTACCCACCAGAGGTTTACCGTAGCGTCCGGGACTGGTCTTCCCGGGTGCTTTCGGTTATATTTCGGGTGCTTTCCGAGCGTGCCGATTCGGGTACGAAACGATTGGACTGTGTGACGACTGAGTGGATGAGAGCAGGAGGAAGACATGGCACATCCGGCGATCGACTTCGAGGCCGCGGGTGGGGTGGACCTCGAGCGGCTCGAGCGCAGCCTCGAGCTGCACGGCCAGCGCGTGGCGCGCGGCCGCTACCACGTGACGGGGGGGAGCTCCGATCACTGGGTAGACCTCTACACGACCTCGCACCCGCGCTGCGACTGCGGCGACCACCTGTGGCGGGAGCGGGTCTGCAAGCACATCCTGGCCGCCCTCCTGCGCGAGGGGAACGACCAGGTGGTGACCGCGCTCGGGCAGCTGTTCTCGCGGCTGCGGCAGGTGCGCAGGGCCGCCTGACGGCGGCGCGCCGCTACCTCGCCGGCGCCGAGCTCAGGACGGGGGCGCCCGTTGGTTGGGTGCTCCCTCCCTCCGGCTCGTCCGTCACCTCGACGCCGGCGAGGCGGGCGGGCTCCATCTCGTAGGTGACGCGCGCGAGCGCGTGCCCCGCGTCGTCCGGCTCGAAGGTGCCGGCGTTGACGCGCTGGCCGTCGCGCGCCACGAGCCAGAGCTGATAGGTGCGCCCCCGCGCGGGGGCGGCCATGTCCTGCGCGAGCATCGTCCACGTCCCCGAGGCGCGGTTCCAGAAGACGCGCCCTTTCGTCTCGGGCGACCCCGGGGCGACCAGCTCGAAGACGGAGAGCTGCGGACCCGTGAGGGCATCCATCGCCTCCAGCCGATCGTCCGCCTCCCCCTCGGCCTCCTCCACGCGACCCTGGAGCACCCGCACCTGATCGGACAGCGCCGCCTTGTCGCGGGCGTGCTGCCGGCGCTCGCGCGACCAGGCGATGGCGAGCGCGATGACGGCGGCGAGGAGCGCTATCGTCAGGATCGCGAGCCACCCCTCGCGGCGCCCGCTCGCGGGGACCACGGGGTGCGGCGCGGAGCGATCCCACATGGCGCGCACCGGGAAGGAGGCGGGCGCCGGCTGCCCGGCGCGCGGCGCGTCGGCGTCGGGCGCGCCGGCGCCATGGTCGGGGCCGTTCGGCTCGGACGGTCTCATGGGCGGCAATGTACTCTGTCCGTCGGGCGTCGCCAGTCGGTGGTATGCCACCCCGGACCGGCGGTCCGGGCGGACTGGAGCAGGCGTTTGTCACAACATCTGTGTGACGGCCTGTCGTTATGCATAACGACGCATGTTTGACCGCACGCCTCCCCGCCGTCCGCGCCGCGCGGTGGAACAAGGGATGCGCTGAGGGCGGCGTTGCCACGCTCCGAGAGGGAGCGAGGGCACCCGTCGCTCGTTTTTCGTTTCACCTGCCGGGGAGGCTACGATGCGGAAGGGCAAACTGTTACTCGCGACGCTCTCGGGGCTCGCCATCATCTCGTGCGCAGAGCCTACGGGTCCGGTGACGTACGCCACGCCGCGCGACCAGGCCGTCACGTCGGACAAGAACGCGAAGAACGCGCTCAAGAACATCGACGTCGTCGGTGTGGTCGAGGAGGGCGGCACGTTCGCCGGGAAGCTCTCGATCACGCACTTCGGCTACGACGAGGCGACGAACAAGCTCCTCGTCAGCGGCGTCCTCAACGGCTTCGTCACGGACGAGAATGGCAAGAAGAAGCACGTCCGCGAGGAGGTCACCGACGTCCCCGCCACGCTCAGCGACGAGGCCAGCGTCGCCTCGGCCGCCGCGGGCTCGCCGCTCGTCCGCCCGGCCGCCGCGCAGACCTGCGACGTCCTGTTCCTCGACCTCGGGCCCCTGTTCCTCGACGTGCTCGGACTGACGGTCGACCTGTCCGAGGTCATCCTCGACATCAACGCCGTGGGCGGCGCCGGCAACCTGCTCGGCAACCTCCTCTGCGGGCTCCTCAGCATCCTCGACGGCTTCCCGATCCTCGCGCAGATCACCACGCTCCTCGAGAGCATCAACGCGATCCTCGGTGGCCTGGGCGGCCTGCTCGGCACTACGGCGTAGCGCCCGGGCTTCAACGGGCATCGAGGCAAGCGAACAAGACGAGACGCAGTACACGACGCAGGACACAGCTCCCGACGCCTTCGCTTGGCGTCGGGAGCTTCTTCTTTCCACCGGAGTCGTACGCGATTCCGGGCGTCGGAGGAGCCTTGCTCCGAAGATACTCCTGTACGCCCAGCTCCTCGGGTGCCTCCGAGGCGCCCCCCGCACCACGATGTATGTTTCGGCACCACCAACCCGACGCCCCCCGATGCGCTCCCTCCGCACGACGCTCGTCCTCTCGCTCGCCCTCGCCCTCCCCGCCGCCGCGCAGCAGCGGCCCGCCGAGTCGGACAGCGCCGTGCTCGCGCGCATCCGCGAAGAGGGCACGGCGCGCTCGCGCGTCATGCAGACGGCGACCATGCTCAGCGACGTGCTCGGGCCGCGGCTCGCCGGCTCTCCCGAGTACCGCGAGGCGGCGGAGTGGGCGCGCGCGGAGCTCACGCGCTACGGGCTGCGCGACGCGCGGCTCGAGCCGTGGGGGCGCCGGCGCGGCCGCTCGTGGACCGCCACGCGTCACTCGGTGGAGCTCGTGGCGCCCCGCTACCAGCGCATCCGCGCCTTTCCGCGCGCGTGGAGCCCGCCGACCGCCGGCGTCGTCCGCGGCACGCCCATCGTCGTGGACATCCGCGCCGACTCGGACGTCGCGAAGTACCGCGGCCGCCTGCGCGGCGCGATCGTCATGAACGGCGGCGCGCGCGCCGACACGACCGAGACGCGCTTCGAGCCGCACGCCCGCCGATTCTCCGGCGCCGAGCTCGACTCGCTCTCGCGCCTCACCGACCCGGGCGAGCCGAAGGACTACTGCGAGGACGCCTGCGGGTACGCCGTGAACGTGCGTCGCCGCCTGCGCGTGCAGCAGCTCCTCCGCGAGGAGGGCGTCGCCGCGCTGCTCGAGCCGAGCCGCAACCGGAACGCCGTGATGGTGTCGGGCTACCAGGCCTACGACAGCGACGTCTCCGGCGCGGTGCCCGGGTTCTTCGTCGACCGATCGGACTACGACCGGATCGTCCACCTCGTCGAGGCCGGCCGCGCCCCCGTGCTCGAGCTCTCGCTCCAGGTGCGCAGCGTCCTCCCGGCCGGCGCCGACACGCTCGGCTACAACGTGCTGGCCGAGCTGCCCGGGAGCGACCCCGCGGTGGCGGACGAGGTGGTCATGGTGGGCGGGCATTTCGACTCGTGGACCGCCGGCACCGGCGCCACCGACAACGCCGCGGGCGTGGCGGCGGCCATGGAGGCGCTCCGCATCCTCCAGGCGACCGGCGCGCGGCCCCGCCGCACGGTGCGCATCGCGATGTGGGACGGCGAGGAGCACGAGGACTACTTCGGGTCCCTGGGCTGGGTGCGCCGACACCTCGCCGACCCCGAGACGATGCGCCTCCTCCCCGAGCAGGCGAAGGTCTCGGCCTACTTCAACCTCGACAACGGCACGGGCGCCGTACGCGGCATCTACCTCCAGGGGAACACGCGCGCGCGCCCCGTCCTCGCGTCGGTGCTCGCCCCGCTCGCGGATCTCGGCGCCTCGACGCTGACGATCAAGCGCGTGGGGAGCACGGACCACGTGCCGTTCTGGGGCGTGGGGATCCCGGCGTTCACGTTCATCCAGGACCCGATCGACTACGAGCCGCTGACGCACCACACCGAGGCGGACGACGCGTCGAACCTGCTCCCGGGCGACCTGCGTCAGGCGTCCATCGTGCTGGCGAGCGTGCTGTATCAGGTCGCGAATCTGCCGGAGAAGCTGCCGCGCATGCCGCTGCCGCCGCCGGCGGCGCCCGCCTCGAAGTAGCGGCGGGCGCTCTGGCGTCGCGCGGCTCGACGGGCCAGCTTCTCGCCATGCGCCCATTCACTCGCCGACTCGCCCCCATCGCCGCGGCGAGCCTCCTCGTCGTGGGAGCATGCGCCCCAGCGCGCC
>JBJMNJ010000151.1:0-4883 GCA_045804325.1 Gemmatimonadaceae bacterium
GGCCGCGAGAACGCCCTCTTCATCCACCTCACGCTCGTCCCCTACATCTCCGCCGCCGGCGAGGTGAAGACCAAGCCGACGCAGCACTCAGTCCGTGACCTGATGGAGATCGGGATCCAGCCCGACATCCTCATCTGCCGCACCGAGCGCCCGCTCACCGAGGACGTCAAGCGCAAGATCGCGCTGTTCTGCAACGTGGAGTTCGGCGCGGTGATCGAGAGCCGCGACGTGCCGACGATCTACGAGATCCCGCTCTCGTTCCACGACCAGGGGCTCGACGAGCGCATCGTCCAGCGGCTGAACCTGCCGTGGAAGCGGCCGGACCTCACGCAGTGGCGCAACATGGTCCAGCGGGTCATCAACCCGCGCGAGCGCGTCCGCATCGCCATCGTCGGCAAGTACACCGACTACGCCGACAGCTACAAGAGCGTGCAGGAGGCGCTCATCCACGGCGGCATCGCGAACGACGTCGGCGTGGACATCGCGTGGGTCGGCAGCGACAACTTCACGGACGCCGACCGCGCGTCCGAGATCCTCTCCCAGTACCACGGCCTGCTCGTGCCGGGCGGCTTCGGCGTGCGCGGCGGCGAGGGGCTGGTCGAGGCGATCCGCCACGCGCGCGAGAGCGGGTTGCCGTTCTTCGGCATCTGCCTCGGCATGCAGACGGCGATCATCGAGTTCGCGCGCAACGTCGTGGGCCTCGCCGACAGCAACTCGAGCGAGTTCGCGCCCGAGTGCGCGAACCCCGTGATCTCGCTCATGGAGGAGCAGCAGCACGTCACCGACATGGGCGGGACGATGCGCCTCGGCGCGTACCCGTGCCGCCTGGCGCCGGGCTCGCGCGCCGCCGAGGCGTACGGCGCCGCCGAGGTGAGCGAGCGGCACCGCCACCGGTACGAGGTCTCGAACAAGTACCGCGAGGCGCTCGCGCAGGCCGGGCTCCGGCTCAGCGGCCTGTCGCCCGACGGGCAGCTCGTCGAGATGGTCGAGCTCGCGGAGCACCCCTGGTTCGTCGCGTGCCAGTTCCACCCCGAGCTCCAGAGCCGCCCGAGCCGCCCGCACCCGCTGTTCGCCGGCTTCGTCGGCGCCGCACTTCGCGGAAAGAAGTCTCGCGCCGCGGCGCCCTCGGGGCGCGCGCTCGTCGAGGCGGCGGACTGACCGTGGCGTCCACCGCCCCCGCGGCCGCCCGCGCCGGCGCCGCGCTCTTTCCGCGCGAGGCGCTCTTCCTCATCGCCGGCCCCTGCCAGCTCGAGGACGACGCGCTGAACCTCCGCGTCGGCGAGCACCTCGCGCGGCTCGCCGAGCGCGTGCCGGGGGGCCTGATCTTCAAGGCGAGCTTCGACAAGGCGAATCGCTCCAACCCCGGCGCGAGGCGCGGTCCGGGGCTGGAGCAGGGGCTCCGACGCCTCGAGCGCGTGAAGCGGGAGACCGGGCTCCGCGTGCTCACCGACGTGCACCTGCCCGAGCAGTGCGGGCCGGCCGCCGAGGTGGTGGACGTCCTGCAGATCCCGGCGTTCCTCTGCCGCCAGACCGACCTCCTCGAGGCGGCAGGCGTCACGGGGCGCGCGGTGAACGTGAAGAAAGGGCAGTGGATGCACCCCGAGGGCATGCGCGGCGCCGTCGAGAAGGTGCGGAGCGCGGCGGGGGCGCCGGCCCCCGAGGTCGCGGTGACCGAGCGCGGCTCGTTCTTCGGCTACGGGGACCTCGTCGTCGACATGCGCGGCTTCTCGCGCATGCGCGCGGCGTGCGACTGTCCGGTGATCTTCGACGCGACGCACTCCGTGCAGCAGCCCGGCCGCGGCGCCGAGGGCGCGAGCGGCGGCCTGCGCGAGTTCATCCCGCCGCTCGCGCTCGCGGCGGTGGGCGCCGGGTGCGACGGCCTGTTCATGGAGACCCACCCGGACCCGGACCACGCGCCGAGCGACGGGCCGAACATGGTGCCGCTCGACCGGCTCGACGCGCTCGTCGCGCGGCTGCTGCGCGTGTGGGAGGCGAGCCGCGCGTGACGGGCACCCTCGCGCTCGACGCCGCGCTCGCGCGCCGCATCCGCCTCGTCGCCCTCGACGTGGACGGCGTCATGACGGACGGCGGCATCTACCTCGGCGACGCCAACGGGACGTCGTTCGAGTTCAAGCGCTACGACATCCAGGACGGTCTCGGCGTGCTGTTCCTGCGCATGGCGGGCCTGCACGTCGCGATCATCACCGGCCGCGTGAGCGAGAGCGTCCGGCTGCGCGCCGCGGAGCTCGAGGTGGACGACCTGGCGCAGGACCGGCTCGCCCACAAGCTGCCGGCGCTCCTCCGCATTCTCGAAGCGCGCGGCCTGACGCTCGAGGAGTGCGCCTTCGTCGGCGACGACTTCCCGGACGTGGCGGTGCTGCAGCGCGTCGGCCTTCCCGTCGCCGTCGGCAACGCGGTCCCGGAGGTGCGCGCCATCGCCAAGCTCCAGCTCCGGCGCGAGGGCGGGCGCGGGGCCGTGCGCGAGTTCGCCGAGGCGCTGCTCCGGGCGCGCGGGGAGTGGGAGGCGGTGACCGGCCGCTACGTCGCGGCGCGGTCCGTCGTGCATGCGGAGGCCGGCGCGTGAGCGCGCCGGCGGCCTCTCCCGCTCGCGCCGACGTCGTCGAGCGCGGGCGCCGCGTGCTCCGCATGGAGCGCGACGCCCTGGCCGAGGTCGAGCGGCGGCTCGGCGAGGACTTCGCCCGGGCCGTGGAGCTCATCCGGACGTCGGCCGGACGCGTGATCGTGGCCGGCGTCGGAAAGTCCGGCCTGATCGGCCGGAAGATCGCCGCGACGCTGACCTCCACGGGCACGCCGGCGACCTTCCTCCACCCGGTCGAGAGCGTCCACGGCGACCTCGGGATCGTCGGGTCGGAGGACGTCGCGATCCTCCTCTCCAAGAGCGGAGAGACGGACGAGCTCCTCGGGCTGCTGGAGCATCTCAAGCGGCTCGGGGTACGAGTCATCGCGATCACCGGTGGCGCGGAGTCGTCCCTGGCGCGACACGCGGACGTGGCCCTCGACGCCTGGGTCCGCGAGGAGGCGTGCCCGCACGACCTGGCGCCGACGACGAGCAGCACTGCCCAGCTGGCCCTGGGCGACGCCCTGGCCGTGGCGCTCCTGCAGGAGCGGAACTTCACCAGCGAGGACTTCGCTCGTCTTCATCCCGGGGGATCGCTCGGACGGCGGCTCCTGACGCGGGTGTCGGACGTGATGATCCGCTCGCCCCTCCCGGTGGTCTCGGCTGACGCGCGGATGCGCGACGTCGTCGTGCAGCTCGCGGAGCGCCGCGGCATCGCGATCGTCCTCGAGGAGGACGGCCGGGTGGCCGGCGTGTTCACGGCGGGGGACCTCACGCGGCTGCTGGAGCACGAGACGGACGACGCCGCGGCGCTGGCGAAGCCGGTCGGCGAGGTGATGACGAGGAGCCCCAAGATGGCGCGCGAGGACGAGCTCGGGAGCGCAGTGGTCTATCGCATGGAGAAGCACGGCCTGATGGCATTTCCGGTGGTTGGCGCGGACGATCGCCTCGTGGGCGTCGTGCACCTGCACGACCTGATGCGCGCGGGGGCTGCGTGAGCCGCGGGCGCCCGATGGCGATCCTCGCCGGCGCGGCGCTCAGCGCGGCGCTCGGCGCGCTCGCGGGCGCGTGCGCGGACACCGCGACGCCCGTCCGCGCCGTGAAGTCGTCGCTCGCCGACTCGGCGGACCAGGTGATGTACGGGGCGAAGTCCGTGCTCACGGACCGCGGCCTCCTGCGCGGCGAGCTGCTCGCCGACACGGCGTTCTTCTTCGACAACAACACGCGCGCCGAGCTGCGCGGCGTGACGGTGACGTTCTTCGGGTCGAACGGCGCGAAGAACGCGGTGCTCACCTCGCGCGAGGGCACCTACCGCACGGGCCTCGGGCAGATGGAGGCCCGCAAGAACGTGGTGGTGGTCGCCGAGGACGGGCGCCGGCTCACGACGGAGCAGCTCAAGTTCAACCAGCAGCTGAACCAGGTGGAGGGCGACAGCGCGTTCGTCCTCACGGAGCCCGGCGGCCGCCGCGTGGAGGGGATCGGGTTCCGCTCCGACCCGAACATGAACAACGTGCGCATTCTCAAGCAGACCCGCGGCGTCGGCGGTCCGGTGGCGGTGCCGCAGCGGCAGCCGTCCGCGGCTCCATCACCGACGCCGCCCGATTCGGCCCCGACGCCGCCCGATTCGGCCCCGCCGCCGGCGCGCCCGTGAGCCTCCCCCGTCGCCTCCCGCTCGCACTCGCACTGCTCGCCCTGGCCGGCGTGCCCGGCGGCGCGCGGGCGCAGGTGCAGCCCGGCGGCACGTGCGTGCTCGAGTTCTATCCGCGGGACCCGAGTCGGCCGCCGGCGACGAACGCCGTGCGCTCGCCGGCGACCGGCAACTACAACGTCTACGTCGGCGGCGGCGCGCTCTACAAGTGCCAGGGGCAGGACGTCTCGCTCACCGCCGACAGCACCGAGTACATCGAGTCGGCGGGCGTCCTCTACCTCATCGGGAACGTGCACTATCGCGAGCCGCGCGTTCGCGTCGACGCCGCCCGCATGACGTACTTCCAGGGCGAGGACCGCCTCCTCGCCGAGGGCAGCGTGCAGGCGGTGACGCCGAGTGGGACGACGATGCGCGGGCCGCGCGTGGAGTACTTCCGCGCGGTGCCCGCGCGACCGCGCGCGCGCATGGTCGCCACCGGCCGCCCCGAGACGGTGCTCGTCCAGCAGGACTCCTCCGGCCGGCCGCAGGAGCCCGTCAACATCGTGTCCGACCGCATCGTGACCGAGGCGGACAGCCTCGTCTACGCCAGCGGGAAGGTGGACATCACGCGCACGGACCTCGTCGCGCGCGGCGACTCGGCGTTCCTCGACAGCGGCC
>JBJMNJ010000152.1:0-13612 GCA_045804325.1 Gemmatimonadaceae bacterium
AGCAGGGGCACACGGTCTTCCAGCCGCTCGGCTTCGACGCGTTCGGCATCCACTCGGAGAACTTCGCGCTCAAGGTCGGGAAGCACCCGATGGAGCTCACGCCGCGGAACGTCGCGAACTTCCGCCGGCAGCTCGAGCGCACCGGGCTCATGGTCGACTGGCGGTGTGCGGTCGACACGAGCAGCGCGGACTACTACCGGTGGACGCAGTGGGTCTTCCTGCAGCTGCTGAAGCGCGGGCTGGCGTACAAGAAGAAGGCGGCGGTGAACTGGTGCCCCACGGACAAGACCGTGCTGGCGAACGAGCAGGTGATCGCCGGCGCGTGCGAGCGCTGCGGCACGCCCGTCGAGCAGCGCGTGCTGGAGCAGTGGTTCTTCCGCATCAGCGAGTACGCGCCGCGCCTGCTGGCGAACCTCGACTGGATCGACTGGTCGGAGACGACGAAGACCGCGCAGCGGAACTGGATCGGCAAGTCGGAGGGCGCGGAGCTCGAGTTCATGGTCCCGAAGAGCGGGACCGTGGCCGCGGCGGCCACCGGGGACAGCCCGATGGTCATGGTCGGCACGCCGATCAAGGTCTTCACGACGCGCGCCGACACGGTGTTCGGCGCGACGTACCTCGTGCTGGCCCCCGAGCACCCCGCGGTCGAGGAGATCACGACGGACGCACGGCGCGCCGAGGTGCGCGCGTACGTCGAGCGCACGAAGAAGCAGGACCTGGTGAGCCGCAAGGTCGCGACGGACCGGGAGAAGACCGGCGCGTTCACGGGCGCGTACGCGTTCAACCCGGCCACGGCGCAGCTCGTGCCGGTGTGGGTCGCCGACTACGTGCTCATGGAGTACGGCACGGGCGCCATCATGGCCGTGCCGGGGCACGACGAGCGGGACTTCGAGTTCGCGCGGAAGTTCGATCTCCCGATCGTGCGCGTGGTGGCCGCGCCGGGCGAGGGCGCCGACGCGCCCCTCGAGGCGGCGTACACCGACAACGAGGCCGGCATCCTCGTGAACTCCGGCAAGTTCGACGGGCTGAAGGTGCCGGAGGCCAAGAAGGCCGTCGCGCAGTGGCTGGACTCGATGGGGCAGGGGCGCGCGGTCGTGAACTTCCGCCTCCACGACTGGTGCATCTCGCGCCAGCGCTACTGGGGGCCGCCCATCCCGGTGGTCTACTGCGACGACTGCGGGATGGTCGCGGTGCCGGAGAAGGACCTGCCGGTGGAGCTCCCCTACGTGGAGAACTTCAAGCCGGACGACACGGGGGTGAGCCCGCTCGCGCGCCACGAGTCGTGGTACATCACGCCGTGCCCCGAGTGCGGCAAGCCGGCGCGCCGCGAGACGGACGTGAGCGACACGTTCCTCGACAGCGCGTGGTACTTCCTGCGCTACCCGAGCGCCGACAAGCCCGACGTGCCGTTCGATGCCGCGCGCACGAAGAAGTGGCTGCCGGTGAACAGCTACATCGGCGGGAACGAGCACGCCGTGCTGCACCTGCTGTACTCGCGCTTCATCACGATGGTGCTGCACGACGCGGGGCACCTCGCGTTCGAGGAGCCGTTCACGCGCTTCCGCGCCCACGGGCTCATCATCCGCGAGGGCGCGAAGATGTCGAAGTCGCGCGGCAACGTGGTGAACCCGGACGAGTACATGGACCGGTGGGGCGCGGACGCGTTCCGCACGTACCTCATGTTCCTCGGCCCGTACGAGGAGGGGGGCGACTTCCGCGACGCCGGCATCAGCGGCGTGAAGCGCTTCCTCGACCGCCTGTGGGCGTCGGCCGAGGAGTCGCGCGGGCAGGGGAGAGCGCTCGGCGCCGCCGCGCCCGCGGCGCCGGACGAGGCGGTGCTGCGCAAGCTGCACCAGACGATCCGCAAGGTGGGCGACGACACCGCGCGCCTGAGCTACAACACGGCCATCGCGGCGATGATGGAGTACATGAACGTGCTGCGCGGCGGCGAGCGGCTCCCGCACCGCGACGAGGTGCTGCCGCTGGTGCAGCTCGTCGCGCCCTTCGCGCCGCACCTGGCCGAGGAGCTGTGGGAGCGGCTCGGCGGCCGGGGGAGCGTGATGGACGCGGGCTGGCCGACGTTCGACGCGGCGCTCGCGGCCGAGACGGCGGTGGAGCTCGTGGTGCAGGTGAACGGCAAGCTGCGCGGGCGCGTGAAGGTCGCGAAGGACGTCACGCAGGACGCGGCGCTGCAGGCGGCGCTCGCGGAGGAGGGCGTGGCGAAGTTCGTCACCGGCCAGCCGAAGAAGGTGATCTTCGTGCCGGGGCGGCTGCTGAACATCGTGGTCTAGGTCGGGGAGGCGGAAACACGAAGCGGGAAACAGGGAAGGGCGCAGCCCCTGTTTCCCGCTTCGTGTTTCCCGCCACCTGCACTCAGCTACAGCTGGTGTTTCCCCCGCGGGCATCTATCTCGGCCTGCGGGAACGGCAGGACCTTCGGCTCGTGGCCGGGGTCCACGTTCTCGGTGCCGAGCTCGCCGAAGATGCCGAACATGCGGTAGTCCACCGCGCGCGCGCCGCTCTCCCAGAGGAGCGACATGCGCTTCTCGCGGAGAATGGCGCGGAGCAGGGCCGCGTGCGTCGCCGGCGCGGCGAGCGGCGCGAGGCCGCCGGCCGCCTGACGCACCACGTTCATCGCCGCGAGCGCCTCGGCGTCGCGGTCGAGGCCCCAGAGTACCTGGGCGCGCACGAGCAGCAGCTCCTCGTTGGTGACGATGGGGAGCGGCGCCGTCGGGCCGTCCACGATCGTGAAGAGGATGTCCGAGCTCGCGAACGGCGGTGCGCCGGGCTCGGTGCTCGCGAGCGACCGGAGCGCGGCCGGGTCGCGCCGCAGCTTGCGGTTGCGCAGGTCGCCCGCGACGGTGTCCGCCATGACCTTCGGGTTCGCGCGGTACACCGAGTTGTCGAAGTTCTGGTTGGTGAGGTCTCCCGACGCCGTGCTGAAGGTGTGGAAGACGCCGAGGCGCATGGGCGCCGTGGCGCCCTGGAACGACGCGTCGAGCGCGGCGAGGGCGGCGTTGAGCGACGCCGCGTCGGGCGCGCCGCCGGTGCGCACGTTCAGGAAGCCGCGGTACAGCAGCGCCCGCGCGGCGAGCGCCCGGTTGAAGCGCGCGAACGAGGCCGGCGCGTCGAAGCCGTCGAAGCCGCCGGGCAGGTCGAACGGGAAGGCACTCCCCCCGGCCGCGAGGTCCGCGTTGCCCTCGTCGAGCAGCGCGACGATGGCATCGAGCACGGCCGGCTTGCAGCTCACGGGGTCGAGCCGCCCGCTGCCCGAGGCGAGCGGGATGCCGAGCGTGTCGCGGGTGTCGAGGAGCTGGAGGTACTGGAGCGCCTCGACGGTCCTGGCGAAGCCCTCGACGGCGCTCTTCTCCGGCGCCGAGAGGATCGGCGAGGCGTCCGCGCCCTGCGCGAGGATCTGCGCGCCGCGCACGGTGCGGTATCGCACGTTCCACGTGAAGTCGGCGATGAACGCGCCGGGGCTGAACTGCCCGAGCGGCTGGAGCACGTAGCGGCTGTCCGCGACGTCGATGCGGTAGGCGTCGCGCGCCATCGTCTCGAGGATGAGGATCTGGAAGGCGTGCTGCTCGCGGTCGCCGGCGAGCAGCCCGCTGACCTGCGACTGGAGCTGCGCGCGGTCGGTGATCGTCGCGCCGAGCTCCGGGTCGTTGAAGTTGGGCACCGTCGAGTCCTTGCACGCCGCGGCGAGCGCGGCGGCGAGGGCGAGGGCCGCGTGGCGGAGGCGCCGAGTGGATGTGCGCATATGCCCTCAGTAGCTCGCGGTGATGGAGAGGAAGATGCTGCGGCTCGGGGGGAACGGCGCGAGGTCGACGAAGCGGCTGATCTGCTGGCTCCCGAAGTTCGAGACCTCGGGGTCCACGCCGGGGTACTTGCTCCAGGTGACGAGGTTGCGGCCGCTGAGCTCCACGCGGGCCGACGGCGAGCGCAGCGTGCGGGCGAGGAGGGCGCGCGGGAGGTCGTAGCCGAGCGTGACCTCGCGCAGCTTCACGAAGCCGGCCTCCTGCACGTACTGCGAGATGCCGAGGGCGTCATTGAGGCGCGAGCGTCCCGCGCCGCCGTCCGTCCGGTCGGGGGAGTTGGCGAACGCGTCGAACACGTTCTGCGTGACGTTCACGAGGTCGCCGCCGCGCTGCCAGTCGAGGAGGAACGACAGGCGGAGCGCGCGGTAGCCGACCTCGTTGCCGAAGCCCATGGTGAAGTCCGGCGCGGCGTCGCCGCGCTGGACGACGCGCGTCTGCTCCGTGAGGGTGTCGGTGACCTGCGCGACGATTTGCGTGACGCGCTTGCCGACCTCGAGGCGGCCGATGCCGTAGCCGGCGCCGAAGGCGACGCGCTCGCCGTTGGCGTCGCGCTCCACGTTGAAGAACGTCTGCCCCTCCGGGAGGTCGAGCCGGGTGACGACGCCGACGTTGCGGGCGAACGTCACGCGCGAGATCCAGTCGACGCCCGCGCGCTGCACCGGCGTGACCGCGAGCAGCACCTCGGTGCCGCGGTTGCGGATGGCGCCGGCGTTGCGGATGTCGACGACGTAGCCGAGCGACGGCGCGGTGGTGACGTGGAGGATCACGTCCTCGATGGTCTTCTGGTAGGCGGTGAGCGCCAGCGAGGCGCGGCCGCCGAAGAGGGTCGCGTCCACGCCGCCCTCGACCTCGGTCTGGCGCTCGGGCTTGATGTTCGGGTTGCCGTGGATGAGCCCCGCCTGCACGGCGTTCTGGCCCTGGTACGTGCCGGGGAAGGCCGGGCTGTACTTCTGGATGAAGAGCGGCTGGTTGCCCGACTGGCCGACGGCGACGCGCGGCTTCAGCTCGTCGAGGAACCGCGCCGGCTGGAGGACCCGGTAGGAGAGCGACGCCTTCGGGTACCAGTAGTACTTGTCCACGTCCCCGTTGACGGTGCTCCGCTCGCCGCGGGCGCCCGCGGTGGCGAGCAGGCGGTCGTCGAGGGCGAGCAGCTCCTCCTGCCCGTACACCGCGAACGCGCGCACCTCCTGCCGGTTGGCGAAGACGCTCGTCGCCGAGCCGCGATTGACGTTCTCCTGCCCGAGCAGCACGTCGCGGGTGACGATGTTCGACGAGCGGCCCTGCGCGATCTCGCGCTGCACGCCCGCCGAGGTGGTGGCGCGGAGGCTCCCCGAGGCCGGGGTCCACGTGTGCAGCGCGCTCAGGTTCGCGTTGGCGGTGAGCACGTTGCCCGAGAGCGACGTCACGGTGCCGGGGAGCCCGTCGTTCGCCTCCCAGAAGAGCGAGCGCGGCGAGACGACGTTCCCCTGCGTGCCGTAGCGGTCGACGCCGCCGTCCACCCGGAGCTGGAGCGTCTGACGCGCGCCGGTGTACGCGGCGTACGACGCCGAGCCGGAGGAGATGAGCCGGTTGACCTCGAGGGGCGTCTCGATCTGGTCGGCGTTCTGGAACGGGTTCGTGACCATGAACGGGTTCGCCGGGTACCGCCCGCCGCTCGGGCGCAGGTCGTACCAGCTCGGCGTCCCCGCCATCACGAAGTACGGCGTGATGTTCGCGTTGTCGTTGTTGCTGATGCCGCGGCGCGTCATGGTGCGCATCACGTTGTTGTTCAGCTGGAGCGTGAGGCGCGGCCCGACGGCCTGCGACAGGTTCAGCCGGAGCCCCTGCTTCCGGTAGCCGGTGTTCTTCTGGATGCCGCCGTCGTACTTGTCGAGGCCCGAGGCGAAGTAGCTCGACCCGCGCTCCGACGAGCCGCCGCGCATGCTCACGCTCGTCTCCCACGAGAGCGGGTTCTCGCCGAAGAGCAGCTCCTCGTAGTCGCAGTAGCCGCCGCAGCGCGCGTAGTTGGCGCGCACGCTGTCCGCGGAGATGCCGTTGTTGGCGCCGTACTCGATCGCCTGGTCGAGGGTGTAGCGGCGCGTGCCGAAGCGGCCGGCGAGGTCGAAGGTGCCGAAGCGCTGCGTGACGTCCAGCCGCGTGCGCCCCGGGTCGCCGCGCTTCGTCCGGATGACGATGACGCCGTTCGACGCCTTGGAGCCGTAGATGGCCGAGGCCGAGGCGCCCTTGAGCACCTCGATCGACTCGATATCGTTCGGGTTGAGGTCGGCGACGCGGTTGACGCCGTTGTCCTGGTTCGTGGCGTTCGACGTGTTGCGGTTCGCCGCGGAGATCGCGTTCGTGCCCGGCTGCACGATGTCGTTGCTGATGATCACGCCGTCCACCACGTAGAGCGGGTCGGCGGAGCCGAAGACGGACGTGACCCCGCGCAGCCGCACCTGGTTGCCGCCGCCGGGCGCGCCGGAGTTCGCGATGACCTGCGCGCCCGCCACGCGGCCGGCGAGCGCGTTCTCGAGCGACGCCGCGGGGACGCGCCCGATCTGCTCGGCGTCCACGAGCCCGACGTCGTTCGCCGCGTTGCGGCGGTCGACGCTCGTGGCCGCGCCGGTGACGACGGTGGCCTCGAGGCGGAGCGCGTCGCGCTCGAGCGCCACGGCGACCTGCTGGTCGCCCGGGCCCACGTCGAGCGCGCGGCGCTTGTACCCGATGCGCCGCACGAGCAGCGTCGTGCGGCCGTCCGGGACGGTGAGCGCGAACGTCCCCTGGTCGCCGACGGTGGCGCCGAGCGCGGTGCCCTGCACGCTCACGTTGGCGCCGACGAGCGGCTCGCCACTCGCCGCGTCGGTGACGCGCCCCGTCACGCGTCGTGGTTGCTGGGCCTCGGCGACTCCGGGCGCGACCGTCGCGGCGAGGAGGAGGGCGAGGGTGGTGAGCAGAACGCGCGAGCGATGCACGGCGCCTCCGAAGCTCGGGTGTCGCCTCGCCGCCGGCGTGGCGGCGTCGCGCGACCAACATGGGTGAGCCCCGGAGGCCTGTCAAAGACCGCGTGCGGTTCGGACGCGCCGCTTACAATTGCACACATCGAAAACGTGCGTCGTCCCGCTCGCCGACGGGCGCCGCGATGAGCGCGCTCCAATGCGCGCCGTCGGCGCGACTAGCGGTCCGCGTCGTCCTCGCCGGTGTAGCTGCCCAGCGAGCGCCGCATGCGCACCGCGAGGCTCGTCAGGCGCTCGGACGACGCCGTGAACGCGCCCGCGACGCTCGACTGGGCGCGGACGATGTCCGACGCCTGGCGCGCCGAGGCCGCGGCGTCGGTCGAGACGGCCTCCACGCCGCGGAACGCGCCCGTGAGCTCGGCCAGCACGCCGGACTGGCGGCGCGAGACGTCGGCCGCGGCGAGCACCACCTCCGCCAGTCGCTCCACCCCGCCGAACATCGTCGCCAGCGCCGCGTCCGCCTCGGTCGCGATCTGTCCGACCCCGCGGACGTCGGTCTCGCCCTGACGCATCGCGAGGAGCGCGCGGTCCATCTCCTCGCGGAGCAGCGTCACCGTCGCGGCGATCTCGGCGGCGGCGCGGCCGCTCTCCTCGGCGAGCTTGCGCACCTCCTCGGCGACGACGGCGAAGCCCTTCCCCTGGTCGCCGGCCCGCGCCGCCTCGATTGCGGCGGTGAGCGCGAGCAGGTTCGTCTGCCGCGCGATCCGGCTCACCGCCTCCACGAACGCGCCCACGCGCTCGCTCGCTTCGGCGAGCGCGCCGACGGCGACGGCGCTCTCGCGCACGCGGCCGCCCACCGTGACGAGCGTCTCGGCAGCGCGGGCGATGGACGAGCGACTCGAGCCCGCCGCCTCCACGAGCCCGCGCACGTCGCTCGCCATGAGCTCGGCGCGCTCGCGCAGCTGCTCGGACTCGTCGTGCGCCTGCGCCGTGGCCCCGCGCCCGGACTCGGTGATGGCGCGCTGCGTGTCGATCTTGCGCGCGAGCTCCGCGGTCGTGTCGGCGAAGCGCAGGCCGCTCGCGTTGAGCTCCTGCGTCGTGGCGTCGAGGTCGCTCGCGAGCGTGGCGACGGCGTCGGCCTCCGCGTTGATCGTCCCCGTCATGCGCGTGACCTTGTCGAGCAGCAGGTTCACGCTGGTCTGCAGGTAGCCGACGTTGTCCATGCGCTGCACCTCGACGCGCGCCGTGAGGTCGCCCCCCTCCACGGCGCGCAGCGTCTGGCGCGTGCGGAGGATGCGCGTCCAGATGTCGCCGGACAGCGGCACGATCGTCAGCGCGACGGCGCCGAGGAG
Organism: Gemmatimonadaceae bacterium; assembly: GCA_045804325.1. Taxonomy (GTDB): domain Bacteria; phylum Gemmatimonadota; class Gemmatimonadetes; order Gemmatimonadales; family Gemmatimonadaceae; genus JBJMNJ01. Next base: position 8,103 of record JBJMNJ010000152.1, read on the forward strand.
GATCTCGGTGACGAGGACCCAGACCCAGTCGGCGGTGGTCGCTCCGCCGTGCAGCCGCCAGTAGCCCCAGGCGGACGCCGGGTAGACGACGCAGGCGGCGATGCCGGCGACGCGCCCGGCGTCGTGCCCCTGCACGAACGCGTACGACGCCACCATGAAGCCGAGCAGGACGACGATCCCCTGGTGCCCGAAGGCGACGATCACGAGCCCGAGGAGCGTGGCGTCGGCGCAGACGAGCGTCGGGACGAACCACTGCCGCCAGTTCGCCGGTGACGCCGTCGCCCACCGGACCAGCACGTCGAACGACAGCGCCCAGCCGAGGAAGGTGAGGAACAGCCAGAGCGGGACGTGGGAGATCCCCATGAGGAGGGGGATCGCGAAGGCGGCGCCGGCCGCGATCGAGACGACGACCCGCTGCTTGGCCCCCTCGCGAAACGCCGCGATGTTGCGGTGGGTCGCTTCGGAGTACCCCCCGTGCCCTGCGGTCGCGGCGGCCGCGCGGGGGCGGACGGGGCTCGGAGCCGGGGCGGGCCGGCCGGAGGCGGCCGGGGGCCGGTAGCGGGGCGGGGCGGCGGAATCCGGAGGGGCAGTCATATCGTAGGGACGTTTCGCGCGCCTCCCCGGCAACCCTTCGGCGACCCGCCGTGTCAGACCCGGCAGAACCGCAACCTTCCCGAGGCTTTATGCGACTCCGCTCCCTCCTTCTCGGCGGCTCCCTGTTCGTGGTCGCCGCCGCCCAGATCCACGCTCAGGAGGCGCGCGCCCGCGCCTTCGCCTTCGACGACGACGAGTGGCGCGACCGCCCCATGATCGGCGTCGGCACCGCCGGCTCCGGCGGCAAGCGTGACACCCTCGGCCTGCTCGTGACGAGCGTCACCCCCGGCGGCCCGGCCGAGAAGGCGGGAATCGAGGAGGGGGCGCGGATCGCCGCCATCAATGGCGTCAACCTGCGTCTCTCGGCCGCGGACGCGGGCGAGCCGGACATGGCCGGCGTCGCGAGCCGCCGCCTCACCCGCGAGATCCGCAAGGTCAAGGCGGGGGACGAGGTCGAGCTGCGCATCGTGCAGAACGGGGCCCAGCGGACGGTGAAGGTGAAGACCGTCGCGGCCGACGACCTCCGCCCCGAGCGCGCGAGCCGCGTGGACGACGACGACCGCGCGGTGCTCGGCATCAGCCTCAACCCCACGGGCACGCGCCGCGACACCCTCGGCGTGTTCGTCTCCAGCGTGTATCCGGACGGGCCGGCGGAGAAGGCGGGGCTCGTCGAGGGCGACCGCATCGCGGCGGTCAACGGCGTGGACCTCCGCGTGCCGCGCGAGGACGCCGGCGACGAGGTCATGGCCAGCGCGAAGCACAGCCGCTTCTCGCGCGAGATGCGCAACGTGAAGGCCGGGCAGGACGTCGAGCTGCGCGTCTACTCGAACGGCGCGGTCCGCACGGTGCGCGTGCGGGCGGCCCGCAACGAGGACGTCTACCGCAACCGCAACCGCTCGTGGGTCGGCTTCGGCGACGGGGAGACGTTCGTGGTCCCGCGTCCGCCCCGCGCCCCCATCGCGATTCCCGCCCCGCGCGTGCGCATCTTCCGAGACAACTACCAGGCCCGCGGCCCCGAGTGGGACCCCGGCGAGTTCGCCGACCGGATGGCGATGATCGGCGCCGAGGTCGGGGCGCGCATGAGCACGATCGGCCCGGAGATCGGCGCGCGGATGCGCGAGCTGGGTCCGGAGATCGGCGAGCGCGTGCGCGAGGCGATCGAGCGCGCCCGCGCCGAGTGGCCCGATCGGGAGTATCGCAGCTGGCAGGACGACGAGGACGAGGACGGCGCGACCGTGCGCACGGACGCGGCCCGCACGCCCGCCGCGGCGCCCAAGGCCCGCACCCGCGACGCCGACGCGCTCGAGGCGGAGAACCGCGAGCTGAGCCAGCGCCTCCGCGAGCTCGAGGCGCGGCAGATCCCGCGCGCCCGCTCGGCGAGCGCCGGCGCCGAGGACCAGCTGACGTTCTCCGCGACGCCGACCGCCGCGTACACGGCCCCGCGCGGGACGTTCACGGCAACCGGGGAGGGGGAGCGCTTCTCGATCATGCTGCCGGGGTTGCGCCTGTCGCCGGTCAGCGCCGACCTCGCGTCGTACTTCGGCGCCGGGAGCGAGCGCGGGCTGCTCGTCGTGGAGGCCGACGCGCACTGGCCGGGGCTCCGCGCGGGTGACGTGCTCATGACCGTGGACGGCAAGGCCGTGAGCGACGGCCGCCGCGCGTCGATCTCGATGGACCTCGGCCGCCCGCACGACGTGGAGATCCTGCGCGGCGGGAAGCGCCAGTCGGTGACGCTCGCGCGTTAGGCGCGGGCCGACGGATACGGCGCCGGCCGCCGGGGGGAACGAACGCCTGGCCGTGTGAGGGAACCCCGGTGGGCTGGCGTCACGCTGGAAGCTGCCGGCTGACAGGGCCGACGAACCGCTGACGGCTGACGGCTGACCGCGGCTGATCAGCAGATGGCCCTGACGCAGAACCCTCCGGGACGCACTCGCGCGTCCCGGAGGGTTTTACTTCCAAGCCACCTGCGACGGGCCGCGGTCAGCCGTCAGCGGCCCTCAGAACGCCGGCCCCAGCAGGATCGCGTTGAGCACGAGCCGATCGAGCGACCGCCACCACGCCCGGAACATCGGCTCGTTCGCGAACAGCACGACGTGGCCGTCGCCGGTCGACTCCTCGATGAGGTAGGCGGTGCCGCGGAGGAGGCGCTCGGTGTTCTCCGGCCAGGCCCAGCCGGCGCGGAGGAGGCGGCCGGTGCTCGGGAAGACGCCGACGTTCGTCCCCTCCTTGGAGAGGCGGTAGAACGCGTCGCCGTCGAGCATCACCGTCACGCGCGGCTGCTCGTAGCCGTTCGTGAGCCAGTGCGTCCGGTCGAGCACCACGTCGAAGTGCGAGCCGGGGAGGCCGGCCGGGCTCGCGTCGGTCGCCGATGGGCTCGTGACGGCGAGCAGGTCGTCCTGCGCGCGGTCGCTCGCCTCGCGGCGCCGCGCGGCGGCCGTCGCCGTGTCGCCCTTCGGTGCGGCGGCGCCGGAGTCCGGCTGTCCGGTGACGAGGCGCGCCGACGTCAGGTTGACGTTCTCGCGCGCGGCCCACGCCGACGCGCCGCCCATGGTGATGAGCGTGCCGCCGCGCTGCACCCAGTCGCGCAGCCGGTCGGCGCCCTCCTTCCCGAGCAGGCGCTGGAGCGCGCCGGACGAGGCGTCGGGGATGAGGATCACGTTGAACTGCGAGAGGTCGCCGCCGGAGAGCCAGCGCACGGTGACCGGCGTGAAGCGCATGCCGTAGCGGCGCTCGAGCGTCCACCACACGGCGCCGTAGCTCGTCTGGCTCGTGCCCTCGTCGCCGACGAGCGCGATGCGCGGCGCGACCAGCCCCTGCACCGCCTCCGAGCCGGTGCCGAACTGGCCGCCGGCCTCGGTGAACGCGGTGCTCACGCCCGCCACCTCGACGCCGCTCTCGCGCGCGTACCGCTGGATCGCGTCGTGGACGGTGGAATCATTGCGCGAGACGCGCACGATGTAGGTGCCGCGGGGCCAGCGGCGCCCGCCCGACTCGATGGGGAGCGAGGCCACGGCCACGCGGTACCCGTCGGCGAGCAGGTGGTAGGCGAGGCGCGCCGCGCCGTTGGTCTCCGGCGAGAAGAGGTAGGCCGAGCGCGCCGGCCGCCCGCTCACCACGCCGCCCGTCACCCACGCGGGGAGCGGCTCGGCGGTGGTGCGGCGCTGCGCGCCCGTCTGCTGCAGCTCGCGCGGCGAGGTCGTGGTCGGGTCGCCCGCGAGCGCCACGACGGGCTGCTCCGCGGGGAGCGTCACGGGGTCGCCCGCGAGCGCCGGCGCGTCCTCGGTCCAGTAGGCCTCGACGCCGAACGTCACCGGCAGGGACCACGCGGTCACGTCGTAGAACTCGTAGCCCTCCCTCGGCGCGCTGGCGCCGCGCCGAGCGTTGCGGCGGAACTTCTCGACCTGGGTGCGGGCGAAGGCGGTGTCGAGCACCGCGGCGGGCTCGAGGAAGGCGCGGGCGAGGCGCCCCTGCGGCTGGGCGAGGTCCACGACGTACGCGCCGGCGTCGAAGCGGCGCGCGCCGGTCGCGTCGTCGGCGTAGGCGTGCGCGCGGGCGGAGGCGAGCGCGCCGGTCAGCCGGCGCACCTCGATGCCGTTCCGCAGGAGCGTCTGCACGAGCTCCGCCGCGCGCGCCGGGTCGCGTCCGGGGACGAGCACCACGCGCTTCATCGGGAGCGCGCGGCCCTCGTCCACGGCGGCGCGGCGGAAGGCGGCGTAGTCGCGGTTGCGCTGGGCGCGGTTCCCGGCGGTGGTCTCGATGGTCGAGAGCGCCGTGATGTGGTGGCGCGCGATGCCGTCGCGGTTGGAGAGCAGCGAGCCGTCGTCGCGCCGCCAGAGGATCCCCTTCCAGCCGCCGCCGTCGGTCTCGTAGGTCATGCCGATGGCGCCGGTGAGCGACGGCCACGTGTCCCAGTAGAACGCGCCGAAGAAGTCGAAGACGTCGCGCGAGTAGTACATCCACCCGTAGCGGTCGAACGCGGCGGCGTTCCCCTTCCCGTAGATCTCCATCCACTTCTGGAAGTTGCCGCCGGCGGCGACGTTCGGGTTCATCGCCGGCGCGGTGGGCGGGAAGAAGTAGTTCGTCACCTGCCCGTGCTGGTCGATCGCCACGACGGGGTGCCAGCGCAGCATGCCGCGCACGAGGGCGCGCGGCTCGAGCTGCGTCAGCGTCATCACGTCGCGGTTCATGTCGAACCGGAAGTGGTTGAAGCGCCCCTGGATGCTCCACGGCTCCGAGTGCTCCATCGCGAACGGCTCGGGGTCGCGCACGTGGACGGAGTTGTACCACACCGCGAAGCGCTCGTGCCCGTCGGGGTTCGTGCTGGGATTGAGCACGACGATCGTGTTGCGCAGCGCCTCGAGCGTCGCCGGCTCCTCGCTCGCGGCGAGGTGGTACAGCGTCGGCATGGCCGCCTCGAACCCGGGCGCCTCGTTGCCGTGCACGCTCTCGTTGATCCACACGACGGCGGGGACGCGGTCGGCGAGCGCGGCGTGGTCGGCGGCGCTCATGCCGCGCGGGTCGGCGAGGCGGTCGAGGTCCGCGCGGATCTGGTCGAGGCGCGCGATGTTGTCCGGGTGCGAGACGATGTAGAGGCGCATCGGCCGGCGCTCGTACGTCCGCCCGATCTCCTCGACGCGCACGCGGTCGCTCGCCGCGCTCGCGATGGCGAGCAGCACGCGCTCCTGCATGAGGAACTGCGTCTGCAGGTCCCCGATGTGGTAGCCGAGGACGGAGTCGGGGCGGGGGACGGTGCGGCGGTAGGGGCCGCGGTCGTAGAACGAGAACGCGCGGGTGTCGGGCGCGGAGTCGATGGGCGCGCGGGACTGCGCGCGGGCGGCGGGCGCGGCGGCCAGGAGAACGCCGAGCGCCGCGAGGCGGACGCGGAAGTGCATGGATTCCCTTCGCGGGTGGAGTGG
>JBJMNJ010000153.1:0-2948 GCA_045804325.1 Gemmatimonadaceae bacterium
GCGGCGAGGGTGAGCGAGAGTGCAGCAGCGAATGAGAGAGCGCGCATCAGGGGCTCGGGAGTCGTGGCGAGGAAAGCTGGGCCTCGGGAGCGGGCGCGGGCAAGAGTCGTCGCGCCCGGCCAGCCCCTCGGGTTCACGCGGAGGCGCGGAGCCAGGGAGACCGCGGAGGAAATTCTTCGCCGCCATCCTCCGCGACCTCCGCGCCTCCGCGTGAGTCTACGGCGGTTGCCTGGGGCAGAAGAACCGTCCAGGTTGCACCCCATGCGCCAATTAGGACTCCTCCTGATACTCGTGGCCTGCGCCCCTGCCGCGACGACGACGACCACGAGCATTCCCGCACCCGCTGTGCAGCCGGCGGCGCCGCGAGTCTCTCCCACCGCCGTCCGCTGGGCGCGCACGTCGGCGGAGCACCGGGCCGCGTTCCTCCAGACCTACGCGCTCGCCGCGCGCGAGCTCGAGCGGCTCGCGGCCGGACTCCCCGCCGGGTCGTGGGCCGTCATCTCGGACGCGGACGAGACGCTGATCGACAACTCGACGTACCAGCGCGAGCGCGCGCTGCTCGACAGCGGGTTCACGGCGCCCTCGTGGGACGCGTGGGTGCGCCGGCGCGAGGCCGCCGCGCTCCCCGGCGCCGCCGCCTTCGCGCGCCGCGTCCACGAGCTCGGCGGCCGCCTCGCCGTCGTGACGAATCGCGACGAGGCGCAGTGCGAGGCCACGCGCGCGAACATCGCCTCCGTGGGCATCGTCGCCGACGCCGTGCTCTGCCAGCCGACGGGCGCACCCGGCGACAAGAACCCGCGCTTCGCCGCGGTGGAGCAGGGCACGACCGCCGCCGGCCTCCCCCCGCTCCGCGTCCTCATGTGGCTCGGCGACAACATCCGCGACTTCCCCGCGCTCGACCAGCCGGTCCGCGAGCAGGGCGACGCCGCGTTCGCCGACTTCGGGCGGAGATTCTGGATGCTGCCGAACCCGATGTACGGGTCGTGGGAGAGGAACGCGGATCGGTAGAGCGCCCTCGGTCCCCGGCCGATCAGCGGCCGAGGGCCCCGCTCGCCACCCGCGCACACTCCGCCAGCACTGCCGCCCCCAGGAACAGGCTCTCCTCCGCCGCGTAGAAGCGCGGCGTGTGCGCGGCGATGGGCTGGGTCCCGGGCTCGCGCGCGCCGACGCGGAGGAAGCACGCGGGCATCTTCTCCTGGTAGTACGAGAAGTCCTCCGCGCCCATGTTCGTGATGCCGAAGGGGGCGAGCGCCGCCTCGCCCACCGAGCGGCGCACGGCCTCCTGCGCCCACGCGGCGGCCTCGGGCGGGTTCACGACCGGCGGCGTGCCGCCGAAGAGCGTCACCTTCGCGGTGAGCCGGTGCGCCGCGGCGACCGACTCGGCGACGTGGCGCACCTCCTCGCGCAGCCGCTCCCGCGTCGCGGCGTCGGTCGCGCGCAGCGTGCCCTTCAGCTCGGCGCGCTCCGGGATGACGTTCCCCGCCGAGCCGGCGTTGATGGCCCCGATCGTCACCACGGCCGGGCGCGCGGGATCGACGCGGCGCGACACCACCGTCTGGAGCGCCATCACGAGCGCCGCCGCGCCCACCACCGGGTCCGCGGTCTCCTGCGGGCGCGCGCCGTGCCCCCCGCGCCCTTGGAGCTCGATGAGGAGCGAGTCGCTCGACGCGGCGAGCGGGCCGGCGTCCGCCACCACGCGGCCCACCTCGAAGCGGCGGTCCACGTGCGCGCCGAACATCGCGCGCGCCTCGTCGAGCGCGCCGCTCGCGATCACCGCCGCCGCGCCCTCGCCGAGCTCCTCGGCCGGCTGGAGCACGACGAGCACGTCGCCGCGCGCCGGCGAGCGCCGGAGCAGCGCGGCCGCGCCCACGGCCCACGACGCGTGCACGTCGTGCCCGCACGCGTGCATCACGCCCGGGCGCTGCGACGCGAAGTCGAAGCCCGTCTCCTCGTGGATGGGCAGCGCGTCGATGTCCCCGCGCAGCGCGACCACCGGCGCGCCCGCCTCCGTGCCGCGCACGCGCGCGACGAGCCCCGTCCCCGCGACGCGCCGCACGTCCTCGATGCCGAGCGCACGCAGCGCCGCCTCGAGCCGGCGCGCCGTGTCCTCTTCCTTCCACGAGAGCTCCGGCTCCCGGTGGAGGTCGCGGCGGAGGGTCACGAGCGCGTCGTGCTCCTCGGGCGTGAAGAGCGCGAACGCGCGAGCGAGCGCGTCGCTGCCGAGGGCCGAGGGTCGAGGGCCGAGGGCCGTGTTCATACGCGAAGCTCCGTCGTGCGCACCGTGAGGTCGTCCACGCGATCGCGATCCACCGTCACGCCGATCCCCGGCCGGTCGAGCGGCACGCGCACCCAGCCCTCGGCGTCCATCGTCCACTCCGGCGTCACCACGTCCCGCTCCCAGTAGCGCGCGCTCGGCGACACGTCGCCGGGCTTGGTGAAGTTCGGCAGCGAGGCGAGCGCCACGTTGTGCGCGCGCCCCACGCCGCTCTCGAGCATCCCCCCGCACCACACCGGCACGCCGCTCCTCGCGCAGAGGTCGTGGATGGCGATGGACTGCGCGAAGCCCCCCACGCGCCCCGGCTTGACGTTCACGATGCGCCCGCTGTCGAGCGCGATCATGTCGGCGGCGCGGTCCGCGCCGGTGATCGACTCGTCGAGGCAGATCGGCGTGGAGAGGCGCCGTTGGAGCGCGGCGTGCTGCACCAGGTCGTCGTCGCCCAGCGGCTGCTCGAGCATGATCAGCCCCAGGGGGTCGAGCTCGGCGAGGCGCGCGGCGTCGCCTAACGTGTACGCGGAGTTCGCGTCGGCCATGAGCCCGACGCCGTCGCCGAGCGCCTCCCGGACGGCGCGCACGTACTCGACGTCCTGCCCCGGCCGGATCTTGACCTTGATCTTCCGGTAGCCCTCGGCGACCGCCGCCCGTGCGCGCTCGACCAGCAGGGCGGGCT
>JBJMNJ010000154.1:0-19045 GCA_045804325.1 Gemmatimonadaceae bacterium
CCCGCGGCCCAGGCGATCAGCACGCCCGGCACCACGCCCGCCGCGGCGAGGACGAGCCCCTCGCGGAGCACCATGCCGACGATGCCCTGCGGCCGCGCGCCGAGGGCGAGGCGCACGCCGATCTCGCGCGAGCGGAGCGCCACGGTGAACGACAGCAGGCCGTGGATGCCGACGCCCGCGAGGAGCAGCGCGACGGCGGCGAGGGCCGCGAGCACGCGGAGCTGCGCGGCGCGCGACGCCGTCTCGCCCGCGACGAGCTCCTCCATGGTCTTCACGTTCGACACCGGCTGGTCCGGGTCCGCCGCGAGCACGATGCGCCGCACCGCCGTCGCCAGCGTCGCCGGGGGGACGTTCGCGCGGAGGACGAGGTCCTTCGGCGCGAAGTAGGGCATCCACCCCGGCTCGATCTGCGCGGGCGGCATGTACACCTGCGGCTCGCTCGGCTGCTCGAGCCCGCGCTGCCGCACGTCACCCACCACGCCGACGATCGTGCGGTCGAAGAACGCGATCCTGAACGTCTGGCCGATCGGGTCCCGACCCGGGAGGAAACGCCGCACGAACGACTCGCTCACGACGGCCACGAACGGGCTCTGGCGGTCGTCGCTGTCGGCGATGTCGCGCCCCTTCAGGACCGGGATGCCGAGCGTCGTGAAGTACTGGGGCGTCGCGTAGCGGATGGCGGTCGCGTTCTCGTCGCGGAGCTCCGCCGTCTCCGCCTGGCCGGGGAAGATCGCGGGCCAGATGCCGCCACGCATGCCCATCGGCAGCCCGGTCACGTACGCCGCCGACGTCACCCCGGGGAGCGCGCGCACCTCGCCGAGCACGCGCTGGTAGAAGCGCACGCGGTCCGCGGGGTCCGCGTACTTGGGGAACGGCAGTGCGGTGCGTGCCGTCAGCACGCCCGCGGGGCGGAAGCCGAGCTCGACCTGCTGGAGCCGCCACATCGCGCGGACGAGGAGCCCGCTCGTGACGAGCAGCACCACCGACGCCATCACCTGCACGGCGACGAGGACGGAGCGCGCGCGTCGCCGCCCGCCGCCGGAGCGACCGCCGTCGCGCAGCGCGGCGAAGCTCGTCCCTCGGCGGCCCCCCATCGCCGGGAGCACGCCGAACGCGAGTCCGACGAGCGCCGTGAGCGCGGCCGCGAACGCGAGCACGCGGCGGTCCACCGCCGGCATCGCGGCCAGCGGCAGCCCGGACGGCACGAGGCGCGAGAGCGCCGGCACCGCGAGCACCGCCACGGCCACGCCGGCCGCGCCGCCGAGCAGCGTGAGCAGCATGCTCTCGGTGAGGAGCTGCCGGACGAGTCGGCCGACGCCGGCGCCGAGCGCCGCGCGCACCGCCATCTCGCGCTCGCGCGATGCGGCGCGGGCGATGAGCAGGTTGCCGACGTTGGCGGACGCCAGCAGCAGGATGCAGAGCGCCGCGCCGCACAGCGCGAAGAGCAGCAGCCGCGACTTCTCGCCCACCTCGTCACTGAAGCGATAGAGGTACGAGCTCGTCTTCTCGTTCTCGGGATACTGCGCCGCGAGCCGGCGGGCGATCGCCTCCATCTCGGACGACGCCTGCGCGAGCGTCGTCCCCGGCTTCAGCCGCGCGATGCCGTAGAGGAAGACGTTCGTGCGGTCCGCGTAGTCGCCCTCGGTGAAGTTGAGCGGCGTCCACACCTCCGTCTCGGCCGTCGGGAAGTGGAACTCCGGCGGCATCACCGCGGCGACGACGTACGACTCGCCGTCGAGTCGCACCGCGCGGCCGACGATGTCTCGGTCCTCGCCGAACTGGCGGCGCCAGAGCGCGTGGCTCAGCACCACCGTGGCGGGGCCGGTGCTGTCCGCCGGGCTCGGGAGCTGCCCGAGGAGCGGACGCACGCCGAGCGTCGGCAGCACCTCCGCCGTCGCACGCGTCGCCTGCACGCGCACCGGCACGCACCCGCCCGCCTCCGGCGGGCACCCGCCGACGAGGTTGTACGCGGTGTTCGTGATCGCGCCGAAGGCGGCGAACGACCGCGCGCTCGCGCGCCAGTCGCGCCAGTTCGCGGGGGACAGCTCGAGCCGCGGATAGCCGGGCGTCCGCTGCCAGAGCTTCACGAGCCGCTCGGGCTCGCGGAACGGCAGCGGGCGGAGGAGCACGGTGTCGGCCACGGAGAACGCCGCCGTGTTCGCGCCGACGCCGAGCGCGACGACGAGCACCGCGGTGAGCGCGAAGCCCCACGTGCGCCGCAGCGAGCGCGCGGCGTAGCGCAGGTCCTGGCGCAGCACGTCCCAGTGCGCCGCGAAGGCGTTGGGGACGACGTCGGCGAGGGCCATCCCGGCGAGGACGACGGGGCGGAGCGGGCCGGACACGCCGCGCGCCCGCGTGGAGAAGACCTGGAGCATCCCGTCGCCCCATTCCTGGCGGAACGACGCCGGGTAGAGCCGCAGCAGCGCACGATAGAGTCGCATCGGGGCGGTCCTCGTCAGGCGGTCTCGGGGGTCAGCCCGCGCGCGCGCGCCATCCGTACGAGCTCGGAGAGGCGACGCGCCTCGGCCCGCGCGACGGCGGTGCCGAAGGGCGTGAGGCGGTAGTAGCGCCGCCGCTCGTCGTCTTCGGCGGGCGCGGGGCGCCGGGTGCTCTCGACGAGGAGCCCCTGCTCGAGCAGGCGCTGGATGGAGCGGTAGAGCGTGCCGGCGCTGAGGCGGAGCTCGCCGCCGGTGCGCTGCTCCACGTCCTGGATGATCCCGTACCCGTGCCGGTCCCCCTCCGCGAGGGAGAGCAGGATGTGGAACGTCGCGGGCGGCAGCGGGAGGAGTGCGTCGGTGTCGGGGCGGTCGGTTGTCATGGCGCGACGATATAGCCAGGGTGGATATAGCGTCAATGGATATACAGAGTTCTTACAGGGAGTGGGGTGGGTCCGTGCGGGACTGCGGGGTGAGACGAGCCTCTCGCGGTCGCCTGCTCCCTGCTCCCGCCTCTTGCGCCCCCCGCCGCTGCGCACGACCGTGCGAGCGATGCGCCTCTCCGGCACCGCCCTCCTGGCCGCCCTCCTGGCCGCCGCGCCCGCCCTCGGCGCGCAGGTCGTGCGCGGCGCCGTGGTGGACTCGGCGGGCGGCACGCCCGTGGCGGGCGCGGTGGTGAGGCTCGTGCCGGCGGAGGGCGGCGCCGTCGTGGATGAGAGCGCGCCTCCCGGCTCGGTCGCGCTCACCGACGAGCGCGGGCGCTTCGTGCTGCGCGCGCCGGGGCCCGGGCGCTGGGTGGTGGAGGCGAAGCGCATCGGCGTGCGGCCGGCGCGCAGCGCGCCGCTCGACCTCGCGGCGGGCGAGTCGCGCGAGGTCGCTCTCGGCGTCGCCCCCGTGACGGCGCGCCTCACCGCCGTGCGCGTGCTCGGCGACGCGCAGTGCGCCGAGCGCGTCGCGAGCGCCGACGAGACGGCGACGCTCTGGGAGGAGGTGCGCGCCGCGCTCACCGCCACGCGGCTCACGCGCGAGTCCGGCGTGCCGACGACGCTCACGAAGTACCGGCGGCGGCTCAACCCGCGCACCGGCGACGCGCTCGAGGAGCGGCGGATCGCCACGGGCCCCGGCGCGAACCGCTTCGCCTCCGAGTCGGCCGAGTGGCTCTCGGTGCACGGGTGGATCGTGCGCCAGAGCGACGACGGCCACGTCTATCACGCGCCCGACGCGGTGGTGCTGCTCGCCGCGGCGTTCGTGCGCGACCACTGCTTCCGCCCCATGCTCGCCGACACGGCGCGCGAGCTCGTGGGGCTGGCGTTCGAGCCGGCGGCGCACCGCAAGCTCCCGGACATCGCCGGCGTCCTCTGGCTCGACGCGCGCTCGCACGAGCTGCGGCGCCTCGACTACCGGTACACGCAGCTCCCGCACGGCGTGCGGTACGACGGCGCCGGCGGCTTCGTCGAGTTCGAGCGCGTGCCCACCGGCGCGTGGATCGTGCGGCGCTGGGCCATCCGGATGCCGGAGGTCGCCGTCCAGGCGGGTGCGGCGCAGTCGGCGCAGTCGGCGCCGACCTCGTACGAGATCGCGGTGCCGGACCGGAGCACGCGGCCCGTGGTGACCGCGGTCATCGAGGAGGGGGGCGAGGCGACGCTGGCCGCGGCAGCCGCACCGCGCGACACGACGCCGGCGATCGCCGGCGTCGTGTGGGACAGCAGCGCGGCGCGGCCGCTCGCCGGCGCGCGCGTATCGGTGGAGGGGATGCCCTACGCCGCGACCACGGACGGGGAGGGGCGCTACCGCCTGCTCCTCCACCGCCCGGGCGCGTACACGCTGACCGTCCGACACCCGCGCGTGGACACGCTCGGCGTCGCGCGGCCGCGGGCGCCGGTCACGGTCGGCGTGGGCGAGGCGCAGCTCGACCTCGCGCTCCCGTCGGCGTCCACGGCGGCGCTCGCGCTCTGCCCGGGGCAGCCGCCGGGCACCGCGATCGTGCACGGGCGCGCGCTGATCCTCGGCGCGGCGCCGGATCGTCCGGAGCTCGAGGTGCGGCTGCTGGAGCGCGCACGGGTGAACGGGCAGTACGCGTTCCGGCCGGTCGCGGGAGGCGGACGCGTCGCGGTGTCGGGCCCCGAGCGCCGCTACGTGCTCTGCGCGCTGCCGGCCGGAGCGCGCCTCCGCGCCGTCCTGCGCATACCGGGCGGCGCCGAGACGGATCTCGAGCTCAACCTGAGGCCGGGGGAGATCGCGTACCGGGACCTGGTACTTCAGGGAGTGGGAAGTAGGAAATAGGAAACAGGAAGTAGATTGTGGTGGGTCCCCACGCCCTCTTTCCTACTTCCTGCTTCCTGTTCTCCGTGCGCACGCTCGTCGCCCTCCTGCTCTCCCCCACGCTCCTCGTCGCGCAGCCGCGCGCGGGCGCGACCGCCGCGCCCGACCCGGCAGCCGGACGCGCGCCGTCGTTCGAGGACGCGCGCATTCACGACGTCGTCGCCACCGCCAGCGCGGCGCGCATCGAGGCGGACGTCCGCAAGCTCGTGTCGTTCGGCACGCGGCACACGATGTCGGACACCGTCTCCGCCACGCGCGGCATCGGCGCGGCGCGCCGGTGGGTGTACGACGAGCTCCGGCGCATCTCGCGCGCGTGCGGCGACTGCCTCGAGGTGCGCTACGTCTCGGAGGTCTTCCCCGCCGACTCGGGGAGCCGGCTCCGCGCGCCCACGAACGTCGTGAACGTCGTCGCCATCCAGCGCGGGCGCACCGACCCGTCGCGCGCCGTGCTGCTGAGCGGCGACCTCGACTCGCGCGTCTCCGACGTCATGAACGCGACCTCGGACTCGCCGGGCGCCAACGACAACGCGAGCGGCGTCGCGGCGGCGCTCGAGGCGGCGCGGCTCCTCACGAAGTACCAGACCGACGCCACGATCGTGTACGCGGCGCTGTCCGGCGAGGAGCAGGGGCTCTTCGGCGGCGAGACGGTCGCGCGCTTCGCGAAGGCGCAGGGCTGGCGCCTCGAGGCCGTGATCAACAACGACATGGTGGGCAACATCGAGGGAATCGACGGCGTCGTGGAGAACACGACGGCGCGCGTCTTCGCCCCCGGGCTCCCCGCGACGACGACGCCGGCGGAGCTGCGCCGCGTGCTCACGACCGGCGGCGAGCTCGACACGCCGTCGCGCCAGCTCGCGCGCTACATCGACCGCGTGGCCGACACGTACTTCCCGAACCTCGACGTCGAGATCATCTACCGCCTCGACCGCTACGGCCGCGGCGGACACCACACGCCGTTCTTCGAGCAGGGGTGGCCGGCGGTGCGGCTCATGGAGGCGCACGAGAACTACACGCGCCAGCACCAGGACCCGCGCACCGAGAACGGCATCCGGTACGGCGACGTCGTCGAGGGCGTGAGCTTCCCGTACGCGGCGGCCATCACCGCGCTCGACGCCGCGACGCTCGTCTCGCTCGCGTGGGCCCCGCCCCGCCCCGACTCGGTCACGATTCGCGGCGCGGTGCAGGCCTCCACGACGCTCCGCTGGAGGCCCGTGCGCGCGCCGGACCTCGCGGGCTACCGCGTCTACTGGCGGAAGCCGAGCGAGGTGAACTGGACGCGCTCGCGCTTCGTGGGGGACGTCACCGAGTACACGCTCCAGCACGTCATCATCGACAACTACTTCTTCGGCGTCGCCGCCGTGGACCGCGAGGGGCACGAGAGCCTCGTCGCGTTCCCGCGTTAGGCTCCCCGGGCCACCCCGCGCCATGCGCCTCCCCGCCCCAGCCGTCGCCGCCCTCCTCGGCGCCACCGCGCTCGGGGCGCAGAGCGCCAGCGTGCCGCGCGGCACCCTGGTGGGCAGCAGGGTCGCGACGGCGGCGGGAGCGCCGGTGGTCCTCCAGCCGGTCGACGGGCAGGTGAAGGAGTGGGGCCACTCGCTCGACTCGGTGCAGTCGGAGGAGGTGCACGGCATCGAGATCTACAGCGGGCCGGCGTCCATCCCCTCCGAGTTCGGCGGCGCGCGCACCGACGCGTGCTGCGGGCTCGTGATGATCTGGACGCGCGCGCGCTAGCCACGGGCCGACCACGTGAGCGCCGACCCGCCCCCGCGCCCGCTCGCGCTCCTCCGCGCGATGATCGACGCGCTCGACCGCGACGTGCTCCAGATCGTCGCGCGGCGCATGGCCCTCGTGGCCGAGGTGGCGGCGTACAAGCGGCAGCACGGGCTGCGCGTGCGGGACGCCACGCGCGAGCGCGAGCTCCTCGAGGACCGCGCGCGGCGCGCCGATGAGCTCGGGCTGCCGCGCGGCGAGATCGAGTCGGTCTTCCGGCTGCTGCTCCGCGCGAGCCGCGACCACCAGTCGGCGCTGCGCGCCGAGATCCCGGCCGACGAGCAGGCGCACACGGTCGCGGTGATCGGCGGTCGCGGGCGGCTCGGCGCCGTCCTCGTGAGGATGTTCGCCGACCTCGGGCACAGCGTGCTCGTCGCCGACCGCGAGACGGAGCTCACGCCGACGGAGGCCGCGGCCGCGGCGGACGTCACGGTCGTGAGCGTCCCCATCGACGCGACGGTGGACGTGATCCGCGAGGTCGGCCCGCACGTGCCGGAGCACGGGCTCCTCATGGACGTCACGAGCATCAAGGGGGAGCCGGTGGCGGCGATGCTCGAGGCCACGCGGGCGAGCGTCGTCGGCACGCACCCGATGTTCGGGCCGAGCGTGCACACGCTGCAGGGCCAGCGCGTGGTGCTCTGCCGGGCGCGGGGCGACCGGTGGGCGGACTGGGTGGCGCACACCTTCGCGGCGCGCGGGCTCGCCGTCACGGAGACGACGCCTGAGCAGCACGACCGCGCGATGTCGATCGTGCAGGTGCTCACGCACTTCCAGACGCAGGTGCTCGGGCTCACGCTCGCGCGGCTCGGCCTCCCGCTCGAGGAGACGCTGCGCTTCACGTCCCCCGCGTACCTGCTCGAGCTGTACGTGGCGGCGCGGCACTTCGCGCAGGAGCCGGGCCTCTACGGCGCCATCGAGATGCGCAACCCACGCACGGGCGAGGTGACGGCCGCGTTCGAGTCGTCGGTGCGCGAGCTCGAGGCGGTCCTCGCGAGCGGGGACCGTGCGCGCTTCGACGAGATGTTCGCCGAGGTCCGCCGCTTCTTCGGGCCGTTCACCACCGAGGCGCTGGAGCAGTCGAGCTTCCTCATCGACCGGATCGTCGAGCGGACGTGACGCGCGCGCTCGCCATCTCGCTCGTCCACGCTGCGGCGGCGTGTGCGCTCGCGGCGTGCGGCGGACCGCGACCCGCGAGCGACCTCGGCGCGCCGGCCGCCGGCCGCGCCGACGCGCACGTCCACCTCTCGTATGAAGGACCCGCGGCGCTCGACAGCCTGCTCGCGCACGGCGTCACCGCGGCACGCGACTGCGGCGGTGACCTCGCGGAGCTGTCGCGGTGGCGGAGCGAGATCGCCGCCGGCACCCGGCGCGGCCCTCGGCTCTACCTCGCCGGGCCGGTGCTCGACGGCCCCAAGGAGGGCGCCCGCTTCCGCGTGACCGTGACCACGCCGGAGGAGGCCGAGCGCGCGGTGGACTCGCTCGCCGACCTCGGCGTGGACTTCATAAAGACGCACACGGCCGTCCCCCCGGCGGCCTTCTTCGCGACGATCCGGCGCGCGCGGGCGCGCGGGCTCAAGGTGGCGGCGCACCTGCCGCGCGGGGTGCCCGCCTGGACCGCCGCGGACTCCGGGGTCGGCAGCATCGAGCACATGGCGGAGTCCATCGTGCAGAGCCCGATCTACGCCAGGCTGGCTCGTGATGCCCGCGAGGCGCTGGAGTGGTGGCGCTCTCCGGCGGGGGACTCGATGATGGTGCATCTGGCGCGCACGGGAGTGTACGTGACGCCAACACTGGTGTACTTCGAAGCCAATATCGCGACAGCCCGCACTCCCGCGGTGCGCGAGGGCCGGGCGGCGCTCCTCCCGGAGCTGGTCGCGCTGACGGGGCGGCTCCACCGGGCGGGCGTCCCGCTGCTCGTCGGGACGGACGTGTCGGGCCCCGAGATCCCAGACCGCCCGGGTGCGAGCGTCGACCGGGAGCTCGAGCTCCTGCGGCAGGCTGGGATCCCCGATGCCGCCGTCCGCGAGGCCGCGAGCGCCCGCCGACTCGCCGAGTGGTTCAGGCCGCCCCGCTCCCCTTGACGGTCGAAAGGAGCGTCGCCATACTGCTTTCGACCCTCGAAAGGAACGGCGATGGCGGACGGCGGGCGCGGCGACGTGCTCCAGGGCACCCTCGACATGCTCGTGCTCAAGGCCCTCCAGCTCGGCCCCATGCACGGCTGGGGGATCACCGAGCGCCTCGAGCGCGGCTCCGAGAGCGTGCTGCAGGTGGGGCAGGGCTCGCTCTACCCCGCCCTCTATCGCCTCGAGCGGCAGGGCCTCGTCGCCTCCGAGTGGCAGACGACGGAGAACAACCGCCGCGCGCGCGTCTACGCGCTCACGCCCGCCGGCCGCGAGCGGCTCGCGGAGGAGCGCGAGCAGTGGCGGCGGATGGCCCGTGCGGTCGAGCTCGTGCTGCAGATGCAGCCATGAGCCGTGAACCGAACGTCGTGCGCTGCCAGCGCTGCTGACGGCTGACCGCAGCCCCAAGGGCCCTCTGCCCACCGACCGATGCGCTACTTGCGAGAAAAGCTGTCATTGTTGCGCGGACTCCGAAGCCGGAAGGAGACCGACCAGCGGCTGGCCGAGGAGATGTCCTTCCACCTCGACATGGCCGCCGAGCGGCACCGGCGCGCCGGGGCGCCGGACGACGAGGCGCGGCGCCGCGCCGCGCTCGACTTCGGCGGGCGCGACCGCTTCGCCGAGGAGGCGCGCGACGAGACGCGGAGCCGCGTGGCGGAGGAGACGGGGCGCGACGTGCGGACGGCGCTGCGCACCCTTCGCCGGAGCCCCGGCTTCGCGGCGACGGTGATCCTCACGCTCGCCCTCGGGGTGGGCGCGACGACCGTCGTGTACTCGGTCATCGACAACGTCGTGCTGCGGCCGCTCGCCTACGCCGACCCCGGGCGGCTCGTCGTCGTGCGCGAGCACATTCCGGCGCTCGCGAACACGTACCCCTCCCTGCCCGCCAACGCCGGCCACTACGTCGAGATGCGGCGGCGCTGCCGCGCGTGCGCCGGCGTGGCCGCGCTCACGGCGGCGGGAATGACGCTGAGCGGCGACGGCGACCCGGAGCGCCTGCGCGTCGTGCGCGCCTCCGCGTCGCTCTTCCCGCTGCTCGGCGCCCGCGCGCACCTCGGACGACTGTTCACGGAGCAGGACGACCGGCCGGGCGAGCGCGTCGTCGTGCTCGGGCACGGGCTCTGGCGCCGCCGCTTCGGCGGCGATGCGGGCGTGGTGGGTCGCTCGGTCACGCTGCGCGACGAGCCGTACGAGGTGATCGGCGTGCTGCCCGAGGACTTCCGGCTTCCGAAGGGCGACGAGATGGGCGCGCTCGTGCGGATGCCGCGCGAGGTGGACGCGTACGTCCCCCTCGCGCTGACGCCGCGGCAGATCTCGAGCCCGGGCAGCTACGACTACTCGGTGCTCGCGCGCCTCGCCCCCAACGCCACGGTCGAGGGGCTCCGCCGCGAGCTGGACCAGCTGGAGGTGGAGCTCGACCCCAGCCGCCCCAACCGCGCCGTCGTGACGCCGCTCCGCGAGAGCGTGCTCGGCGACGCCTCGGGCGCGCTGCTCCTGCTGCTCGCCGCCGTGGGCGCGGTGCTGCTCGTCGTGTGCGTGAACCTGGCGACGCTGCTCCTCGCGCGCACCACGGCGCGCGCGCGCGAGCTGGCGGTGCGCGTCGCGCTCGGCGCGGGGCGCCAGCGGCTCGTGCGCCACGCGCTCACCGAGGGCGTGGTGCTCGCGCTGCTCGGCGGCGCGCTCGGCGTGCTGCTCGCGTGGCTCGGGCTCGGCGCGCTGCTCCGTGCGGCGCCCGCCGACCTGCCGCGGCTCGACGAAGTTCGGCTCGACGGGCGCGTGCTGCTGGTGATGCTGACGGCGTCGGTGGCGGTGGGACTCGGGTTCGGCGCGCTGCCGGCCATCCGCGCGGGGCGCGCCGACCCGAACGACGCGCTGCGCTCCGGCGGCCGCACGTCGTCCGCGCGCGGCCGCGGCCGCGCGGCGCTCATCGCGTCGCAGGTGGCGCTCAGCACCGTGCTGCTCGTCGTCACCGGGCTCCTGCTCGCGAGCTTCGTCCGCGTGCTCGGCGTGGACCGCGGCTTCGAGGCGGACCGCGTGCTCGCGCTCGACGTCGTGCCGCCGCCGGCGAGGTACGGCACGAGGGAGGCCGAGGTCCAGCTGTACGACCGGCTGGTGGCGGAGCTCCGCGCCGTGCCCGGCGTCGCGCGGGTGGCCGTGGGCGGCGCCCTCCCGCTCGAGGGGGAGACGCAGGTCTACACGATCAGCGCCTTCGATGCGCCGCCCGGCACGGAGCCGCACGCGGTCAACGTGCGCTTCGTGAGCCCCGACTACTTCGCGGCCCTCGGCATGCCGCTGGTGCGCGGGCGCCCGTTCACCGAGCGCGGGCGCGAGGACGACGCGGTCGTCATCACGGCGCGCGCCGCGCGGACGCTGTGGCCCGGGCAGGACCCGATCGGCCGCCGGGTGAAGGTGTTCGACGAGGGGCAGGCGCTCCGCGTCGTGGGCGTCGCCGCCGACGTGCCGACGACGTCGCTCGAGCGCGAGGGCAGCCTCATCGCGTACGCGCCGTACTGGATCGCCGACTTCGGGCGCGCGACGTTCGTGCTGCGCACCGCGGGCGAGCCGGGCGCCGTCGCGGCGGCCGCGCGCGCCGCGGTGCGCCGCGTGGATCCCGCCGTGCCCGTCCCCCGCACCCGCACCATGTCGGAGGTCGTGTCGCAGTCCCTCGCGAAGCGGCGCTTCCAGCTCGTGGTGCTCGCGCTCTTCGCGGCGACCGCGCTCGTCACCGCGTGCGTCGGCATCTACGGCGTCGTCGCGCACTCCGTCGCGCAGCGCTCCGGCGAGATGGCGGTGCGTCTGGCGCTCGGCGCCCGCCCGGCCGACGTGCGGCGGCTCGTGCTCGGCGAGGGGATGCGCCCGGTGGCGGCGGGGCTCGTCGTCGGCGTCGGCGTCGCGCTCGCCTCACGCCGCCTGCTCGGCGCCCTGCTCTTCGGGGTGCAGGCCGCCGACCCGACGGTGATCGGCGCGGTGGCGGCGGTGCTCGCCGCCGTGGCCGCGCTCGCGTGCTGGGCGCCGGCGCGCCGCGCGGCGCGCACGGGGCCGGGGGCGGCGCTGCGGCTAGGATAGCCCTCGGCCGAGGGCCTCCCTGGTCCGCGACGTGCGACCAGGTGTGGCTCAATGCCGACCAGGTCTCTGCTCGCTCGCACGCTCGCGCGCCTCCTGGGGCATCACCGCGGGCGCAGCTACGAGGACGTGCTCGGGCCGCGGTACGCGGCGGCCTGTCCCATCGACGCGCCGGGCGCGTGCGCGGCGCTGCGGGTCGTCACGTTCAACGTCGAGTTCTCGCGAAGGGTCAACGGGGCGATCGCGCTCCTGAAATCCGACCCCGCGCTGTGCGACGCCGACGTCGTGCTGCTCCAGGAGATGGACCACGACGGGACGGCGCGGATCGCGCACGCGATGGACATGGGCTACGTGTACTACCCGTCGGTCTTCCACGGGCAGGCGGGAAAGGACTTCGGCAACGCGGTGCTCTCGCGCTGGCCCGTGGCGACGGACGCGAAGCTCGTGCTGCCGCACCCGTCGCGCCTCGCGGGCACGCACCGCACGGCGACGGTGGCGACGCTGCGCGTGGCCGGCACGCACGTGCGCGTGTACTCCACCCACCTCGGCACGCCGCTCGACGTGAGCGCCGCGCGGCGCCGCGAGCAGCTGTGGGCGGTGTTCGCGGACGCCGCGCCGCACCCGGCCGTGATCATCGGCGGGGACCTCAACGAGCACGCGATCGGGTGGGAGGCGTTGGCCGCCGGCTACGCGTGGCCCACGCGCGAGGGGCCGCGCACGGTGAGCCTCGGGCGGTGGGACCACCTGTTCTTCAGGGGGCTGCGGCTGCCGGAGACGGGCGCGTCGGGCACGGGGCCGGCCGCGGGGCCCGACGCGCGCCGGGTGAGCGATCACCGGCCCGTGTGGGCGGTGGGGCTGTTGGGCTGAGCGGCCCCGGGCCGTGTACGCCCTCAGTACCTCGAGGTGCCCGGGTTGAACGTCCGCCAGCTGTGCCAGAACTCCTGCGACGCCCGGAGCCGCCGCAGCGCTCCGTCGGCGCCGTTGAGCGCGTACGCGCGGCCGCCCGCCACGAGCGAGTCGCCGCGCAGCGCGAACGCCGCCGCGGCGCTCGGGCGCTCGTAGGCGAAGAAGCTCGCGCCGTCGGGCGCGAGCGCGAGCACCACGGGCGTGCCCCCGAGGACGTCGTTGACGACGCGCTCGCGGCGCAGGCGGTTCCAGTCGTAGGCGCGGCTCTCGCCGTTCAGCGTCATCCCCACGACCCACGCCTTCTCGCCCCAGCTCGCCGTGTCGGTGCCCGTGAGCTTCTTGCGGCTCTTCCCCGTCTCGTAGTCGAAGTTCTTCGCGTAGCGGTCGCGGAGCGCGGAGTCGGGCTGCATGACGAGCGATCCCGGATGCTGGGCGAGCCACGCCGCGAGCGTCACCTGCTGGCTCGGCAGCTCCGTGAGGACCGCCCCCTTCCTCGGCCCGGCCACCGCCTCGCCGTTCGCCTGGCGCCACCACGTGCCCGTCGTGCGGTCCTCGAGCATCGCGTTGAAGTGGTCCATCCCGACGAGGCGGAAGACCTCGGTCGCTCCATCCACCGTGGGATCGAAGACGCGGCCGGTGCGGCACACGGTGCAGAACGTCACGAGCACGGGCCGCCCGCCGACGGTGTCGCGCACCTGGTGGTGGTAGCCGATGTAGTGCACGGGGTACGCGCGCGCCTCGCCGTTGAGCTCCACGCCCACGACGAGCCGCGCGGTGTCCACGACGTTGCGCGCGGCGGGCTGCATGTTGAGCCGCTCGGGCGCGAGGAAGATCTGGTCGGCGCTCATGACGAAGTTCGTCACGTACGCCACGCCCACCGCCGCCGCGAGCGCCGCCGCCGCCGCCCACCGCCGCCACCCCGGGGCCCGGAGCGCGTCGTGCGCCCCGAAGAGGGCCACGAGCCCGAGCGCCGTGCGGATCGCCCAGCGCCCCGCGTGGAGCGCGTAGGCGACGTCGATGCTGCGCATCCGCTGGCTGAAGGGGAGCGGCATGATGAACCAGACTGCCGCCAGCTCGAACAGCGCCCAGCCCAGCAGGCCGGCGTAGAACAGGGGCTTGTTTCTCATGGCGCGGCACGATGCAGCCGCGGATCGCTATCCGGCAAGAGCGCCGAATGCTACCCACGCTGGCGACGGGCGACGGGCGACCGCTGCTCGTGCGCTGTTCCGGCGCCAGTCCGGCTGTAGAAGCGCAGCCAAGGACAGAGATCGCGACCTGGAGACGAAGCGATTGGCGGACTGCCGAACCGCAGCAGTCGCCAGTCGCCCGTCGCCAGCGCTCGTAGCCTCCCGCGGGGCCGCTCGTCAGCCGATCCGCGGCGCCGCAAAGGTGGGCGCCGCGACGAGTGCGACTGCGCCGAGCACGCGGTATTCAGCCGGATTGCCATCCGGCACCACCGGCGTCGCGCGCGTCGCGGGCGTGAGCGAGCCCTCCGCCAGCGCCTGGCGGATGGGGCGCTCGAGGATCTCCCACGCCGCCGTCACCTCGCCGCCGACGTAGATGCGGCCCGGGTTCAGCGCGCTGACCAGCGTGACGAGCCCCTTGCCGATGTACCAGCCCGTCTCCTCGACGGCCGCGACGGCCGCCGACTCGCCGCGGAGCGCGCGGCGGGCGACCTCCTCCACCGTGAGCCCCGGGATCGGCTTGCTCCCCGGCCTCTTGCCGAGCTTCTCGGCGTAGCGCGCGAGGGTGGTCGAGTTGCAGGTGAACGCCTCCCAGCACCCCTTGTTGCCGCAGGCGCACTCCGGGCCGTTCGGGTCGAGCGAGACGTGGCCGAACTCGCCGGCGGTGTGCGCGTCGCCGCGCAGCGTCTCGCCGTTCACCACGATGCCGACGCCGACGCCGTCCGACACGCTGACGTACGCGAAGCTCTTCACGTCGCGCGTCTGCTCGGGCGACAGCCAGAGCCGCGCCAGCGCGCAGGCGATGGGGGCGCTCTCCACGTACACCGGCGCCGGCAGGCGGTCGCGCATCGTCTCGCGGAGCTCCACGTCGCGCCAGCCGAGGCGCGGCGAGTAGAGGATGCGGCCGGCGCGCCGGTCCACCATCCCCGGCACCACGACGCCCACGCCCTCGCACGACGCCGGGCCGTCGGCCCACGTGAGGAGCAGGCGGTTGAGGCGCTCGGAGAGCACCTCGGCGAGCGCCTCCGGGGAGCGCGGCGTGTCGAACGCGTCGCGCGCCACGACGCGCCCGCCGAAGTCGGCGATGGCGAGCGTCGTGCGCTCGGGGCGCACGTCCGCGGCGGCGGCGAGGCGCTCGTGCGTGCGGAGGTCGAGGAGCGTCGGGCGGCGGCCGCGCGCGGTGGCGGCGGTGCCGCGCTCGTACACGATGCCCGTGTCCACGAGCTCGCGCACGATCCCCGTGAGCGCGCTCCGGTGGACGCCCATGCGGCGCGCGAGCTCCGCCCGGGAGATCGGCGCGTTCTCGCGCACGAGGTTGAGCACGATCTGGCGGTTCACCTCGTGCACCGTGGATCGCGTCGCCAGCCGGAAGCTCCGGGTGTTGATCTTGCGCATGTACATTAGATCTCCTCTGTATCGGCCACCGGCTCGGGCGCGGGGGTCACCGCGCGCTCGTCCGTCTCGCCAGTTCGAATGCGGTAGACCCGCTCCACGGGAAGCACGAAGATCTTCCCGTCCCCCACCTGCCCCGTGTGCGCGGCGGCGAGGATCGCCTGCACCGTCGCCTCGACGAAGCTGTCCGAGACGCCGATCTCGAGGCGCACCTTGTCCTGCAGCTCCATCTTCACGGTCGTGCCGCGGTAGGTCTCGACGCGCTCGAGCTCCCCGCCGTGCCCCTCGACGCGCGAGACGGTGAGCCCGCGCACCTCGGCGCGGTACAGCGACTCGAGCACGTCGCCGAGCCGCTCGCCGCGGATGACGGCCACGATGAGCTTCATGGTCAGTCGCCCCCGGCGACGGCGGTGTTGAGCGCCGCCGGCGCCACCGCCGGGGCCGCGACCGTCTGCCGGACGAGCACGGCACCCTCGCCGCGCGCGTAGGCCTCCTCGCCGTGCAGCGCGACGTCGAGCCCCACGGCCTCGTCGCTCGCGCGGCTGCGTAGCGGCAGCGCGAGCGAGACGAGCTTGAGGATCGTGAACGTCGCCACGATGCTGTAGAGCGCCGCGACCACGACCCCCATCGCCTGCAGCGCCACCTGCTTCGGGTTCCCGCCGACGAGCCCGTCCACCCCGCCCCACGCCTTCTCGGCGAGCACGCCGGTGAGCAGCGCGCCCGTGATGCCGCCGATGCCGTGCGCGGCGAGCACGTCGAGCGAGTCGTCGAGCGCCGTGCGGGAGCGGTACTGGATGGCGAAGTGGCAGGGCACGGCCGCGAGCGCGCCGATGAGGAGCGCGCTCAGCGGCGAGACGAAGCCGGCCGCGGGCGTCACCGCCACGAGGCCGACGACGAGCCCCGTCGCCGCGCCCACCGCCGTCACCCGCCCCGAGCGCCGCATGTCGAGCAGCATCCACACGACCAGCGCGGCCATCGGCGCGAGGAACGTGTTCACGAACGCGAGCCCCGCCGCGGCGCTCACCCCGAGCGCGCTGCCGGCGTTGAAGCCGAACCAGCCGAACCAGAGCAGCGCCGCGCCGAGCAGCACGTACGGCACGTTGTGCGGGAGCAGCGCGCGCCGCGCGTAGTCGCGGCGCGGGCGCAGCACGACCGCCGCCACCACCGCCGCCGCCGCCGCGTTCACGTGCACCACCGTGCCGCCCGCGTAGTCGAGCACGCCGAGGCGCGACATCCAGCCGCCGCCCCACACCCAGTGCGCCACCGGCGCGTACACGCCGAGCATCCAGAGGACGATGAACGCCAGGTACGACGAGAAGCGCATGCGCTCGACGATGGCGCCGGAGATCAGCGCCGCCGTGACGATCGCGAACGTCCCCTGGTACGCCATGAAGAGGAGGTGCGGGATCGTCCCCCTCGCCTCCAGCCCCACGCCGCGCAGCCCCGCGTACGCGAGGTCGCCCACCCAGTCGCCCCCCGTGCCGAACGCGAGCCCGTAGCCGAGCATGGCCCACGCGATGCCGACGACGCCGAGCGAGGCGACGCTCATCATCATCGTGTTCAGGACGTTCTTCGCGCGCACCATCCCGCCGTAGAAGAACCCGAGCGCGGGCGTCATGAGGAGCACGAGCGCGGTCGCCAGGAACATCCAGGCGGTGTCGGCGGGGACGACGGTGGCGGTGGGTTGAGTCATTGGATGAACGGCTGGGTTGTTGTCGCGCTCGGCGGCCGAAGGCCGAGGGCCGGAGGCCGAGGACCGCCTCTTCTAGTCTCCAAACGAGATCCCCGTCGTCCTCCCCGCCCGCACGACGTCGTGCTGCGGGTCGACGCGGCGGGGGTGCGCGAGCACCTCGCCGATGGGCACCGTGACGATGTGCGGGCTCTGGAGCGCGATCATGCACCCGAAGCGCTCGTCGGCCACCGCCTGCACCGCCGCCGCGCCGAAGCGCGTGCCGAGCAGGCGGTCGTAGCTCGTCGGCATGCCGCCGCGCTGGAGGTGCCCCAGCACGAGCGAGCGCGTCTCCTTGCCGGTGATCTGCTGGATCTCGCGCGCGATGGCGTCGGCGACGTTGCCGAGGCGGATGGGCTGCCCGGGCGCCGTGGGCTCGAGCGCGTGCGCCTCCTGCCCGCGCGGGTGCGCCCCCTCGGCCACCACGACGATGGAGAAGCCGCGGCCCGCCCGGTCGCGCGACATGATCTTGTCGCAGACCTTCGCGATGTCGTATGGGATCTCGGGGATGAGCACGACGTCGGCGCCGGCCGCGACGCCGGCGTGCAGCGCGATGAAGCCGGCCTCGCGCCCCATGACCTCCATCACGATGACGCGGTCGTGGCTCTCCGCGGTGGTGTGCAGCTTGTCGATCGCGGAGACGGCCGTGCCGACCGCGGTGTCGAAGCCGAAGGTCGTGATCGTCAGGCCGACGTCGTTGTCGATGGTCTTCGGGACCACGACGCCGGGGAGCCCCTTGGCGTGCAGCTGCTGCGCGACGCGCAGCGTGCCGTCGCCGCCCACGGAGATCAGCGCGTCGATGCCGTGCGAGCGGAACGCCTCGATCAGCTCGTCCGAGCGGTCCACCTGCACCGTCGTGCCGTCGTCGAGCCGGCGCGGCCAGTGGAAGGGGTTGCGCCGGCTCGTGCGCAGGATGGTGCCGCCGAGGTGCGCGATGCCGCGCACCGAGTCGGCGTTCATCGGGAGCAGCTCCCCGTCCTCGAGCAGGCCGTGGAAGCCGCGGCGGATGCCGAACGCCTCCCACCCGCGCTCCACCGCCGAGAGCACGGCGGCGCGGATGACGGCGTTGAGCCCCGGCGCGTCGCCGCCGCCGGTGGAGATGGCGACGCGCTTGGTGCGCCGCGCGCCGCGCGCGCTGGCGCCGGGCGCGTGAAGAGTGGCGGGGCCACTCATGCGATCGAGTCCATCAGACGACTCCTCTTGGATGCTGCTCCCGGCTCTCGGCCAGAGCGCAGCCGAGAGCCGAGGGCCGAGACCTGAGGGCCCGAATACGCGTCGCCCCCGCGTTCGGCCGAACGCGGGGGCGAGTGTGCGGCCCGATCTCCGCCGCGCTCATCCGCCCCTCGCGCTCCCGCGCGCTCCCCGGCGATTGAGCAGGGGATTGCGGAGACACGGAAGCACGAGCGCGGCGCGGGGCATGGGCCTCGGATTTTGCCGGCGAACGAATTATCAGAATTCGAAAACGTTCTCAGGAGCGAGGGCTCGTACGCCCCCCGCCCGAACGGAGAGTACCTCCAGTGTGTAGCAGCGTCAAGCGCGCCGTGTCACGGAAGCACGAAAATGTGTGCAGGAGCGCGCTGAAATCGTCTTCAAACCAGCAAGTGGTTTTGTAAGCGTGCCCTACAAACACTGAAAATCGATCATTGCGGTTTCTCGACGGTCCCGCGCTCCGCCGATCGGCGCGCCGCCTCGATCACACGGAGCGCCGCCACGGCATCGTTCGGGTCCACCGGCGGCGGCGCATTTTCTCGAATTGCCCGGCCCACCTCGGCGTAGAACGCTCCGTAGTCGCCGGGCTCGGTGGGGACGGGGTGCTCTTCCTCGCCCACACCCACGGTGCCCCACTGCGACTCCGGCTCCACGCCCCACCCCCGCCCCCCCGGGCGCTCGCCGGCGCGGAGCGCGGCCTCCTGCACGTCGAGCCCCCACTTCGTGTAGGCGCCGGCGGTGCCGAGGAGGCGGAGCCGCGGGCCCGGGCGTGCGGCGACGGCGCTCATGCGCAGGTGCGAGCGCACGCCCGAGGCGTGCGTGAGCGCGACGAACGCGTCGTCGTCCGCCTCCACCCCCGCGCGGCGGCGGGCGAGCGCCGCGGAGCCCGCCGCCGCCCGCCCGCCGAGCCCGCGC
>JBJMNJ010000155.1:0-9947 GCA_045804325.1 Gemmatimonadaceae bacterium
AACGTCGAGATCGACGCCCGCGACGCGGGGACGTCGGTGAGCGGCATTCTCGTCACGTTCCTCCCCTACATCCTGCTCATCGGCTTCTGGGTCTTCCTCTTCCGGCAGATGCAGGCCGGCGGCGCGAAGGCGTTCTCGTTCGGGAAGTCGAAGGCGAAGCTGCTCACCGGCGACACGCCCAAGGTGACGTTCGCCGACGTGGCCGGCGCCGACGAGGCCAAGGTCGAGCTCCAGGAGATCATCGAGTTCCTGAAGGACCCGCAGAAGTTCACGCGCCTGGGCGGCCGCCTGCCGAAGGGCGCGCTCCTCGTGGGCCCGCCGGGCACGGGCAAGACGCTCCTCGCCAGGGCCGTCGCCGGCGAGGCCGGGCGCCCGTTCTTCTCGATGTCGGGCTCCGACTTCGTCGAGATGTTCGTGGGCGTCGGCGCGAGCCGCGTGCGCGACCTGTTCGAGCAGGGCAAGGCGCACGCGCCCTGCATCATCTTCATCGACGAGATCGACGCCGTCGGCCGGCACCGCGGCGCGGGCCTCGGCGGCGGGCACGACGAGCGCGAGCAGACGCTCAACCAGCTGCTCGTCGAGATGGACGGCTTCGAGTCGAACGACGGCGTCATCCTCGTCGCCGCGACGAACCGCCCCGACGTGCTCGACCCCGCGCTCCTGCGCCCGGGCCGCTTCGACCGGCAGATCGTCGTGGACGCCCCGGACCTCAAGGGCCGCGAGGGCATCCTGCGCGTGCACCTGCGCAACAAGCCGCTCGCCGACGACGTGGAGATCACCACGCTCGCGCGCGGCACGCCCGGCATGGCCGGCGCCGACCTCGCGAACCTCGTGAACGAGGGCGCGCTGCTCGCCGCGCGCCGCAACCACGAGAAGATCTACATGAACGACCTCGAGGAGGCCAAGGACAAGGTCATGCTCGGGGCCGAGCGCAAGTCGATGGTGATGAAGGAGGAGGAGCGGCGCCTCACGGCGTACCACGAGGCCGGCCACGCCGTCTGCGCGCTCAAGGTCGAGGGGAACGACCCGCTCCACAAGGTGACCATCGTCCCGCGCGGCCGCGCCCTCGGCATCGCCTTCACGCTCCCCGAGGACGACCGCGTGTCGGTGACGCGCAAGCAGATCATCGCGATGCTCGTCATGACCTACGGCGGGCGCACGGCCGAGGAGCTCATCTTCGGCTACGAGCGCGTGACCACCGGCGCGGCGAGCGACATCCAGAAGGCGACGGCCATCGCGCGGCGGTTCGTGAGCCAGTGGGGCCTGTCTGACGCGATCGGTCCGATCCTCGTCGGCGACAACGAGCAGGAGCTCTTCCTCGGGCGCGAGCTCCAGCACCGCCGCGAGGTCTCCGAGCAGACCGCGCAGCTGGTGGACAGCGAGGTCTCGCGCCTCATCAGCGAGGCGTACAACCGGGCGAAGGCGACGCTCTCCGAGCACCTCTCCCTGCTGCACGCCATCGCCGCCGCGCTGCTCGAGCGCGAGACGCTCTCGCGCGACGAGCTGCAGACGCTCTCGCGCGGCGAGGGGCTGCCGCCGCGCACGCCGACGCCGCCGATGGGCTCGCCGGCGCTGCCGGGGACGGTCATCACGCCGGAGCCGCGCCGGAACAACCCGCCCCTCCTCGGGGGACCGGAGCCGGCGCCGGCGTGAGGGGCGACGTGATCGCGCCGGCGGTGTGGCGCGTGCGGGGGCGGTCGATTCCGGTCGACCGCCCCCTCGTCGTCGGCATCGTCAACGTCACGCCGGACAGCTTCAGCGACGGCGGGCGCTACCTCGCCGCGGACGCGGCGGTCGCCCGCGGCGAGCGGCTCGCGGCGGAGGGCGCGGACCTGCTGGACGTCGGCGGCGAGTCCACGCGCCCCCAGGGTGCCAGGCCGGTGGACGCCGAGGAGGAGCTCCGGCGCGTGCTGCCGGTGGTGCGCGAGCTCGTGCGCAGGCTCCCCGACGTGCCGGTCTCCGTGGACACGGTGAAGTCGCCGGTCGCCCGCGCCGCGCTCGACGCGGGCGCCGCGGTGATCAACGACGTCTCGGGCTTCCGCCTGGATCCCGCCATGGCTAAGGTGTGCGCGGAAGCGGGGGCCGGGGTGGTCCTCATGCACTCGCGGGGCACGGTGAGCGACATGGCGACCTACGCACATGCTGACTACGGCGACGACGTCACCGCCACCGTCCTCGCCGAGCTGCGCGCGCGCCGGCCGGTCGCGCGCGACGGCGGCGTCGACGACTCCGCCGTCGTGCTGGACCCCGGCATCGGCTTCGCCAAGCGCAGCGAGCACTCGCTCGCGCTCCTCGCCGAGCTGCCGCGACTCGCCGCGCTCGGTCGGCCGCTGCTGGTGGGCGTCTCGCGCAAGCGATTCGTCGGCGAGCTCTCCGGCGTGAAGGAGCCGGCGGATCGCGTCGAGGGGACGGTGGGCGCCAACTGCGCCGCGCTCGCGCGCGGCGCGCGGCTCTTCCGGGTGCACGACGTCCGCCCCAACCGTCGCGCGCTCGACGTGGCGTGGGCGGTGCTCGGCCGCGTCGCGCGCGCCGCGGGCGCGGCGGAGGTGCGGGCGTGAGCGCGCTCGAGCAGATCCGCCTCCTCGAGTTCGGCTGGCGCGACGCGCTCGAGATCGCCGTCATCGCGTTCGCGATCTACCGCGTGCTCCTGCTGGTGCAGGGGACGCGCGCGGTGCAGATGCTCATCGGCATCATCGTGCTGCTCATCGCCTACGCCGTCGCGTGGCTCGCGAAGCTGACCGTCATCACGTGGCTGCTCGGGCTCGTGTTCACGTACGGCGCGTTCGCCGCGGTGATCGTCTTCCAGCCGGAGATCCGGCAGGCGCTCGCCCTGCTCGGCCAGTCGCGCGTGACGCGATTCTTCCGCTCGCTCCAGGCCAACGAGGTGGCCGACGAGATCGTGGACGCCGTGGACCGCCTCTGCCGCTCCGGCTACGGCGCCATCATCGCCGTGGAGCGCGAGGTGCCGCTCGGCGACTACGTGCAGAGCGGCTCGGAGCTCCAGGCGAAGGTGTCGACCGACCTGCTCACGACGATCTTCACGCCGTACTCGCCGCTGCACGACGGCGCGGTGATCGTGCGCGGCGACACGATCGTCGGCGCCGGCGCGATCCTCCCGCTCTCGCAGGCGCCGATCAGCGACCGCTCCATCGGCACGCGGCACCGCGCGGCGCTGGGGCTCAGCGAGGAGACCGACGCGTTCGTCATCGTGGTGAGCGAGGAGACCTCGAGCATCTCGGTGGCCTCGCGCGGCCGGCTCGAGCGCCACCTCACCACCGCCCAGCTCCGCGACGTGCTCGCGGGGCGGGCGGTGGGGACGACCGCCGACGACGGGGTGCTGGAGCTGCGCGCGTGAGGGCGGCGGTCGCGGCCGCGATCGCGCTCCTCGTCGTCTACCTGCTCACGCTCGCGCCCGGCGTCACGTTCTGGGACGCGGGGGAGTTCATCGCCGCGGCCCACGTCCTCGGCATCCCGCACCCGCCCGGCACGCCGCTCTACGTCGTCGCGGCCGCCGCGTGGGCGCGGCTCCTGCCCCTCGGCGGCACCGCGCTCGCGACGAACCTCCTCAGCGCGCTCTGCACCGCCGCGGCGGCGGGCGTCGCCGCGCGACTCGTGGGACGGTGGACGCGCTCGGGGCTCGCGGGCGCCGCCGCCGCCCTCTCCGCGGGCGCGATGACGACCGTCTGGTCGAGCGCCACGGAGACCGAGGTCTACGCGGCGTCGCTCCTCCTCGCGTGCCTCTCGCTGCTCGCGGCGGACCACGTGGGTCGGGCGACGGACGCGCACCACCGAGCGCGGTGGCTCGCGCTGCTCGGCTATCTGCTCGGGCTCGTCGCCGCGCTGCACGTGAGCGCGCTCGTGGCCGCGCCGGCGGCCGCGGTGCTCGCCGCCTCGCGCGAGGAGGACGGCCGCCTCGAGCCGCGCACCCTCGTGCTCGTGGGCGGGCTCGCGGCGCTCGCGGCGGGCGTCGGCACCGCGAACCCGTTCGTCGCGCTCGCCGGTCTCGTGCTCGGCGTCGCCGCGGCGCCGCGCCGCGCGCTCGCACCCGTCGGCGCGCTGGCGCTCGGCGCGAGCGCGATCGCGTTCCTGCTCGTGCGCGCGCGGCACGACCCGGCCCTGAATCAGGGGAACCCCGCGACCCTCGGCGCGCTCCTCGATGCGGTCGCGCGACGGCAGTACGCCGTGCCGGGGCTCTTCCCGCGGCGCGCGCCGCTCTGGATCCAGTTCGGCAACGTGCTCGAGTACGCCGACTGGCAGGTGGCGCTCGGCCTGTCGCCGCAGGTGCAGCCGTCGCCACTCCGCACGCCCTTCACGCTGCTCTGGGCGGCGCTCGGCATCGAAGGGTTCGTGGTGCACCGCCGCGCGCACCCTCGCAGCTGGCGAGCGCTCCTCGTTCTCCTCGTCAGCGGCACGCTCGGCGTCGCGGCGTACATCAACCTGCGCGCGGGCCCGTCGTTCGGGTGGGGTGTCCTGCCGGCGGACGCGCCGCGCGAGCCGCGCGAGCGCGACTACTTCTTCGTGCTCGGCTACTGGGCGTGGGGGCTCTGGGCGGGCGTCGGCGCGTGGGAGTACGCGCGGCGCTGGCTCGCGGGGCGAAGCGCGCGCCTGGCCGCCGCGGCGGCCGTCGCGCTCGCGGCGCTCCCGGTCGCGCTCAACTGGCGCGCGATGGACCGGCGCTCGGAGCCCGAGGCGTCGCTGCCGCGCCGGGTGGCCACCGAGATCCTCGCCTCGGCGCCCCCGCGCGCGGTGCTCCTGCTCGGCGGCGACAACGACACCTATCCGACCTGGTACCTCCAGCGCGCGGAGGGCGCGCGGCCGGACGTGACGACGGTGACCATCCCGCTGCTCGGCGCGGACTGGTACCGCGCGGAGCTCGCGCGTCGCCACGGGCTGCTCACGGCCGAGCACGTGCGCACCTGGCCCGGCCTGGAGCCGCTGCTGGCGGACATCGCCGCGGCGGCGGAACGGCAGGGGCGACCGATCGCCGCGAGCGGCACCGTGAGCCCCGAGGAGCTCGAAGCGACACGGCCGGACGCCTGGCGCCGTCGGGGCCTCGTCCTCGTCCCCGATGCTGGGGACGCCGAGGGCGCCGCGGCGGACCGCGCGTTCACGGCGCGCCTCGCCGCCGCGCACGCGGGGAGCCTCACGGAACGGCCGCGGCCGGCGATCGACCCCGTGAACGAGTACATGCTCGACCTCGTCTGTACTGCCGATTCGGCGGCGACCGCCGGCGGCGTAGGGAGCTCCGGGCGCCTTGCCCCGGGGTGTAACCGTAAATAGAATTTTGCGTTATGCTCTTTCCCGACCTTTCCGCTCGGGTGGGGGAGGTTCGCGAGCGCATCCAGGCCGCGGTCACCCGCGGCGGCCATCGGCAGGACGTCTCGATCGTCGCGGTCACCAAGACTCACGGGCCCGAGGCGGTGCAGGCGGCGTGGGACGCGGGGCTGCGGGACGTCGGCGAGAACAAGGTGCAGGAGGCGCTCGGGAAGATGGAACAGGTGTCCGTTCCCGTGCGCTGGCACCTGATCGGACACCTGCAGCGCAACAAGTCGAGGCACCTCGACCGCTTCGCCCTGCTGCACTCGCTGGACAGCGCCCGGCTCGCGGACGCCGTCCACGAGCTCGGCGTGAGTCGGGGGCGCGCGGTGGACGCGCTGCTGCAGGTGAACGTGGCGGGGGAGGCGACGAAGGGCGGCTGGGCGCCGGGCGCCGTCCGCCCAGAGGCGGAGCGGCTGGTGGGGCTCGCGGGCGTGCGCGTGTGCGGCGTGATGACCATGGCGCCGTTCACCGGCGACGAGAGGGTGCTGCGGGCGGCGTTCGCGGGCGCGCGCGAGGCGCGCGGCGTCCTCGCGGAGGCCGGGCACCCGGCCACCGTTCTGTCGATGGGGATGTCCAACGATTACGAGATCGCGGTCGAGGAAGGCGCGACGCTGGTGCGCCTCGGGACCGTCCTGTTCGGCGCGAGGGCGACATGACCGACGAAGCGTTTTACCTCACACCGCTCGACATCCGGCGCATGGACTTCAAGACGGTCATGCGCGGGTACGAGCGGGAGGCCGTGGAGCGCTTCCGCGAGCAGGTCGGCGACGAGCTCGAGCGCCTGACGCGCGTCAACGCGGACCTCGAGCAGAAGGCGCGCGGCTTCCACGAGCAGCTCCGCTCCTTCCGGGAGCGCGACAAGGCGCTGAACGACGCCCTCGTCTCCGCGCAGCAGCTCCGCGCCGAGATGCGCGAGCAGGCCGAGCGGGAGGCGGAGCTCGTGCTGCGCGAGGCGCGCGCGGACGCCGACCGCCTCCTCGCCGCGGCGCGCGAGCAGGTGCGCAAGACCGAGGAGGAGCTCGCCGCGCTCTCGCGCCTCCGCCGCTCCTACCTCGCGCAGCTCCGCAGCCTCGTCGAGCGGCAGCTCGCCGAGGTGGAGGCCGCCGAGACGAACGAGCCCCCGATCGCGCTGCCGGGCGCGGAGGGGCGCACGGAGTCGCGGGCCACGCCGGCGTGGCTCGGCACGGTGACCAAGGAATGACGGACCTCGCGAAGTCCTCGCACCCGCACCTGCGCGCCACGCAGGAGCACAGCGTCCTGGCGCTGCACCAGGGCGCGCACACCACCGAGCAGGTGGCGATGGCGGTGCAGGCCGTGCGCGCGCGCTGGCGCGGGACGCCGGACGTCGCCATCGTGCTCGGCACCGGCCTCGGCGCGCTCGCGAGGCAGATCGAGGCGCAGGCGGTCATCGAGTACGCGGACATCCCGGGCTTCCCGCTGAGCACCGTCGAGTCCCACGCGGGCCGGCTGCTCTGCGGCACGCTCGGGGGCCGCACGGTCGTCGCGATGGAGGGGCGCTTCCACCGCTACGAGGGGTACACGCTCCAGCAGGTGACCTTCCCCGTGCGCGTGCTCCGTGCGCTCGGCGCGCGCACGCTGGTCGTGTCGAACGCCTGCGGCAACATGAACCCCCTGTGGGGGCCCGGTGAGCTGATGCTCATCGCCGACCACATCAACCTGCTCGGCGACAACCCGCTCATCGGGCGCAACGACGAGTCGCTCGGCCCGCGCTTCCCGGACATGAGCGATCCGTACAGCGCGCGGCTGCGCGCCGTCGCCCGCGAGGTCGCGCGCGAGCGGCGCATCACGCTGCGCGAGGGCGTCTACGTCGCGGTGACGGGCCCGAACCTCGAGACGCGCGCCGAGTACCGGTTCCTGCGCGCCGCGGGCGCCGACGTCGTCGGCATGTCCACCGTCCCCGAGGTGATCGTCGCCGTGCACGGCGGGATGGAGGTGCTCGGCGTCTCGATCCTCACGGACCAGTGCCTGCCCGACGCGCTGGAGCCCGCGAGCGTCGAGCGGATCCTCGAGACCGCGGAGGCCGCCGAGCCGCAGCTCACCGAGCTCGTGACCGGCGTGCTGGAGCGCCTGTGACCGCCGTGGACCGCCCCGAAGCGGCCGGCGTCGCCGGCGGGGAGCCGCCGCGCTTCCGCCTGCTCCCGCCCGAGCGTCCGCCCGCGGAGCTCGAGGAGGAGCTGCTCGCGCGCTGGCGCGAGGAGAGGCTCTTCGAGCGCACGCAGCAGGCGGACGGCAAGCCGCCCTGGGTGTTCTTCGAGGGCCCGCCGACGGCGAACGGACGTCCCGGCATCCATCACGTCTTCGCGCGCACGATCAAGGACCTCTTCTGCCGCCACCGCTCCATGCGGGGCTTCGACGTGCAGCGGAAGGCCGGCTGGGACACGCACGGCCTCCCGGTCGAGATCGAGGTCGAGAAGGCCCTCGGCATCAGCGGCAAGCCGCAGATCGAGGAGTACGGCGTCGAGGCGTTCAACCGCATGTGCCGCGAGAGCGTGTGGAAGTACCGCGGCGACTGGGAGCGCCTCTCGGAGCGCATGGCGTACTGGCTCGACTACGACCACCCCTACGTCACGTACACGAACGACTACGTCGAGAGCGTGTGGTGGGCGCTCGCGACGCTGCACGAGCGGGGCTACCTGTACCGCGGCCACAAGATCCTGCCCTACTGCGCGCGCTGCGGCACGGCGCTCTCGAGCATGGAGGTCGCGCTCGGGTACGAGGACGTCGAGAGCCCGAGCACCTACGTCGCGCTCGACCTGGAGCCCGAGAAGGGCGGGCCGCGCCGGCGCATCCTCGTGTGGACCACCACGCCGTGGACGCTGCCGAGCAACGTGGCGCTCGCGGTGCACCCCGACCTCGAGTACGCCGAGCTTCGCAAGAAGACGGGCGCGGAATGGACGATCGTGCTCGCCGAGGCGCGCGTCGCCGGGGTGCTCGGCGGCGACTGGGCGGACCGCTGGGACGTCGTCGATCGCCTGAGGGGGCGCGAGCTCGCGGGGAAGCGCTACCGCCGCCCGCTCGACTGGGTCAGCTTCGGACTCGACGGCGCGAACAAGGGCGCCAGGCACGAGATCATCGTCGCCGAGGACTTCGTGTCCGCGGAGGACGGGACGGGCGTGGTGCACATGGCGCCGGCGTTCGGCGCGGACGACTACGCGGCGGGGCGCCGGCACGACCTCGCCTTCGTGCAGCCGGTGAACGGGCAGGGGAGGTTCGACGAGGCCATCCCCGTCGTCGGCGGCAAGTGGGTGAAGGATGCGGACGCGCTCATCGTCGAGGAGCTGAAGAAGCGCGACGTGCTGTGGAAGGTGGGGACGATGACGCACTCGTACCCGCACTGCTGGCGCTGCCGCACGCCGCTCCTGTACTACGCCCGCACGAGCTGGTTCGTGCGGACGACGGCGTACAAGGACTCGATGGTCCTCCGCAACGCGCGCGTGGACTGGCACCCCGAGGAGGTGGGCAGCGGCCGCTTCGGCGAGTGGCTGTCCAACAACATCGACTGGGCCATCTCGCGCGACCGCTACTGGGGCACGCCGCTCCCGGTGTGGGTCTGCGAGCGCGACGATTCGCACCTCGAGGTGATCGGCAGCTTCGGGCGGCTCGCGGAGCGGACGGGCGCCCCCCTCGGCGACGGCTTCGATCCGCACAAGCCGTACATCGACCGCCACACGATGCGCTGCGCGCAGTGCGGCGGCACGATGCGGCGCGTCCCGGAGGTGATCGACACCTGGTTCGACTCCGGGTCGATGCCCTTCGCGCAGTGGCACTTCCCGTTCGAGAATCGCGAGACGTTCGCCAAGCAGTTCCCGGCGGACTACATCGCGGAGGGCGTGGACCAGACGCGCGGGTGGTTCTACTCGCTCCTCGCGATCGCGACGGGGCTCGGCGACGCGCTGCCGAACAATCGGCTCTCGGCGGGCGGGGCCGAGGGCCGAGGGCCGAGGACCGTCCCGACACCGCGCCGTACCGCTCCGTCGTCGTGAACGACCTCGTGCTCGACGCCGAGGGGCGCAAGATGTCGAAGAGCCGCGGCAACGTGGTCGACCCGTGGGCCGTGTTCTCGCGCCACGGGGTGGACGCGGTGCGGCTGTTCCTCGTCAGCAGCAGCAAGGTCTGGGAGCCGCGCTCGTTCGACGAGAACATCATCCGGCAGGGCGCGGGGCGCTTTCTCACGCAGCTCAAGAACATCTACAGCGGAATGTTCGCCCAGTACGCGAACTTCGGCTGGTCGCCTTCGGCGGCTGATCCGGCTCCGGCCGACCGGCCGCTGCTCGACCGCTGGATCCTGTCGCGTCTCGCGACCGTGGAGCGCGTCGTGGACGAGGCGCTGCTCGACTACGACGCGACCGTCGCGGTGCGCGCGCTCCTCGAGTTCGTGGACGAGGACGTCGCGAACTGGTACGTACGCCAGTCGAGAAAGCGGTTCTACGACGTCGATACGGCCGACAACCGGGCCGCGTTCGCGACGCTGCACGAGGTGCTGGTGGTCGTCTGCCGGCTGCTCGCGCCGTTCGCGCCGTTCGTGACCGACTGGCTGCATCGCGAGCTCACCGGCGAGTCGGTGCACCTGGCCTCGTTCGTCCGCGAGCGTGGCACGCTGTCCGATC
>JBJMNJ010000156.1:0-19980 GCA_045804325.1 Gemmatimonadaceae bacterium
TGGCGGCCGTTGCCCGGCGCGTCCACTCCCGGCGCCGCGTTCGCGGCGCTTCCGGCGCCGCGGGGGGCGCCGGGAGGCGTGGCCACGGTCTTCTCCTGCGGCGGCGTGCTCGCCTCGCCTTGCGACTCCCGCGCCGAGCGCGGGACCGGGCTCGCGCCGGCGGTCTCCTGCGTCCCGCCGACGACGGCCTCGGGCTGCTTGGCGCCGCCCGCGGTGCCCGCCGCGGGCGCGGCCTGCGCGGGCGCGCCGCCTCCCCCGCCGCCGGCTGCGCCCACCAGCGCGTCGATGTTCTCGTCGGGGCCCGCGATCACCGCGATGAGCTGCCCGACGGGCGTCGTCGTCTCCTCGGGGATGAGCCGCTTGCGCAGCACGCCGTCGGCGCGCGCGACGAGCTCCATCACCGCCTTGTCGGTCTCGACCTCGGCGAGGACGTCGCCCGTCTTGACCGCGTCCCCCTCGTTCTTCACCCACTTCACGAGGCGGCCCTCCTCCATCGTGGGCGAGAGGGCCTCCATCACGACCTTGGTTGCCATGCGAGTCGGGGGTTCGGCGTCAGTCGAGGTACATGACCTTGCGGATGGCCTCGATCGCCTTCTTCGCGTCGGGCTTCGCGTGGCGCTCGAGGTTCTTGGCGTACGGCATGGGCGTGTCGGCCTGGTGCACGCGGATCACCGGCGCGTCGAGGTGGTCGAAGCACTCGCGCTGGATGTAGTCCACCACCTGCGCGCCGACGCCGCAGAGCTCCCACCCCTCCTCGAGGACGACGGCGCGATTGGTCTTCCGCACGCTCGCCGTGATCGCCTCGACGTCCATGGGGCGCACGGTGCGGAGGTCCACGACGTCGCAGCGGATGCCGTCCTTCGCGAGCTGGTCGGCCACCTGCATGGCCACGAGCACCATCTTGCCGTGCGTGACGATGGAGCAGTGGTCCCCCTCGCGCTTGAGGTCCGCCTTGCCGATCGGCACGACGTACTCCTCCTCGGGGACCTCGCCCTTCGTGTTGTACAGCATCTCGCCCTCGAGCATCACGACGGGGTTGTCGTCGCGGATGGCGCTCTTGAGCAGCCCCTTGGCGTCGTACGGCGTGCCGGGGACGACGACCTTGAGGCCGGGGATGTGGGCGAGCCAGCTCTCCCACGCCTGCGAGTGCTGCACGGAGAGCTGCAGCGCGGCGCCGTTCGGGCCGCGGAAGACCATGGGGATGTTGTACTGGCCGCCGCTCATGTAGAGCATCTTCGCCGCGGCGTTCACCACCTGGTCGAGCGCGAGGAGCGCGAAGTTCCAGGTCATGAACTCGATGACGGGGCGGAGCCCCACCATCGCGGCGCCGACGCCGACGCCGGCGAACCCGAGCTCGGTGATGGGCGTGTCGACGACGCGCATCTCGCCGAACTCCTGGAGGAGCCCCTTCGAGACCTTGTACGCGCCCTGGTAGACGGCGACCTCCTCGCCCATGAGGAAGACGCGGTCGTCCCGCTGCATCTCCTCGCGCAGCGCCTGGTTGAGCGCGTCGCGGTACGTGATGACTGGCATCTCGGTGGTTTCCCTGTGGGCCCGCTCAGTCCCCGGCGACGGCCGGCTCGGCCGCGTCGGAGGTGGTGTCGACGAGGACGTCCTCGTAGAGCGCCTCGAGCGGCGGCTCCGGGCTGTTGTCGGCGAAGTCCCACGCGTCCTGGCAGATCGCCTTGATCTCCTCGTCCAGCTTCGCGACCGCCTCGTCCGTGATCTCGCCGGCCTCCTGCATCTGCGTGCGGAGCACCGCGATCGGGTCGCGCTTCATGTACTCCTCGAGCTCCTCCTTCGAGCGGTAGGTGCCCGAGACCGCGTCGGACATCGAGTGGCCCATGAAGCGGTAGGTGCGCACCTCGAGCAGCGTCGGGAGCTGCTCCTTGCGCGCGCGCTCCACCGCCTCGAGCACCGACCGCCGCACCTCGAGCACGTCCTGCCCGTCCACCACCGCGCGCGCCATGTTGTACGAGCAGGCGCGCTCGTAGACGTCGTGGATGGCGCTGGCGCGCTCGAGCGCCGTGCCCATGCCGTAGCGGTTGTTCTCGATGATGAAGATGCAGGGCAGCTTCCAGAGCGCGGCCATGTTCAGCGCCTCGTGGAACGCGCCGGTGTTCACCACCGACTCGCCCATGAAGCAGATGATGACCTGGTCGCCGCCGCGGTACTTGATGGCGAAGCCGACCCCCGCGGCGAGCGGCACGTGGCCGCCCACGATGCCGTGGCCGCCGAGGAAGTTCACGTTCCGGTCGAAGAGGTGCATCGAGCCGCCCTTGCCGCGCGACACGCCGTCCGCGCGGCCGAACAGCTCGGCCATCACCGCCCGCGGCGACATGCCGCGCGCGAGCGCCTGGCCGTGGTCGCGGTACGTCGTGATGACGTAGTCGTCCTCGCGCAGCGCGGCGATGGCCCCCGTGCCGGTCGCCTCCTGCCCGATGTAGAGGTGGCAGAACCCGCCGATCTTGCCGAGCGCGTAGGCCTCGGCGCAGCGCTCCTCGAAGCGGCGCTGGAGGAGCATCGAGCGGAGGAGCTCGCGCCGGAGCTCGGGCGTGACGTCGCTGCCGCCCGCGCCGTTGCCGCCGGCGGCGGCCCTGGTGTCACCTTTCTTCTTCGCCATTCTCGCGTGTCCCGTCTCGCGTGTCGGTGGGTCAGACCCCGGCGGCCTGCACCTGCTCCCAGGCGTGGTAGCTCGAGCGCACGAGCGGCGCGCTCTCCACGTGGCGGAAGCCCATCGCCATGCCCTCCGCGTGGAACATCCGGAACTCGTCCGGCGTCACGTAGCGGTCGAGCCGCACGTGCCCGTCGCTCGGGCGCAGGTACTGCCCGATCGTCAGGATGTCCACGTCCACCGCGCGCAGGTCGCGCATGGTGGCGAGCACCTCCTCGTTCGTCTCCCCCATCCCGAGGATGATCCCGGACTTCGTCGGGACGTGCGGCGCCCGCTGCTTCGCGTACGTGAAGATCTTCATCACGCGCTCGTAGCGCCCGCCCGGCCGGCACTTCTTGTAGAGGCGCGGCACGGTCTCGGTGTTGTGGTTGTAGATGTCCGGCGCCGCATCGAGCACCTCGTCGATGGAGGCCTCGCGCCCCTGAAAATCCGGGACCAGCACCTCCACCGAGGTGGCGGGAAGCCGCTGTTTGATCTGCCGGATGGTCTCGGCGAACGCCCACGCGCCGAAGTCGGGGAGGTCGTCGCGGTCCACCGAGGTGAGCACGACGTGGCGGAGCTGCATCCGCTCGCTCGCCTCGGCGACCCGCTCGGGCTCGGCGGGGTCGAACCGGGGCGGGCGGCCGTGGGCCACGGCGCAGTAGGCGCAGTTCCGCGTGCAGACGTCGCCGAGGATCATGAAGGTGGCGGTGCCGTGCTCCCAGCACTCGCCGACGTTGGGGCAGTGGGCCTCCTCGCAGACGGTGTGGAGGTCCAGCTCCCGCATCATGTTCTTGAGCCGGATGTAGTTCTGCCCGCCGGGCGCCTTCACCTTGAGCCACCCCGGCTTCCGCTCCGGCAGCGGCTCGGCGCGGTGGCGCCCCATGATCTGATACAGTGTCTCGGCCATCGGCTCCGCGCCGTGAGATTCGAGAGACGAACTCGTTGCGCGCGGAAATCTATCCCACGCATACGGGGGGTGGAACTGACCGTAACCGCTCGTTAGTCGGTGGACGGTTACGAATTCGGCACGACATCGCGCTACAAAAGGCGGCCCGCCACGCCCGCCTCAGCGCAGGACGGCCCGCGCCCAGACCGGGAGGTGGTCGCTCGTTCCGCGCGCATCCGGGACGGTGCCGGCGGCGCCCCCCGCCGGGCTCTCGAGCCCGCGCAGGAAGATGTGGTCGTAGCGCCCGAGCAGCGTGGTGCGGGGTCCGCGCTCGGTGGGCCACGCGTAGCCCGCCTGGC
Source organism: Gemmatimonadaceae bacterium (assembly GCA_045804325.1). Lineage (GTDB taxonomy): Bacteria > Gemmatimonadota > Gemmatimonadetes > Gemmatimonadales > Gemmatimonadaceae > JBJMNJ01. Next base: position 3,902 of record JBJMNJ010000156.1, read on the forward strand.
GCGCGGCGGCACCGACGCGCGTGTCATTGAGGTCGCCGCCGAGGATGACGTGCTCGTAGCGGGCGGCGTCGGCGAGGACGGCCGCGAGCTGCGCGCGCCGCGACCGCGCGCTCACGTCGAGCGGGGTGCCGAGGTGCGTGGAGTAGACGCGCACGAGCGCGTCGCCCACCCGGACGGTCGCCGCGGTGGCCGTGCGCTGCGTGCCGGCGTAGCGGGAGACGTGCGGGAGGATCAGCTTCTCGTCGGCCACGACGGGCCAGCGCGAGAGGATGGCGTTGCCGACGTCGCGCCGCGCCCGGCCGTGCCACACGGACGGGTAGTACACGTACCAGAGCCCGAGCGCCTCCGCGATGCGGCGCGTGCCCTCGGCGTCCATCTCCTGGAGGAGCAGCAGGTCGACGCCCCGCAGCGCGGAGTCGGACGTGAGGAGCGCGATGGCCCCGCTCACCCGGCGCGCGAACTCGATGTTGAACGAGACGACGAGCAGCGTGTCGGGGCGGGGCGACGCGACCGGGGCCTCGCCGGGGGGCGCGCCGGCGTGGCGCGGGCTCGCGGGGTCGCGGTAGCTTCGGCCCGAGTGGCACGCGACCGCGACGACGAGCAGCGCGGCGACTGCGAGGCGCCTCGGCGCGGTCACGCGAGCCCGACCGCCCCGCCGCCCATCGCTACGCGAACCTCGTCACGGCGAACGGCGCGAGGTCGTGCGCGGGGGTCTCGCCGAGGACGATCGAGGCGACGACGTCGCCCGTGAGCGGCGACATGAGGACGCCGTTGCGCGAGTGCCCGCAGGCGTAGACGAGCGCCGGCGCGTCCGGGTCGGGGCCGATGATCGGGTGGAAGTCGGGCGTGACGGGGCGAAGACCCGCCCACGCCTCGAGCCGCCGGGCGCCCGCCAGTGCCGGGCAGAGCGCCTCGGCGTCGCGCCGCAGCGCGTCGAGCGCCGTGTCGGTGGTGCTCGCGTCGAAGCCGACGCGCTCCATGGTCGCACCGACGAGCGTGCGGCCGTCCTCGCGCGGCACGAGGTAGCCGCGGGGCCCGTACACCACGCGCCGGAGCGGCGCCGCGGCGAGCGACAGCATCTGCCCGCGCAGCGGCTCGACCGGGAGCGGGCGGGGCAGCCCGCGGAGCTCGGCGACCCACGCGCCCGCGGCGAGGACCACGCGCGCCGCCGGGTGCCGGGCGCCGACCGCGGTGAGCACCTCGGCGCCCGACTCGGCGCCGCCGAGCGCCAGCTCGACCACGCGGTCCTCCTCGACCCGGACGCGCGGGTGTGCGCCGACGGCCGCGCGCAGGGCGCGGAGGAGCTCGCGGTTGTCCACCGCGCCGTCGTGCGCGAACAGGACGGCGGCGCGCGCGTGCGCGAGCGCCGGCTCATCGCGCGCGAGGCGCCGGCGGTCCATCGGCTCCCCGCCCGCCGCGCGCGCCTCGTCGATCGCCGCGTCGTCGGCCGCGTCGAGGGCGACGACGAGGATCCCCTCGCGGTTGAGCGGCACCCGCACGCCCGTCCGCTCGGCGAGCGCGTCGAGATATCCCGGGAACCGGTCGCGCGCGGCGACCGCGAAGCGGTGGACCGGCCCTCCGCCGCCCTCGACCGAGGGGGCGAGCATACCGGCCGCCGCCGGGGAGGACTCCCCCTGTCGCGGCGCGGCGAGGAGGAGCACATTCCCGCCGCGATCCGCGATGGCGAGGGCGCAGGCGAGCCCGACCAGCCCGGCGCCGGCGACGACGACGTCGCTCGAGGCGGCGCGCGCGGCGGCGCTCAGCGGAGGAGGCCCCGACGGGGGGGGCGCAGCGAGGCGGGAGCGCGCATGGGCGCAATCTCGTCGGCGCCGTACGAGTGTTCCAGGGGCGCGTCCACGCGCCGTGAAACCCGCCCCGAGGGCGTGACGTACGAACCCGCAGACACGTCGCCATCCTGGACGACACGACTCGCTCGGAGAGCTCCCATGCTTCGCACCATCTTCACGATCGGCCTCTTCGCCCTGCTCGGGGTGTTCGCCCTCAACATCCTCTTCGGGGTGATGGGCTTCCTGTTCGCCCTCCTCAAGGTCTTCCTCGTCCTGGCGATCAAGGTGGCGATCGTCGGGCTGTGCATCTATTTCGTCATCCGCATCGTCAGCCCCGACACCGCGCGCAGGATGCGGGAGCGGTGGTCGGGCTCGACCATGTGATCGCCGACGGCCGACGGCTGACGGCTGACCGCGGCCAATTGCAGGCAGCAATGTGTAGAACCCTCCGGGACACGCTGGTGAGTCCCGGAGGGTTCTGCGTCCCGGCCACCCGCTCGTGAGCCGCAGTCAGCCGTCGGCCGTCGGCGTCGGCTGGCTCCCTGCCTCGAGCTCCTCGACGACGGCCCAGGCCAGCAGCGGGACCATCAGCTCGTGGTGCCCGGTGATCTCGAAGCCGCGGCCGCCCGCCAGCGTCGGGCGCTGGACGACGTTCATGCGCGGGCGGTAGTGCCGCTGCATGTCGAGGTCGCAGGTGACGAAGTCCGTCGGGCGCCCCTCGCCGAGGTTGCGGGCGATGGTGAGCGCCTTGAGGAAGACCTCCGGCATGATGACGGCGCTGCCGACGTTGAGCGCCACGCCGCCGTCGTGGAGCGCGGGGAGCGCCGCGGCGAGGCGCCGGAAGTCGCGGTGGCTCGTGTCGCCGATCGCGGCGCCGTCCGCCGCGGGGTGCTGGTGGATGATCTCGGCGCCGAGCGCGGCGTGCACCGTGGCGCCGGTGCCGAGGCGGCGCGCGGCGAGGAGGAGCGAGAGCTCGGGGTGGGCGAGCGCGCCGTCCGCCTCGAGCCGCTCGAGCGCGCGGCCCACCGCCTCGCCCATCCCCCAGCCACGCCGCATGCCCTCGGTGAACGCCTCGTTGAGGCCGCGTCCCGTCTCCTCCGCCATGCCGAAGGTCCCGTCGCGCAGCCCCGCCGCCACGTCCTCCGAGGTCGCGCCGAAGCGCGCCATCTCGTAGTCGTGGATCGCGGCCGAGCCGTTCATCGCGAGGTGCGTCACGACGCCGCGTCGCGCGAGGTCGATGAGGACCGCCGCGAGCCCCGTCTTCACGACGTGGCCGCCCAGCATGACGACCACGGCGCGGCCGCGGCGGTGGGCGTCGGCGACGGCGCGGGCGACGAGGCGGAAGTCGCGCGCCACGAGCACGTCGGGCAGGGCGCGGAGGAAGGCCGCGAAGGAGCGCTCGCCCGCTGCGCCCGGCGGCGCGGCGAACTCCTCCGCGCGCACCTTGCTCGGACGCCGCGCGATGGGGACGCTGCGAACGCGCGAGAGGTCGGCCTCCGGCGGCGCGCCGTCGGACGCGCCGCGGTCCGCCGTCAGCGGCCCTCCGGCCGGTCGCTCGCGGGCGGGCGGTACGACTTCAGGTAGAGGTTCAGCGACCCGAACGAGAGCTTCGACTTCATCTGCACCATCACGCGCGACGAGTCGTCCGCCAGCCACACCTCGGCGTGGCCGTTCTCGGAGAAGATCCCCTTCGTCTTGATGATCGGCTGCACGACGAGGCAGTCGAAGCTCCCGGCCGGCACGCGCACCCGCTCGCGGCGCAGCACGCGGATCTTCACGGGGTTCCGCTCGGGGCGGAAGTAGCGGTTGAACTCGTAGGTCTCCCCGACCTCGAGCGGGATGGTGCGCACGAAGAAGAGGAACGAGCCGTCGTCCAGCGGGCGGTCCACGCTCGGCTTGTCGCCGGGGGAGCCGTCGATCGTGTAGACGGCGCGGTCGGGGTAGATCTCGAAGCGGCGCTCGCGGTCGCGCCCGCCCTCCTGCTGGTCCTGCACGAAGCGCAGCGAGGACATCGACCGGGGGTCGAACCAGCTCTCGAACAGGTCGTTCACGCGGTAGAAGAAGGTGCCGCCGTGCACGCGGAACTGCGTGTGCAGCACCTCCCGTCCGCGCACCGTGTCGAGCCCGACGACCTCCATCGAGCCGCTGCCCACCTTCACGGCGCCGAACTTCACGTCGTACGTCGCGCGCTCGCCGGGGCCGAAGGGCCGCTCGACGTCCTGCGCGGGCGCCGCGGGGCGCGCCGGCTCCGGCGGGGCCGACGTGGCGGCGCCGATGACGGCGGTCACGGCCGCGGCGAGCGCGACGCGCGTCACGCCTGCACCGCCCGCGCGCCGCGCCACGCGCGCGCGCCGCGCCCGTAGCGGAAGAGGGTCATGGCGTCCGCCCACGGGCGCACGCGCGACTCGCGCGCACGCACGTCGTAGCGCGGCTCGAGCGCGACGGTCTCCACGCGGCGCGCGAAGGGCGCGGACCGCACGAGCAGCTCCACGTTCGCCGCCCAGCCGTCCGAGCCGACGAGCGGGGCCTCGCCGCGCTCCCGCACGAGATCGCGCACGACCGAGACGCGGAGCAGGCGGTAGGCGCTGAACGGGTCGCGGACGCCGGGAACGCTCACGAACGGGCGGAGGACCCACGGCGCCACGCGGCGCAGGCGCCGCACGGGCTGCGGCGTCGTCGCCGCGACGGGGCGCTCGGCCACGACGACGTCGGCGCCCCCCTCGAAGCGCTTCACGAGCTCCGGCAGGTGCTCGGGCTGGTCGGTGAAGTCGCCCTGCATGAGCACCATCGCGTCGCGGCGCGGGTAGCGGGTGCTCGCGGCCACGTGCCGGCAGAGCGCCTCGACGGCGGCCGCGTACCCGCGGTGCTCGCGCCCGTGCAGCACCGTGAGCGGCAGCACCTTGTCGTACGGCGCGAGCGTCGCCGCCGTCTCGTCGGTGCTGCCGTCGTCGTAGACGACGATCTCGTACTCGCGCGAGTACTCCTGGAACACCTTGCGGATGCGCCAGAGCAGCACGCCGATCGTCGGGGCCTCGTTGAAGGCCGGGATGCAGATGTACAGCACGGTGCGTGAATTCCGGGCGGGGTTACGGAAACGTACCCTGACGGCGCTCGGGCTCGCCAGAGCGCCGCGCGGTGCCTCCAGTACTACCCCTTCGTGTTCGCTCCGGTTCGCAAGGGCCTTGCCGCGCGCGCGCCGCGCGGGGTAACCTGCCCGCGCCGCCGCCTTTCCGCGGCGCGAGACCCGCCCGAGGCCCGCCTGACGACCCCAAGCCCGCACGACGCCGACCTCCCGCTCACGGTGCTCCACGTGGACACCGAGCGCGGCTGGCGTGGGGGCGAGCGGCAGGCCTTCTGGCTCGCGCGCGAGCTCGCCCGACGCGGGCACCGGTCGGTGGTCGCGGCGCGGCCCGACGAGCCGCTCGCCGCGCGCGCGGCCGACGCGGGGCTGGAGGTGGTGCCGCTCTCGCCGCTCGCGGAGTTCGACCCGGTGGCCGTGCTGCGGCTCCGGCGCGCGGCGCGCGCGCTCGGAGCGCACGTGATGCACGCGCACACGGGGCACGCGGTCGGCCTCGCCGCGCTCGCGGCGCGCGGTACCGGCGCGCGCATCGTCGTGACGCGGCGCGTGGACTTCCGGCTGGGGCGCGGACCGGCGACGCGCTGGAAGTACGGCCGGGCGCACGCGCTCATCGCCATCTCGCGCGCCGTCGCCGACGCGATGGCGGCGAGCGGGCTGCCCCGCGAGCGCATCGAGATCATCCCGAGCGGCGTGGACCTCTCGCGCACGTTCACGCCCGCGACGCGCGAGACGCTCGCGGCGCTCGGCGTGCCGGCCGGCGCGCCGCTCGTGGTGCAGGTGGCGCAGCTCGTCGGGCACAAGGACCCGCTGACGTTCGTGCGGGCGATCGCCGCGGCGCGGCGCGCCGTGCCCTCGCTGCACGCGCTGCTCGTGGGGGACGGCCACCTGCGCCCCGCGGTGGACGCCCTCGTCGCGGCGCTCGCGCTGGGTGACGCGCTGCACGCCACGGGATACCGCACCGACGCGGACGCGCTGCTCGCCGCGGCCGACGTGGCGACGCTCTCGTCGGAGGAAGAGGGCCTGGGCACCGTGCTGCTCGACGCGATGTCCATGGGGAAGCCGATCGCCGCGACGCGGGCCGGCGGGATCCCGGAGATCGTCGCCGACGGCGAGAGCGGCCTGCTCGCGCCGGTGCACGACGCCGCGGCGCTCGGGGCGAACATCGCGCGGCTGCTGTCCGACGCGGCGCTGCGCTCCGCCCTCTCGGCGGGCGCGCGGGCGCGCGCGGCGGAGTTCTCCGTCGAGCGCACCGCGGAGCGCACGCTGGCGGTCTACCGCCGCGCGCTCGTGCCTCAGGTCCCGACGGGCTCCTCGCGCCCGAGCGCCGCGAGGTAGACCTCGGCGGTGGCGCGGGCGGTCGGCGCGAGCGCGGCCGCGCGCTCGACGGCGGCCGCGGACATCGCGCGTCGTAGCGCCGGATCCTCGAGCACCCGCGTCGCCGCGGCCGCGAACGCCCGCGCGTCCCCGGGCGCCACGAGGAGGCCGCTGCGCTCGTGCTCCACGAGATCCGCGGCGACGCCGGCGCGGAATGCCACGGTCGGGATGCCGGTGGCCATCGCCGTCACCAGCGCGGTGCCGGAGCCGGAGCCGGGCGCCGCGGCGTACCAGAGGACGTCGAGCCCCGCGAGCGCGCCCGGCAGGTCGTCGATGTAGCCCGCGCGGTAGGCGGCCGCGCGGCCGATCGTCGTCGAGCCGGTGCCGCGCCCGCCGATGAGCACGAGCCCGACGCGCTCCCGAAGCGCGGGCGGGAGCTGGCGCACGATGGCGGCGAGCTCGCGCGCGTCGCCGTGTGCGGCGAGCGAGCCGACGACGCCGCAGACCAGCGCGTCCGCGGGCCAGCGGCACTCGGTGCGCCAGTCGCGCGGCGGTCCCGTGCCCGCGGGGAGCGCGGTGGGAGGCACCACGGCGATCCGCGGCTCGGGAATGCCGCCGGTCACCATCTCATGCGCCGCGTCCGACGACGGCACGATGACGCGGCTCACGCGCGCCTCCCGGTAGCGCCGCCAGAGCCGCGGCGCGGGCGGCACGGCGCGCGAGACGACGAGCAGGATCTCCCGCCGACCCGCGAGCGCGAGGTGGGCGAGCGCGGCGGCGCGCTCGTCGTGGGCGTGGACGACGTCCGGCCGCCACCAGCGCACCAGTCGGCGGAGGCGGCGTGCCGACGCGAGGTCCCATGCGCCGCGGAGCCGCGCCGCCGCGGCGGCGAGCCCCGCCGCGCGGGCCCTGGCCAGCAACGGGGACGCGGGACGCGCCACCACGAGCGGCTCGTGCCCCGCCTCGCGCTGTCCCTGCGCGAGCAGGAACGCCTGACGCTCGGTGCCGCGCCAGTGGCGCCCGGAGTCCACGTGCAGGATGCGCAGCGGCATGCCCAGAAGATGGCCGCGCGCGGCGCGGGGTGACAGTGTTAGGCTCCACCACTCTCTCCCTGAGTCTCTCGCCATGCGTCGCTCGCGCCGCTCACGCCGCGCTCTCCTGTGCACGCTGCCGCTCCTCGCCGCGTGCGCCTCCGCCGGGCGGACGGAGCCGGCGCCGGCCGCGGCGGCGGCAGGCCCCGCCTTCGCCCCGTCGGTCGACGAGCTCCGGCGCGACCTGTTCGCGTTCGCGGCGGACTCGTTCCGCGGGCGCGAGGCCGGGACGCCCGACGAGCTGCGGGCCGCGCGCTTCCTCGCCGGGCGGCTCGCCGCCGACGGCGTCGAGCCCGCGGGGGACAGCGGCTACTACCAGCGGGTGCCCCTCACGCGCGTCGCGCTCGCGCCCGCGTCGCGCATCGCCGTCGTGGGCGGCCCCGGCGCGCGCACGCTCGACATCGTGCGCGAGGTGGTGCCGTTCGTCGGCGAGATCGCGCCGGGGGCACCCGAGCCGCGGCTGAGCGCCGAAGGGCCGCTGGTGTTCGCCGGGTACGGCGTGCGGCTGCCGACGCGCCAGCGCGACGACCTCGCGGGGCTCGACCTCGCCGGCAAGGTCGTGGTGGTCGTGAACGGTGCCCCGCCCGGCGCCGACTCGGCCACGCGCGAGGAGCTCGAGGGCTGGGATGCGGTGGGGCTCCGGCTCCAGGGCATCCTCCCGCGCGGGCCGGCCGCCGTCGTGGTCGTGCTCACGGGCAAGTCGCTCGGGCTCTACGACCAGCTCGCGCCGGAGATCGGCCGGCAGCTCACGCCCCGCAAGGCGGGCCCGCCGCGCTCGGACGCGGAGCGCCCGTTCCCGATGATCGTGCTCGCGCGGCTCGTGCCCGGCTCGCCGCTGCTCCCCGCCGGCTGGCCGCGCGACGACCGGCCGCGGGCGCTCCCCGGCCGCTTCTCGGCGCGCGTGGAGGTGCGGCACGAGGACGTCACGGGGTACAACGTCGTCGGCGTCGTGCGCGGGGCGGACCCGGTGCTGCGGGACACGTACGTGGCGTACGGCGCGCACTTCGACCACATCGGCATCCAGCCTCCCGCGAACGGCGACTCGATCGCGAACGGGGCGGACGACGACGGCTCGGGGAGCGTGGGCCTGCTCGCGCTCGCGCGCGGCTACGCGCGGGGGCCGCGCCCGCGCCGCTCCGTGCTCTTCGTGTGGCACGGGGCGGAGGAGAAGGGGCTGCTCGGCTCCGAGTACTTCGCGTCGCACCCGACGGTGCCCCTCCAGTCGATCGTCGCGCAGATCAACGCCGACATGATCGGGCGGAACGCTCCGGACTCGCTGTTCATCGTGGGGCCGGGCGCGGCCCCGGAGGGGCGGAGCCTCGCGCTGGGACGGCTCGCCGACTCGGTGAACGCCTCGCTCGCGCGCCCGTTCGTCTTCGACCGCACCTGGGACTCGCCGACGCACCCCGAGCACATCTACGAGCGGAGCGACCATTACAGCTACGCGAAGCGCGGCGTGCCGGTAGTCTTCTTCACCGACGGCGACCACCCGGACTACCACAAGGTCTCCGACGAGCCGGGGAAGATCGACTTCGCGAAGATGGCGCGCGTGGTGGAGCTGCTGCACCGCCTGGGGTGGGCGGTGGCGACGCGCACGGCGCCCCCGCGTTAGGCCCCGCCCTCCGTTAGCACTCGGCGCGCGCGAGTGCCAGCGCGTCCGCTGGCGCACCGTGACGTCGGCGCGCCTGCGTACGTCAGACAATTGGCCGCCTGCCCGCCAACGGGCCGGGCGGCCGACACCGTTTTGGTACGATGTGTGTATTAGTCGGTGATGGTGCGAGAGGCATTCGGAGGGAACTCGTCATGATCCTCGCCAACGTCCGACATCAGCTGGGCCGGGACGACGCGCAGCTCGCGCTGCGGCTGCTCGGCCGCGCATCGCGGGAGGAGGCGGAACGCGCCGAGGCGGCGCTGCGCGAGCGCGGCATCGACGCGCTGCTCGACGACCCGCGCCTCCTCCCGGCGCTCCTGGCGCCCGGCGCCGGCGTCAACGCGTCGTATCCGCTGTTCTCCTACGTCGTGGTGCGGCACGCGCTGCGCCGCGCGGGCGAGGACGACCGGGTGATGGCCGACTACGTCGCGTCCATCCTGCTGCACTTCGGCCTGCGCGGCCGCGCGACGCGCATCGCCGACACCGACGACGAGTGCTACGAGACGCTCGCCGAGCTGCTCGAGGACGCGAACGACGGCGACGCGCAGCGCAGCTTCCTCGTGCGTCAGCACCTCGGCAACTACGCGCTGTGGCTGAGCGGCCTCTTTCCCGATTTCATCGAGAGCCGCCGCTGGCGGCGCGGCGGGCCCGACCTCGGGTATTACGAGGAGCTCGGGCGCCGCGGCTTCCAGCTGGCCGCCGACCACCGCCTCGCCGCGGACCACGGCCTCGCCACGCTGTTCGCGACGGCCGCCGCGCGCTTCCCGCTCCTCCGCGCCGCGCTGAACGGCGTGAGCGACGCGCTCCTCTTCCCGAACGTGCACACGCCGGAGCGGCTGATGCGGCAGGTGCGGGACGAGGCGCGCTGGATGCTGCAGTGACGCGCTGCCGGCGAACGCGGCGGCCGGCGGCCGGCGGCCGCTAGTCCCTCGGGGTCAGAGCCGTCCGGCGAACGTCGCGAAGAGCTGCCGGTCCCAGGGCTCCTCGGTGTCCACCAGGTCCTCCGGATGCCACTGCACGCCGACGGCGTACCAGGGGTCGTGGCGGTCGGTCTCCAGGCCCTCCACGATCCCGTCGTCGGAGCGGGCGGTGATCCGCAGGCGCGGTGCGGGGCGGTCCACGGACTGGTGATGAGAGGAGTTCACCGCGAGTCGCGTCGTGCCGAGCGCCGAGGCGAGGCGGGAGCCGGGCTCGACCTCGATGTCGTGGGCGCGCGCCGCGCGCGCAGTGCCCGCCGCGTGGGCGAGTGCGCCCGGGCGCTCGGACGGGATGTCCTGCACGAGCGTGCCCCCGAGCGCGACGTTCAGCACCTGGATGCCGCGGCAGATCGCCAGCGTCGGGACCGACGCGTCGCGCGCCGCGTGCACGAGCGCGAGCTCCCAGGCGTCGCGCCGCGCGTGCACGGTGCCGAGCGCGGGAGAGGGGGCCGCACCGTAGAGCGCCGGGTCGATGTCCTCGCCGCCGCTCAGGACGAGCCCCGAGACGGCGGCGAGCACGCGCGCGGCCTGGCGGACGTTCTCGACGGGCGGCAGGACGACGGGGACCAGGCCCGCGCGCTCCAGCGCGTGCACGTAGGCGTCGTTCACGCGGACGCGGCGCTTGCCCTGGTGGACGTCCGAGGTGGCGGTGAGGGCGACGAGGGGGGAGGACACTGGCTCGCTTTGTTCGCGGTTCTCGGCGTGCCGCGATCGCCGGCGCTCCCGGCGGCGACCGGCGTTGGCGTGGATCGTGAACGCACGATATCGTAAGGAACCTCCTTCCTGCACCCTTCAGACCGCGTGTTCGAGAGCCTCCGCCAGAGCTTCCGCGACCTGTTCGCCCAGGCCACCACGCCCGGGGAGCGTCGCGCGGCCGTCGCCCAGATGAAGGACACGCTCGTCCAGGCGAAGCTCGGCGTCGAGGACCTGCGGAAGGGCGTGGAGGAGACGCGCCAGCGCCTCGAGCGGGAGCGCGCCGAGCTCGAGACGGTCCGGCGGCGGCGCGGCCTCGCCGAGCGGATCGGCGACGCCGAGACCGTGTCGGTGGCCGACCGCTTCGCCACGCACCACGCGGAGCACGCGGCCGTGCTCGAGCGAAAGCTCGCCGCGCAGGAGGAGGAGCTCGCCCTGGTGGAGGCCGAGGTGCGCGAGATGACGGACGAGTTCAAGCGTGCGGCCGCGGGGCGTCCGATGCCCGGGCCGGTCGGCGCCGGCGCCGCGACCGCGCCGGGCGACGCCGAGCTGGCGGCCGCCGCACGGCAGCTCGACGCGGAGCTCGAGGCCGACGCCGGACTGCGCTCCGACATCGACGCCCTGGGCCGGCAGCAGCGCCGGGCGGCGCACGACGAGCTCGCGGCGGCGCGCCTCGAAGCGCTGAAGCGTCGTATGGGGAAGTAGCCGATTCGCGGCCTCCGCAGCTCCCGCCGTACCGCCGCCGACGTCCTCCGGCCCGCGCTCGCCGCCATCGCGACGGCGTGCGCGGGCGTGGCCGCGGCCGCCCATCCCGCGTCCGCGCAGCAGGAGTCGTTCGACGTGCCCGCGCGCTGCGAGGGGCAGCGCATCGTCGCCATCGACGTGCGCACGGAGCCGCCGCACCTCGGCGGCATCTTCCGCCGCGCGCCCGCGATCGCGCGCCTCGCGCGGGATCTCCACACCACGACGCGCGCGCCCGTGGTGCGCCGCTTCCTCGCCCTGAAGCTCGGCGGCACCTGCTCCGAGCTGCGGCGCGCGGAGTCCGAGCGCATCCTGCGCGCGCAGCCGTTCCTGTCGGACGCGGTGGTGCGCGTCTTCGAGGACGTGGGCGGCGTGCGCGTGGTCGTCACCACCGAGGACGAGCTCTCGCTGCTCGCGGGGCTCGCGGCGCGCAGCCCGGCGCGGCCCGTCGCCCTCAAGCTCGGCAACGCGAACTTCCAGGGGAGCGGCACGTACGCGCTCGTCGAATGGCGGGAGGGCGACTTCTACCGCGACACCTGGGGCGCGAAGTTCCTCGACTACCAGTTCCTCGGGCGCCCGTACCAGCTCGAGGCCGTGGCGCAGCGCCGCCGCCTCGGACAGGAGTGGCGCGCGGAGCTGAGCCACCCGTACTTCACGGACCTCCAGCGCGTCGCCTGGCGCCTGAACGGCGGCGAGTGGCGCGACTACCGCGGCTTCATCGCGCCCGTGGGCCTGCCGCCGAAGCTCGAGACGCGGCGGCGCTGGTCGGACCTCGGCGGCATCGTGCGCATCGGCGTGCCCGGGCGCCTCAGCCTCTTCGGCGCGTCGATCTCGCGCGAGGAGGAGTGGACGGACGAGGAGCCGTTCTTCGAGACCGACACGGGGCTCGTGCTGGCGAGCGGCGCGATCGACGAGCTCAGGGGGCGCTACGGCCGGCACCGGACCGCCCGCATCAACGCGCTCTGGGGCGTCCGCAACGTCCGCTTCATGCGCGTGCGCGGCTTCGACGCCATCACCGGCGCGCAGGACGTGCGCGTCGGGATGCAGTTCGGCACGCTCTTCGGGCGCGGGCTCTCGGTGTTCGGCGCCGAGGACGACGACATGTTCATCGCGCTCGACGCGTACGCCGGGTTCGGCGGGCCGTGGTCGTTCGCGGCGCTCGAGGTCCTCGGCGAAGGGCGGCAGAACTACGACGAGAACCGCTGGGACGGCGTGCTCACGAGCGGCCGGGGCGCGTGGTACCTCCGCATGTCCCCGCACCACACCCAGGTGACGAGCCTGGAGATGAGCGGCGGCTGGCGGCAGCGCGTGCCCTTCCAGCTCACGATGGCCGACTTCACCGGAGGCGTGCGCGGCTACTCGGAATCGCGCCTCGCGGGCGGGCAGCGCATCGTGGCGCGCACGGAGCACCGCTGGATGATCGGCACGCCCTGGGACGCCAGCGACCTCGCGATCGCCGGCTTCGCCGACGCCGGGCGCCTCAAGGCGGGCGACGTTCCGTTCGGCGTCGACACGCCCATCCAGTCGAGCGTCGGGCTCGGCATCATGGCCGCCGTCCCGTCGGGCTCGCGCCGCGCCTTCCGCGTGGACTTCGTGTTCCCGCTCTCGCCGGGCGCGGAGCGGAACTTCGAGCTCCGGCTGTCGAGCACGAACGCCGTGCGGCAGTTCTGGCGGGAGCCGGATGACGTCGCGGTCAGCAGGGAGCGCTCGGTGCCGTCGAACGTCTTCTCGTGGCCGTAGCGGATCCACTGAGTGCTGGCGACAGGCGACAGGCGACTGCTGCCGTCCGGCTGACGAGCGGGTGGTCGTGACGTCGAACCCCCGGGAGGCCAGTGCGCGCCCCCGGGGGTTCTCGCCGTCCGACCCGTGCTCGCTCGTGAGCAGCGCCCGCCCGTCGCCCGTCGCCAGCTCCGTAGCTCTCAGCGGCTCGCTGGTCCGCCTACGCCTTGACGCTCGACGTCAGTCGCTTGAGCAGCGGCACGCACACCAGCATCACGATCGCCGCGGCGATGCTCGACACGACGAAGATCGTGTAGAACCCGCGGTTCGTCTGGCTGACCTGCTGGATGAAGCCGCCGATGCCGCTGGCGCGGGCGGCCGGGGCCTCGCCCGGGAGCGGGGTGAACGCGGCGAGCGAGCCGGCCACCTTGTTCGCCGCGGCGTTGGCGAGGAACCACACGCCCATCAGCAGCGAGGCGAAGCGCCACGGCGCCACCTTCGTGACGTACGAGAGCCCCACCGGGGAGAGGCACAGCTCGCCCCAGGTGTGGAACGCGTACGCCATCACGAGCCACCACGGGCTCACGAGCGTGCCGCCGTCGGCGCGGCGGCCGCCCTCGACCATGAACAGGAAGCCGACGCCGAGGAGGAAGAGGCCGATCGTCATCTTCATCGCGGTGGACGGCTCCTTGCCGGCGCGCCCGAGGCGCCCCCACAGCACGGCGAAGGCCGGCGCGAAGAGGAGGATGACGAACGGGTTCACCGACTGGAACCAGCTCGACGGCACCCTGAAGCCGCCGACGTCGAGGTTCGTGTACTTGTCGGCGAAGAGGTTCATCGAGCTGCCCGCCTGCTCGTACGCCGCCCAGAAGAAGATCACGAAGAACACGACGATGAAGAGCGCGATGACGCGCTTGCGCTCCTCGCCGTGCGTGCCGAGCACCGTCACCGCGAGTGCCGCGCCGATGGTGGCGCCCATGATGAGGCCGAGGATGGAGCCGCCGCCGAGGAACCACCCGACGAGCGCGCCCACGACCGCGCCGCCGATGCCGTGCAGCGCGCCGGACCCTTCGGCCGCGCCCGTCGTCTCGTTGCGCGACCGGTCGCCCGCCGACCCGCCCTTCTCGACCGCCCGGAGGCCGATGCCCGGGAGGTAGCGGTCGCGGCCCCACACGTACGCGATGAGCCCGAGCACCATGCCGACGCCCGCGGCGGCGAAGCCGTAATGCCAGCCGAAGCGGTCGTTCTGCGCGAGGAAGCCGCAGACGAGGGGCCCGAGGAAGGCGCCGAGGTTGATGCCCATGTAGAAGATCGTGAACCCGGAGTCGCGCCGCGGGTCGCCGTCGCGGTAGATCTGGCCGACCATCGTCGAGACGTTCGGCTTGAAGAAGCCGGTGCCCACGATGATGAGCCCGAGGCCGGTGTAGAACGTCGTCATCCCCGGGACCGCCATCGTGAAGTGGCCCGCGGCGATGATCGCGCCGCCGAGCACCAGCGAGCGCCGCGTGCCGATGAGGCGGTCGGCGAGGTAGCCGCCGATGAGCGGCGTGAGGTACACGAGCATCGTGTACGTGCCGTAGAGGTTCGCCGCGCGCGCCGAGTCCCAGCGCAGCGCGTTGACCAGGTACAGCACGAGCAGCGCGCGCATGCCGTAGTACGAGAAGCGCTCCCACATCTCGGCGACGAACAGCAGGCCGAGGCCGCGCGGGTGGCCGAGCAGTGCACGGTCGTCGAGCTCGGGAGGCCGGTCGGCCGCCGTCGTCGCGATGTCCGTGACCTTGGCGATGGTGGACAAGAGATCTCCTGGGGGGGATGGATGCTCGTCGTCTTCATGCGATACCTCGCCGCACGCGACGGGTTCCGCGCGGGCGGTACCTTACGGCCGAGCCCCCTGGGGCGCCAGCGGGAGGTAGCGGTCGGGCGGGCGCGTCGCCCCGGCCTGCCGCTGCTCGTCCCACGAGATGCGCGTCGGCGGCTGCTTGATGCACGCGGCCCAGTGCCCCGGCGCCTTCTCCTCGAGCGGCGGCACGATGCGCGTGCACGCCTCGTCCTTCTGCGGGTGGTGGCAGCGCGGGTGGAACACGCACCCCGAGGGGGGATTGGCGGGGGAGGGGACGTCGCCCGTGAGGACGATCCGGCTCTTCTTGCGCGTCGGGTCCGCGATGGGCACCGCCGAGAGCAGCGCCTGCGTGTACGGCATCAGCGGCTCGCGGTACAGGTCCGCCGAGCGCGCGAGCTCCACGACCTTGCCGAGGTACATCACGGCCACGCGGTCGGCGATGTGCTCCACCACCGACAGGTCGTGCGCGATGAACATGTACGTGAGCCCGCGCTCGCGCTGCAGGTCCTGCAGGAGGTTGATGACCTGCGCCTGCACGGACACGTCGAGCGCGGACACCGGCTCGTCGCACACGATGAAGCTCGGCTCGACCGAGAGCGCGCGGGCGATGCCGATGCGCTGGCGCTGGCCGCCGGAGAACTCGTGCGGGTAGCGCGCGGCGTACTCCGGGCGGAGGCCGACCTCGTCGAGGAGCTGGCGCACGCGCCGGTCGGCGTCGGCGCCCTCGGCGAGGCGGTGGATCGTCAGCCCCTCGCGGACGATCGCCGCGACCGTCATGCGCGGGTTGAGGGAGCTGAACGGGTCCTGGAAGACGATCTGCATCCGGCGGCGCAGCGCCCGCAGATCGGCCGAATCGAGCGCGCGCACGTCGACGCCGTCGAAGGACACGGAGCCCGAGGTGGGCTCGATGAGGCGGAGGATGGCGCGGCCGGTGGTGGACTTGCCGCAGCCCGACTCTCCCACGAGCGCGAGCGTCTCGCCGGGCGCGACGTCGAACGAGACGCCGTCCACGGCGCGCACGGCACCCGTGACGCGGCCGAACACGCCGCGCTTGATCGGGAAGTGCTTCGTGTGGTCCCGAACCGCGAGCAGCGGCCGCGCGACATCGCTCGAGGGAGCGGGAATCGTCATGCCGCCGTCGCGCCCCGCTGCGCAGCGAGCGGCGGATGCGGATGCTGCCGGCGCTC